>JAKMDW010000111.1 GCA_022426245.1 Alphaproteobacteria bacterium | reverse complement strand
AACATGGCGGCACTGGCCGCTTATGGGCTGGAAACCATTTAGTCATTTTCGGGTCTTTGGCCGCGCGATGAAAACTAATGCCCGCGCCAGACCAGCGCGGTGGCAATATCCTTATCCGCCAAAGCCTCGCGACCGGCCAAATCGGCAAGGCTGCGGGCGACCCGCAAAATCCGGTTAAAGCCCCGCGCCGTAACCCCGCTTTCGTCAGTCACCGCATCGAGCAATTTACGCCTCTTTGCATCGGGCGCGGCGAGCTTGCGTAAATCTTCGCCATCAAGGCGTGCATTCAAACAATCCTGACGTTGCATTTGCATCACTTGCGCCGCCTCAACCCGCGCCGCCACATCAATACTGGCCTCGCCTTTGACATCATCAATCATTTGCGCCAGCGGCACGGGCGGCACATTAATGCGAATATCAAACCGGTCGAGCAGCGGCCCCGACAGCCGTGCCAAATATTCTTGCCGACATAGCGGCAGGCGGTGACACGTCAAAGCGGCATCATAGGCATGGCCGCAGCGATACGGGTTCATCGCCGCGACCAATTGAAAGCGCGCATGATAGCTGACATGCGCCTCAGCGCGCGCCACATCGACGCGACCGGTCTCGACCGGCTGGCGCAAAGCGTCCAACGTCTGGCGCAAAAATTCCGGCAATTCATCGAGAGACAAAACGCCGCAATGCGCCAAAGATATTTCCCCCGGCTTGGCTTGGCGACCGCCGCCAATAAGCGCCGCCATAGAGGCCGAATGATGCGGCGTGCGAAACGGTCTTCTATCGGCCAAGCGCACCCCGCCGCGCTGCGAAGACAGACTTTCAATGACCGAGATTTCCAATCGCTCGCGCGGAGCCAATTGCGGCAAAATACCCGGCAGGCGCGCCGCCAACATGGATTTGCCTGCGCCGGGCGGGCCGCTCATCAATAAATTATGGCCGCCCGCCGCCGCCACTTCCAGCGCCAAACGAGCCTCGGTTTGGCCGCGAATATCGGCCATATCGGGCAAGGTTTTGGGCCGTGGGGCCGGTCGTACTTGCGGCGGCGCCAACAGGCTCGCGCCGCGCAAATGATTGACCACTTCCAACAAATGTGCCGCTGCGACAATGCCCGGCTTATCGGGTGCCGCCAAGCCCGACCATGCCGCCTCGGGCCCACAATCGGCCGGACAGATAAGGCCGTAATCTTTGGCCAGCGCCGCCATGGCGGTGGGCAACGCCCCCGGCACACCGATTAATGTGCCGTCAAGCCCCAACTCGCCCATGACAAAATAATCGGCCACCGCATCTTGCCCCAACGCCCCCATCGCCACCAACAGACCCAGCGCAATTGGCAGGTCGTAATGGCTGCCTTCTTTGGGCAAATCGGCGGGCGACAAATTTATCGTGATGCGGTCATAGGGCAGGGCGAGGCCGACCGCCGATAAAGCGGCGCGCACCCGCTCGCGACTTTCAGCCAAGGATTTATCGGGCAGGCCAACCACGTTAAACGCATTTTGCCCGGGTGCCAGATGCACTTGCACCTCGACCGGAACGGCATCGACGCCTTGAAAGGCAACAGTTTTAATATTGGCGACCACGGTTTCTTCTTATTCTTGTTGGCTTAATTACCACAAGCTTAGGGAAAAAGGCGGGCCGCCACAAGCGGGGCTTGTTTCTTTGCCGGTGTTGTTTTTAGATGCGCCTGTTCATTGAGGTTTACATGTTTGCTCGTCATTGCGTGACGGTTGCGCCGGGGGATGTTTTCAGCCAAGTCCGGCCAACCAAAAAGGCTTTCTTTCAAGCCCTCCGCCTGACCCCGGCGGGCGCGCCAAGCGGTGTGGCAGATAATCCGGACGACCTTCTCGCCGATCGCTGGCGGGTCGCCGAATTATTGACCTTTAATGATTTACCCCATGCCAAACTGACCCATTGCGGCAGCGGGCGGCAACCCATCATCGCGCTGGACGCGCTGGCGCAAGGCAATATTTATCGCAAAACCAGCCAATAGGCCCAAACCCTGTATCAGGCGCGGCGCGCTTCAATGGCATCGAGTATCATCTCGGCAATATCGGGGCCGCCAAAAGCCTTAATTTCGCGAATACAGGTCGGGGAGGTGACATTAATCTCTGTCAACTGTCCGCCAATCACATCAATGCCGGCAAAAATAATGCCCATATTTTTCAGCG
>JAKMDW010000082.1 GCA_022426245.1 Alphaproteobacteria bacterium | reverse complement strand
CCTGCGCGAAAGAGGAAAATCGGCAGATGGCAAATCCGCTGAAGTTTGTTCAGGAAGTGCGTAGCGAAACGTCGAAAGTGACGTGGCCGACCCGCAATGAAGTTGCGGTGACAACGGTCATGGTCTTCATTTTGGCGACGCTTGCTGCAATTTTCTTTTTTATTGCCGACCAGATTTTGAGCTGGCTGGTGTCATTGCTTTTGGGATTGGCTGGTTAGTATGGCAAAGCGCTGGTACATCGTTCACGCTTACTCGAATTTCGAGCATAAAGTCGCGGAAAGTATTCGTGAGCAGGCCGCCCAAACCGGACTGGATAGCGCGTTTGAAGAAATTCTCGTGCCGACAGAAGAAGTTGTCGAAATGCGTCGCGGGCGTCGGGTTAATAGCGAACGTAAATTTTTCCCGGGCTATGTGCTGGTGAAAATGGATATGACGGATGATGCTTATCACCTCGTCAAGAACACCCCTAAGGTCACCGGCTTTTTGGGGTCGCAAAGCAAGCCGGCGCCGATTTCGCAATCAGAAGTTGACCGGATTGTTAATCAGGTTGAGGACGGGGCAGAGCGGCCCAAGCCCTCTATTATTTTCGAAGTGGGCGAGGAAGTTCGTGTATGCGACGGCCCGTTTGCTTCGTTCAGCGGTCTTGTTGAAGAGGTCGATGAAGAAAAGGCACGGCTCAAAGTTGCCGTGTCAATTTTCGGTCGGGCAACCCCGGTCGAGTTGGAGTACGGGCAGGTCGAAAAAGGCTAAATCCCGTGAATGTTCGTGGCAGGCAGAGCAAACTGCCCCACCACGACCCATAATCGTCAGCCGCCTCGGCGGCAAGAAAGGAACGAGAGATGGCAAAAAAGATTGATGGTTACCTGAAAATGCAGGTACCGGCAGGGGCTGCAAGCCCATCACCGCCTATTGGCCCGGCTTTGGGTCAGCGCGGTCTTAACATTATGGAATTCTGCAAGGCTTTCAATGCGAAGACGCAAGAAATGGAAGCCAATATGCCGATTCCGACCATTGTGACGATTTTTGAAGACAAGTCCTTCACCTTCGTTATCAAGACGCCGCCCGCTTCATATTATTTGAAGAAGGCAGCCAAGCTGGATAAGGGCGGCTCAGCACCGGGGCGCGAAGTTGCTGCTTCTGTGAGCATGGCGCAATGCCGTGAAATCGCTGAACAGAAAATAGCCGATCTGAACACAACGGATCTGGATGAAGCACAGAAAATGATCGCCGGTTCTGCGCGGTCTATGGGTTTTGAGGTGCGCGACTAATGGCCGGGAAACGTATGCAAGCAGCGAATGAGACTGTTGATAAAAACAAGCTCTATGCGCTCGATGAAGCCGTCAAATTGGTAAAGGCAAACGCCACTGCCAAGTTCGACGAAACCGTAGAAATCGCCATCAATCTGGGTGTTGACCCGCGCCATGCCGACCAAATGGTCCGCGGCGTGATTGAGCTACCCAATGGCACTGGCCGCGCCCAGCGCGTTGCCGTGTTTGCCCGCGATGAAAAAGCCGACGAAGCGAAAGCCGCCGGTGCTGACATTGTTGGTGCAGAGGATTTGATGGAAGCGGTGCAAGGCGGAACGATTGATTTCGACCGCTGCATCGCAACGCCGGACATGATGCCGCTCGTCGGTCGTCTCGGTAAAGTTTTGGGCCCGCGCAATTTAATGCCGAACCCGAAAGTCGGAACAGTAACGGCCGATGTGGCTGAGGCTGTGCGTGCTGCCAAAGGTGGCGCGGTCGAGTTTCGTGTCGAGAAAGAAGGCATTTTGCAGGCCGGTGTTGGTAAAGCCAGCTTCTCGGAAGAGCAGTTGGCCGGCAACATCCGCGCGCTGATCGGTGCCGTACAAAAAGCACGACCCAGCGGTGCCAAGGGCACTTACATGAAGCGTTTGGCGGTCAGTTCCACAATGGGGCCGGGCGTGAAGCTGGATATGTCAGGCCTCGGCAACGAGGCCTAAGAATTTCGTTCGCTGCCCTTTGCGTATACATGGGGGCAGCGAACGGATGTCCGGAAGTTCTACTTCCGGCCTGTCCGAGATTACAGGGGTATTCGCTAAGGAATACTTAATGTCCTGTATGAGACGGGAGAACAGTTTTTGAGAGCGCGTAAGCGTTCAATCGGCTGGTCCCGGGACAGGAAGAGCGTCACCAGATGCCTTTCGCATCCGGTGGCAATTCCGAACCGGTGCCACAGCCCGATAGGGTGAGGT
>JAKMDW010000078.1 GCA_022426245.1 Alphaproteobacteria bacterium | reverse complement strand
ACAAAGCCAGTTCCCGAATCTGCTCTTGGGCTTTGCCCTGGCAGAAGCGACCGGCCTGTTCGGTCTGATTATCGCCCTTATCCTGCTGTTTGTTGTCTAATCAACGCGTCTCGCGTTGAACGACAATTTATAAGCATTAAGGAGGCCGCCAATGCCGCAGCTTGATCCAAGCACGTTTGGCACCCAGCTTTTTTGGCTGGGTATCTGTTTCGTCGCGCTTTATCTGGTGATGGCGTTTGTCGTTCTGCCGCGCATCTCGGGTACTTTACAGGCCCGTGCATCGCAGTTGGACGATGACCTCGCTGAAGCTGAAGCGCTGCGTGAAAAAGCAGAAACGGCACTGGCGGCTTATGAAGAGGCTTTGGCTGAGGCGCGCTCGCGCGCGTTAACCTTGGCGCAGGATATGCGCGCTGAGGTTCAGGCCGAAACCGAAAGGCAAAAAGCCGAGCTTGATGCCACGCTGGCCGAGCAAGCGCAAGCTGCTGAGGCGGCAATGGCCAAAGCCCGCAATGATGCGATGGACGGTCTGTCTGATGCCGCCGCCGCGATTGTTGGTGATGTAATGGATGCGATTGGCACCGTAAAAGCAGATGATGCTGCGGTCGCCAAAGCGGTTAAAACGGTAGCGGCGGAGTAGAGCTGATGTTTGATGAAAGCTTTTTTGTTGCCGCGGCCTTTTTTACCGTCATTGGCGCGTTCATATATTTGAAACTGCCAAGCAAGCTGATGCAGTCTCTTGATGAAAAGTCTGCGGAGATTGCGAAAGAACTTGATGACGCCAAAGCGCTGCGCGCTGAAGCGGAAAAAGTTCTGGCCGATTATGAAGAACAGCGCAAGCAAGCCGAAGCGCAAGCGGAGCAGATGATTGCCGATGCCAAAGCCTCGGCTGAACGCACCGCCGCAGAAGCCCGCGAGGCCATGCAAGCTGCGATGGAACGCCGTTCCAAACAGGCCGAAGAGAAGATTGCCCGCGCTCAGGAAAATCTTGAAAAAGAAGTTCGTGCCGCGATCACCTCTTTGGCAGTTGAAGCCGCCGCGCATTTGGTTGCCGGTGGCATGACCGATGAGACAGCGCAAAAATTGGTCGATACCAATATTGCTGAACTGGGCGAGCGCCTAAATTAATCCGGTTAAACGACTAGCGAATGCGCGCGGGCACTATGCTTGCTTGGACATCTTGCGAGCGGTAAAGCGGCCAGCTTTCGGCGGCTAAAATGCGTTGGCTGTCGGGGCTTTGTGCCAATCGGTCACGATAAATCCATAGATTGGCCATCACCTTTTGCACATAATCGCGCGTCTCCGGCGCAGGCAGGCTTTCGATAAACAAAAGCGGGTCTTTGACCTCGCTCAGCTCGCGCCGCCAGCGCCGCACATTGCCCGGCCCGCCATTATAAGCAGCCAGCATATGCACCAGCGAACCGGCAAAATATTTTTCACCCATGAGCATGGTCAGATATGTCTGGCCGATCTCCAGATTAAGCTGGGCGTCAAGCAATTGGTCGCGGCCGCGCCGCCGATAAAGCGACCAATCACCGGTTACGAAAGCTGCCGTGCCGGGCATGATTTGCATTAGCCCGCGCGCGCCGGCATGTGATTTGGCGCGGGCTTTGAAGCGGCTTTCTTGACGAATAAGCGCCAGCACAAGGGCGCGGTCGACGCCATTGGTCGCCATGTCGACAATCGGATAACTCCCCTTAAGAAGTGGCAGCGGCAGGCCATTTGCCGTATTGCCGCCAAGCCGCGTCGCCAATGCCAGTTGCACGGCGGGATATTGATTGTCGCGGGCAAAGGCCATCAGCGCGCGTGCCTCAATATCACTCAGGCGCTCTTGCAGATAGAGCAGTTCCAACTCAGCCAGCTCTTCTTGTTCGGCTTGCCGCAGGGCTTGCGCGCGGCGCACCGCCGGATGAGCGATGAATAAATTATCTTGGACGTCAGTGGCTTGGCGCCATTCAATCGTCATGCCACCGCGAATATGTTGCATCGCCAGCAAGGCGTAAAAATTAGCGCCGCTGCGCGCGGCGGCACGGAAATGTTGCTCCGCATTTTCAACTTCGCCGGTTTGGCGCAGGCTGCGCGCTGCCCAATAGGAAGCTTTGGCGCGCAAAGTCGCACTGGCAGTGGGGTTGCGGGCAAGTTTTTCAAAATGGGTAATCGCCGTGTCGATTTGATTGAGACGATAGGCAGCAAGACCGGTATGCCAATCGGACATTTGAACCTTCGCGCGCGACTCGGTTGCCTCGCGCGCCAGCTCTAAGGATTCCTCGACCTTGCCTTCAATATAATAAGAGCGCGCAATGAGCGATTTTAGAAAATGCGTTTCCATGCGTTTTAATCGGCGGTCTTGGGCGCGTTCCGAAATATATTTTAGCGCCTGGGTCGGGCGTTCGCGGCGGACTAAATACTCGACCTGCTTTTTAATGCGCCGCGCCGTGCGGGTGCGAAACAGGGGCTGACCGGCACTGGCGCGCTCGTTAAAATAAACGCGCGATGGTGGGCGTTTGGGCATGGATACGCCGCGCGGTTTTCTTTTTTGCGCCAGCTTGTAAACGCGCCACGCTGCCGGTTGGTCGGCATAATTTTTCAGCCAGTCGCGCAGCTCCGTCCATTTCGCACGATAGGCGGTCGGGTGCATATAGCGTTGAAACAGCACATGCCCCATCAGGGTCGTGTCCTCCAGCCTTTTAATAAGGCGGTCAGCACGTCCCCATTTACCGGTTTCCTGCAAGCTGAAAATATTTTTATAGAGCACCGCATCGGGCAATATGGCCGGGCGATAATCGGGGCGTGGCACGGGCGGCGCGATAATGTCAGGAGCCTGATTATTGGTCTGATTATTGGCCTGTGCCGTTTGGCCAAACTGACTTGCGGCCATCAGCGCCGCCAGAAGAATCAAGGTTTTGCGCATTAATTCGCCAGTCGTTTTTTGAGGCCACATAAATCGGCCCACACATCGGCTTTGGTTTCGGGGCGGCGCAACACATAGGCCGGATGCAATAGCGGCAAAGCCGGAATCGACAAGTCGTCGGCTTGATAGGTCTGCCATTGGCCACGCAATTTGGTGATGCCGGTTTCCGTTTCCAGCAATGTCTTGGTCGATATATTGCCGACCAGCAGCAGTATATCGGGTTTGGCCAGCGCGATATGGCGCGCAATAAACGGCTTACACAAGGCAATCTCATCGAGTGATGGTGTGCGATTGCCCGGTGGTCGCCACGGCACGACGTTTGAAATATAAAGATTATCGGTGCGGCTGATGCCGATAGCCGCCAGCATGGTGTCGAGAAACTGGCCGGAGCGCCCAACAAACGGCTTGCCCTGGCGGTCTTCATCTTGCCCGGGGGCTTCGCCGATCAGCATAATTCTCGCGCCCTCAATGCCGTCACAGAACACGGTATTTTTTGCTGTCTTCTTCAGCGCGCAACCGTCAAAGTCTTCCATTGCAACGCGCAAGGCCTGCAAATTATCGGCCGATGCCGCCAATTCTGTGGTGTTGACGCCGTTTTCTATCGGCGCCACGGGGGCAACCGGCGTCGCCAAGTGTGGGTTTTCCATCTGCGGGGGCGCGGCTTCGGCCATATTCTCAGCCATATTCTCAGCTTGGGTGGCAGCGATAGGGGCGGCCTCATTGAGCGGCGCTTCAAAATGATTAATCGGCGCATCTGCCAGCATATCGGTGCAGCCGGCTTCAACGTGCTGGCGCAACATATCGATAATTTCAGCCTGTGACGGCGAATCGGTCATGGGTCTCTCCGCGATTGCCGCCATAAAAGCACACTCTCGCGCGTATTCAAACGACATTGGGTCGCATGTCATTGCATGGGTCGGCATTTGCACCAGAGTGCAGAAAGCGTTAGGTTAAAGCCAATTCTGAGGTTGCGGTTGCAAGTTTTCGGCCGCCTAAATAGGGAGCACTTCATGAGTGATTTACCGGTCAATCAAGTTAATGCGCGGCAGGGATGGGCGTTGGCCCCCGAAGAGCGTGAAGGCATGGATTATGATGTGGTGATTGTTGGCGGTGGCCCTGCCGGTTTGTCTGCCGCAATCCGCCTCAAGCAAATGGCTGCTGAAAAAGGTGAAGAAGTCTCGGTCTGTGTGCTTGAAAAAGGTTCGGAAATCGGGGCGCATATCCTGTCAGGCGCGGTGATTGATCCGGTCGGCATTGAACGTCTTTTCCCCGATTGGAAAGAAATGGGTGCGCCGCTGGAAACCGAAGTGACCGATGATAAGTTTTTGGTGCTTGGCCCGGCCGGCTCGTTTCCGCTGCCCAATTTCATGCTGCCGCCTTTGATGAAAAATCACGGCAATTATATTGCCAGCCTCGGCAATGTGGCGCGCTGGTTGGCCGAACAGGCCGAAAACCTGGGTGTTGAAATTTACCCGGGCTTTGCGGCTGCTGAATTGCTGTTCGATGAAAACGGAGCGGTGCGTGGTGTCGCAACCGGTGATATGGGCGTCTCGAAAGAAGGCGGCAAGAAAGATGGCTGGATGCCGGGCATGGAATTGCTGGCCAAATACACGCTGCTCGGTGAGGGCGTGCGGGGCTCTTTGTCGAAAGCGGCGATAGCCAATTATGAGCTGGATAAAGATAGCGATTACCAAAAATTCGGTCTCGGCATTAAAGAGCTGTGGCAGGTTGACCCTGACAAGCACAAGCCGGGCTATGTGCAGCATACTTTGGGCTGGCCATTGGACAATAAAACCGGCGGCGGGTCATGGCTGTATCACTTTGGCGATAATTTCGTCTCTATCGGTTTTGTGACGCATCTGAATTATCAAAACCCCCATTTATCGCCCTATGACGAGTTTCAGCGTTTCAAAATGCACCCGGCCATTAAGCCGCTGCTGGAAGGCGGCAAGCGCGTTTCTTATGGCGCGCGGGCGATTACCGAGGGCGGGTATCAATCCGTGCCAAAGCTGGCTTTCCCGGGGGGCGCGCTTATCGGTTGTTCAGCCGGTTTTGTGAACGTGCCGCGCATTAAAGGCAGCCATAACGCCATGGAAACCGGCATTATGGCGGCGGAAGCGGCGTTTGATGCGGTCACGAGCGGGCGCAGCCATGATGAGTTGAGCGCATATCAAGAGGCCTATAATGGCTCGCGCGTCGCCAAAGAATTGAAAATGGTGCGCAATGTGAAGCCGCTTTTGTCGAAATTCGGCAATTTCATCGGCACGCTTTTGGGGGGTGCAGAAATGTGGATGCGCACATTGGGCATCGGCCTGCCGTTTACGCTGAGCCACGGCAAGCCAGATTATGCGGCACTGAAAAAAGCCTCTGAGTGCAAGCCGATCGATTATCCAAAGCCCGATGGCGAAGTGGCGTTTGACAAGCTGTCATCCGTGTTCTTGTCAGCGACAAATCACGAGGAAGACCAGCCGGCGCATTTGACGTTGAAAGACCCGTCTGTGCCGGTCGAGGTTAATCTGAAAGAATATGATGAACCGGCGCAGCGTTATTGCCCGGCCGGGGTTTATGAGATTATTGCTGAAAATGACGGCAGCAATCCGCGGCTGCAAATCAATGCGCAAAACTGCGTGCATTGTAAGACATGCGACATAAAATGCCCGAGCCAGAATATTAATTGGGTTGTGCCGGAAGGGGCAGGCGGGCCTAATTATCCGAATATGTAATCCGTCGACAATAAGGTGAAACACATGACCAAGCGACATTATCTGCTTATCGGCCTCGCAGCCATTTGCGTGATCGTCGCCATTGGCATTGTTCAGTTTTCGCAAAAAGTCGGGGAATTTATCGTCGATCAGGGCGCTGCAGGAGCTTATCTGGCAGCGCGTCAAGCGTCGCGTCTCAATGATGTTGTTGCCGCAGGCGATTATTGGGAGCGTGCGCTGGCCGCGCGTCCCAAAGATAGCGAGCTTTTACAATCGGCGATGCAGGCCCATGTTTTGGCCGGTGATTTTGACGCCGCTTCGCAAATGGCGCGACGGTTAATATCCGTTTCGCCGCAAAACCAGCAGGCCCATATTTTATTGTCGGTCGCGGGGTTTAAGCGCGCGCAGTTTGACGTGGCGCTTGAGCATATTGACGCCATTGGCGGCGGGCCGCTGGGTTCGGTATTGGCCCCGAATATGCAGCTATGGATTGCATTGGCGCGTGATGATGAAAAACTAGGTGCCGGTGCGGTTAAAAAACTGACCCGCGCCAGCCTGTTTGCCGGTGTGCCGCTGGTGCAAGCTGCCCGCGCGCTCGAGATTAATGGGAACACCGAAGCCGCGGCGGCGCATTATGGCGAGGCCGTGCGCGCAGGCGCGGCGCGTTATCTTTATTTTGTACTGTCCTATGGGGCCTTTTTGGAACGTCAGGATGAGCCTGCGCGCGCAGCCAAATTATACGATTTTTATCACGCGACGCATTTGGAACACGCCCATGTGAGTGCGGCGCAGGCGCGTTTGAGCAGCGGCGAAAAGCCACCGATTGAAACCGACCCGATGGCGGCAATGGCCGAGGCATTTGCCGCGATTGCCGAAGCCATGCAAGGCGAAAGCCGGTTTGATTTGGCCTTGGGTTATATGCGGCTGGCGCAGCATCTGGATGCTGATAATGAATTGATTGCCTTTTCTGTCGCGCAGCTTTTGGGCGCGCGCGACCGCTTTGTCGATGCAGCCGAGCAATTTGGCGCGATAAACAAAAACGGCTTGCTGTATCGCGACGCGCAAATTCAGCGGGCGCAAATGTTGTTTGAGGCCGGCGCGGTTGAGGCGGCGATTGCGGTGATGAACCAACAATTAGACCAACGCCCCGATGACCGCGACCTGTTAGTGTCGCTGGGCGATTTATATCGCTCGGAATTGCGATTTGCCGAGGCTGAAAAATCCTACGACGCGGCAATCGGGTTGATTGATAAAGAGAGGCCGCGCGATTGGAACCTCTATTTCGTGCGCGGCATGATGCGTGAACGCCTGGGCGATTGGGATATGGCCGAAATTGATTTGCAGCGCGCGCGTAAATTGTCCAATGACGAGCCACATGTGCTGAATTATTTGGGCTATAGCTGGATTGACAAGGGCATGTATCTTGATGAGGGGCTGAAAATCATCAAACAGGCGGTTAAGGAAAAGCCGAAAAACGGCTCTTTTGTCGATAGTCTGGGCTGGGCACATTATCGCCTCGGAAATTATGCCACGGCGCTGAAGGTGTTGGAACGCGCCTCGCAACTTGAGCCGACGGACCCGGTTATCACCGACCATTTGGGTGATGCCCTATGGCGCATGAAGCGCGAGGTTGAGGCGCGGTATCAGTGGCGCAAAGCATTGGCCTTTGAGCCGACAGATGAAGACCGCGCAAATATTGAGGCCAAATTGCTGACCGGCCTCGGCGTGCCGGAAAAGAAAAAACCGGAAGCGCATATGCCGCGCGGTGGCACGGCGATTTAGCCCAGATGCTGCGCGTATCGGCACCGGCCAAAATCAATCTCACTCTCAAAATTACCGGTCGGCGCGATGATGGCTATCATCTGCTGGAAAGTCTGGTGGCCTTTGCCGATATTGGCGACCGCTTATTTATCAGCAAATCCGAGACCAGCAGTCTGCAATTAAATGGGCCTTTCGCGGCGGCGTTGGGCGATGACAATATTATTGCGGAGGCGCATGTGCGGTTGGCTTCGCATGCTCAACAGGCTTTGCACAGCCAAATTATTTTGGAAAAAAACCTGCCCGTGGCGGCGGGCATTGGCGGCGGTTCGGCTGACGCGGCGGCGGCTCTGCGGGGCTTGGCGCAGCTCCATAATGTTGATCTACCGCTTGAAGATATTGCGGCATCGCTGGGGGCTGATGTGCCGGTCTGTCTTGATACGGCGCCGGCATGGATGAGCGGTATCGGCCATAATATTGAGCGTCTGGCCGATTTGCCGCCCGCCGATATTGTATTGGTCAATCCGCGTCTCGCGCTTCCCACGGCTGATGTGTTCGCCTCTTTTGCCGCGCAAGGCAGGTTTTCCGCACCGATAAAACCGCCTCAGGGTTTTGCCACCAGCGCAGACTTGTTGGATTTTGTCAGGGCGCAGGGCAATGATTTGCAATCGGCGGCGTGTTCGCTTGCGCCTCAAATTGACGATTGTTTGACGGCGTTGAAAAAAGCAGGCTTTGCTTATGTCGCCATGAGCGGGTCAGGCGCGACCTGTTTCGGCTTGTCGGCCCCGGGCAGTGGCCGCGCCATGGCAGCGCGCTATCGCACCATGAGGGAGAAAGATTGGGTTGTCGCCGGCCGCCTAATAGGCGCCTAGTAAGCTCTGGCGATACAAAAATCAACCAGACGGATTAGCGTTTTCTGCACATCATCGGCGGCAAACAGCGCAATGGCGTCTTTTGCTTTGTCGCCATAATGGCGCGCGCGTTCGACCGTGTCGTTCAGTGCGTCGGTTTCCGCCATCAGCTTGAGTGCGTGCTCCAAGCGAGCCGGGTCATCATTGGGGCCGCCCATCGCCTCTTCCCAAAAAACCCGCGCGGCTTTGTCGCCACGGTGATAGGCCAAGATAACCGGAAGGGTCATTTTACCCTCGGCGAAATCCTCGCCAATATTCTTACCCAAGACGCGATTGACGCTGCCATAATCAAGCGCATCATCAATCAGTTGGAAAGCAATGCCGAGATTGCGGCCATAGGCGGCCAGCGCTTTTTGTTCAACGGTTTCGGCATCGGCAATCACGCCACCGACTTCTGCGGCGGCGGCAAATAATGCGGCGGTTTTTGCGTCGATAATGTCGAGATAGCTGTCCTCGCTGATTTGCGCATTATTCATTGCAGCCAGTTGCATAAGCTCGCCCTCGGCAATCACGGCGGCGGCGGAAGAGAGAATATCCAGAGCGGGAAGCGAACCGGCAGCCACCATCATGCGGAAAGCCTGACCGAGCAAAAAATCGCCAACCAGCACGCTGGCCTGATTGCCCCAAAGATTGCGCGCTGTCGGTTGGCCGCGCCGCATGTCGCTGTCATCGACAACATCATCATGCAGCAATGTGGCGGTATGCATATACTCAACCGCTGCCGCCATGGTGATGTGATCTTTGCCTTGATAGCCGGTCATGCGCGCCGCGGATAATGTCAAAAGCGGACGCAGCCGCTTGCCGCCCGCGCCGATAAGGTGCCGACTAATGGTCGGTATTAAATCGGCAGCCGATTTCATGTGATCGGCAATCGCCTGCTCGACCTGCTGCAAATCATCACCGAAAAGCACCAGCAAATCGCTCAGGGCGTCGTCGGTCTGGCGGCGGCTCTCGCTAAAGTTAATAATTTTTGTCATATTGAGGGTGATTATGTGCGGTTATGGTCATGGGTCAAGGAAAACAAATGAGACAAGACGATGCAGGGCAGTGAGGACGATAATGGTGCTGTTTACAGCCATGACGGCTTTTTAGGCGGCAAATTGCGCCTGCGTCAGCCGCGTGACGGTTTTCGCTCGGGCCATGATGCCGTGCTGCTGGCCGCGTCAGCCGACCCGCCGCAAAACGGCCATGTTGCCGAATTGGGCAGTGGGGCCGGGGTTGCGTCCTTGTGTTTTTTGGCGCGCCGCCATGATGCACATATTACCGGCATTGAGTTTGACAGCGAACTCGTTGCTTTGGCGCAAGCCAATGCCGCGGCCAATCGCCTTGATGAGCGCGCGCATTTTCGCGCGGGCGATGTTGCGGGTGCTTTTGGGGATTTGCATATTGTCGCCAATAGTTTTGACGAGGTGATTGCCAATCCGCCGTTTCACGATGCCGGCAGCGTGCCCGACATCGATCATGAGGGTAAAGCGCGCGCTTATATTGGCGAAGCGGGAACGCTGGATAATTGGGTAAAATGCGCCTGCGCACTGACCCGTGCCGGGGGCTATATCAGTTTTGTGCATCGCGCTGATGCGCTTGACCGTCTGTTGACCGTTATGCACAAGCGATTGGGGGATTTGCGCGTCTTGCCGATCATGCCGAAGCCGCAACAAGCCGCAACGCGGGTGATTGTGCGCGGCAAGCGGGATGCCCGCGCGCCGGTGACGCTTTTGCCCCCTTTGATTTTGCAAGATGATGAAGCTCAGCCCAGCGAGATGGCCGAAGCGGTTTTGCGCTACGGCGCGGCGCTTGCTTTTGGCAAGAACGGCGGGTAGTTTCCGCTCATGAGTGACCGTGTGACCGGCGATAAGCCGCCCAGTTTTCAGGACTTAATTCTCAATTTGCAGCGCTATTGGGCCGATTACGGCTGCGTGGTTTTGCAACCCTATGATATGGAAATGGGCGCGGGCACGTTTCATCCGGCCACCGTCTTGCGGGCTTTAGGGCCGGAGCCGTGGAACGCGGCTTATGTGCAGCCATCGCGCCGCCCCACTGATGGCCGTTATGGCGAGAACCCAAATCGCTTTCAGCACTATTATCAGTTTCAAGTGATTTTGAAGCCGTCGCCCGACAATATTCAGCAGCTTTATCTCGACAGTCTCGAAGTTTTGGGCATTAACCCGATGGCGCATGATATTCGCTTCGTCGAAGATGATTGGGAAAGCCCGACATTGGGGGCTTGGGGGTTAGGCTGGGAGGTCTGGTGCGATGGCATGGAGGTGTCGCAATTCACCTATTTCCAACAGGTCGGCGGCATTGATTGCGAGCTGGTGGCGGGCGAGTTGACCTATGGTCTGGAACGCCTCGCCATGTATGTGCAGGGCACGGATAACGGTTTCGAACTCGATTTCAATGGTCGCGATGACGATAAAGCGGTCAGCTATGGCGATGTGTTTCACCGCAATGAGGTTGAGTTTTCGCATTATAATTTCGAAGCCGCCAATACCGATATTCTGTTCCGTCATTTTGAAGATGCCGAAGCTGAATGTTTGCAACTGGTTGAAAAAGGGCTGGCGCTTCCGGCCTATGACCAGTGCATGAAGGCGAGCCATAATTTCAATCTGCTCGATGCGCGCGGGGTTATTTCCGTCACCGAACGGCAGGCCTATATTGGCCGCGTGCGGAGCCTGGCCAAAGCTTGCGCCGAGGCTTGGTTGGCCGGTTCCCTTAATGGGGGCGATCATGGCTGAGCTGCTGATTGAACTTTATTCAGAAGAAATTCCCGCCGGCATGCAGGCGGCAGCGGCTGAACAATTAAGCCGCAAAATCGAAGAATTTTTGAAAGGCTTTGGCGTCGCTGCCGACAGCTTGAGCGCGCATGTTGCGCCGCAACGTGTGGCTCTGATTGCCGCCGGTTTGCCGCAAAACCTACCTGACCGAAAAGAGCAGCGTAAAGGCCCGCGTGTCGATGCGCCGGAAAAAGCCATTGAAGGGTTTTTGCGCGCAAATGGCCTCGACACGACAGACAGGTTGAGCGTGGAAGAGGATAAAAAAGGCGCGTATTACGTGCTGGATATTGACGAGAAAGGCGGCACATTGGCGGCCGCGCTGGGCGGATTTATGCCCGGCCTGATTGAGGGCTTTCAATGGCCGAAATCAATGCGTTGGGGCAGTGCTTTAAAACCGGGGGGCTCCTTGCGTTGGGTAAGGCCTTTAAGGTCAATCCTGTGCCTGTTTGACGGGGCAGTCGTGCCGTTTGAAATTGGCGGCCTGACAAGCGGCAATACGACTTACGGCCATCGTTTTATGACGCCGGACGCGATCGTCATGACCGAGGCGCATGATTATGTCGGTGCGTTGGAAAAAGCGCATGTGCTGGTCGATGCCTCGGTACGCGAGGCGATGATTGCCGAAGATGCGGCGCGTTTGGCGCACAGCGTTGAATGCGTTTTGGCGGAGGATAACGCGCTCATTAGCGAGACGGCGGGGCTGGTTGAATGGCCCGTGCCACTATTGGGTAAAATCGATGACGCTTTTATGGATGTGCCGGAAGAAGTGCTGATTTCAGTCATGCGAACACATCAGAAATATTTTGCGCTGCGGCATCAAGACGGCACGCTGGCACCTTATTTTATTACCATTTCAAATATGCTGACCGATGATGGCGGCGCGGCGATTATTGCCGGTAATGAGCGTGTTTTGCGCGCGCGCTTGTCAGATGGCCGCTTTTTCTGGGACCAAGACCGCAAAAGCACGCTGGAAGGCCGCTTGCCAAGCCTTGAGAAAATTACTTTTCAGGCCAAGCTCGGCACTGTGGCCGATAAAAGCAAGCGCATCGCCAAGCTGGCCGGGTCATTGGCAGCTTCTCTTTCGGCTGATATTGAGGGCGCTAGGCGGGCAGGCGAGTTATGCAAAGCCGATTTAGTGTCGGGCATGGTTTACGAGTTTCCCGAATTGCAGGGTATTATGGGCGGCTATTACGCCCAAAATGACGGGCTGGGCGCGACTGTCGCTGCCGCCATTCGGGACCATTACAAACCGCTGGGGCCGGGTGACGCTCTCCCCGCAACAGCCGAGGGTATGGCGGTTGCATTGGCCGATAAAATCGACACGCTGACGGGCTTTTGGTCAATCGATGAAAAGCCGACCGGCTCAAAAGACCCGTATGCGCTGCGCCGCGCCGCTTTGGGGATTATTCGTATCCTGCTGGAAACCGAAACACCGCTGTCATTGGCGGGTGTCTTTGCCGAGAGTTTTGCCTTGCATGGCGCGCCGGATGCACCGGTTGATGATCTTTTGGGTTTTGTTGCCGACCGCTTGAAAGTGCATTTGCGCGGCCAGGGTATTTCGCATGATGTGGTCAACGCCGTGTTTGCTTTAGGCAGCGATGATGTGGTCGAACTGGCGGCCAAGTCTGAGCAGTTAAAACTGTTTCTCAATAGCGAAGATGGCGGCAATCTGAAGGCGGCCTATACGCGCGCCAATGGCATTTGTGCCAAAGCCAAACATGAAACTGCTGATGTCGATGTGGCATTGCTGGCAGTGGCCGAAGAAAAACAATTGCATGATGCGATTATCGCTTTGGCGGATAGCGCGGCGGCGAGCTATGAAAAACAGCTTGATGCGCTGGCCACCTTGCGGGCGCCGGTTGACGCGTTTTTTGAAGCCGTCATGGTCAATGACGATGACGAAAAAATCAGGCATAATCGTCTGACATTGCTGCAAGCGCTGATTCAAAATATGCGCCGTGCTGCAGATTTTGATTTGATTGAATAGGGACGCGGCATGACGGATAGCAAATTTGTCTATGCCTTTGCGGACGGATTTGCCGAAGGCTCGGCGGAGATGACCGATCTGCTCGGCGGCAAAGGGGCCAATTTGGCCGAGATGTGTCGCATGGGCTTGCGTGTGCCGCCCGGCTTCACCCTGACCAGCGATGTTTGCACATTTTACAACGCCAATGAGGGCGCATTTCCCGATGGCTTAAAAGCCGAGGTCGAGGACGCCATGGCTTTGCTTTCACAGGATATGGGCCTGTATTTGGGTGATGAGGAAAAACCGCTACTCGTCTCAGTGCGCTCGGGCGCGCGCGCTTCTATGCCTGGCATGATGGATACGGTGCTCAATCTTGGGCTGAATGATGTAACGGTTGCGGCATTGGCCGGCAAAACCGGTGATGCGCGTTTTGCTTGGGATAGTTATCGCCGCTTTCAGCAAATGTATGGCGATGTGGTGATGGGCATCAGCCATGATTTCTTCGAAGATATAATTGACGATTATAAATTTGAAAACGCGCTGTCACTGGACGCTGATTTGGAGGCGGATGACTGGCAAGAGATCTCAAGCAAATTTGCCGAGATGATTGAGCGTGAGGCGGGCCAGCCCTTTCCGCAAGACCCGCAAGAGCAGCTTTGGGGCGCCATTGGCGCGGTTTGTAATAGTTGGAACAACCAGCGCGCGACCACCTATCGCCGCCTGCACGACATACCCGATGAATGGGGCACGGCGGTAACCATTCAGTCCATGGTATTCGGTAATCTGGGCGATAAAAGTGCCACCGGCGTTGCCTTTACGCGCAATCCGTCCACCGGTGAGGACGCGCTTTACGGCGAGTATTTGATGAATGCGCAGGGCGAGGATGTGGTCGCCGGAATTCGCACACCGCTTTATCTGACCAAGGCTGCGCGCGAAGCGGCGCAAATGGAAGATTTATCGCTCGAAGAAGAATTGCCCGATGTGCATGGCGAACTGATTGAGGTTTTCAAGCGTCTCGAAAGCCATTTCAAGGATATGCAGGACGTTGAGTTCACCGTGCAAAACGGGCGTGTGTTTATTCTCCAAGCCCGCGCCGGCAAGCGCACTGTTGAGGCGGCGATTAAAATTGCCGTCGATATGGTGGCCGAGGGCATGATTGACGAAACCGAGGCGTTGCTGCGCATTGAACCGGCTTCGCTTGAGCATTTATTGCACCCGACGCTCGACCCGCGTGCGCGTATGAAAGTTTTGACCAAAGGTCTGCCGGCCTCGCCGGGTGCGGCCAGCGGCGAGATTGCCTTTTCGGCGGACCGCGCCGAGGCACTGGCAGCGTTGGGTAAAGATGTGGTGCTGGTGCGCATGGAAACCAGCCCTGAGGATATTCACGGCATGTATGCCGCCCGTGCGATTTTAACCTCGCGGGGCGGTATGACCAGTCACGCTGCGGTTGTCGCGCGCGGGCTGGGGCGCCCTTGCGTCTCAGGTGCCGGACAATTGCATATTGATATTGACCGCCGAACCGCACAGGTTGAAAAGCATGAATTGAAAGAGGGCGATGTCATTACGGTTGATGGCACGTCGGGGCGCATTATGTTGGGAGCCGTGCCGACGCTGGAGGCTGAGCTGACCGGCGACTTCGGGTCGCTTATGGCGTGGGCTGATGCGCGCCGCACAATGGGTATTCGCACCAATGCAGAAACCGCGCGCGATGCTGAACGCGCGCTGCGTTTTGGTGCTGAGGGCATTGGCCTATGCCGCACCGAGCATATGTTCTTTGACCCGGCGCGGATTGCATTGGTGCGGGAAATGATTTTGGCCGATAATGCCCCGATGCGTGAAAAAGTGCTGGACCAGCTCATGCCGATGCAGCGCGATGATTTTGCCAGCCTGTTCAAAACCATGGGCACACGACCGGTGACCATTCGCTTGCTTGACCCGCCATTGCACGAATTTTTACCGCATGCCGATGATGATATTAGTGCGCTGGCCGAGGCGTTGGGGCAGACCCAAGAACAATTGCGGTGGCGGATTGGTGAATTGGAGGAGAGCAATCCGATGCTTGGCCATCGTGGCAGCCGTTTGGGCATTACCGCGCCGGAAATTTATGCCATGCAATTGGCTGCAATTTTTGCCGCGATGAAGGCCAATAAGGGCAAAACACCGGTCGAGATAATGTTCCCGCTGATTATCGATGTCGCCGAATTGCGCATTTTGAAAGCCTTGGTGCCGCCACTGGCCGCGGAATATGGCATTGCCGATGAGGCGTATCAGATTGGCACAATGATTGAAGTGCCGCGGGCTGCCATGGTGGCTGATGAATTGGCCGAGGAAGCCGTGTTCTTCTCTTTCGGCACGAATGATTTGACGCAAACCGCCCTTGGTGTCAGCCGCGATGATGCAGCCCGGTTTCTTCCCGCCTATGTCAGTCAGGGTATTATGGAAAAAGACCCGTTTGCCAGTTTTGATGTGGCCGGTGTCGGTCCGATTGTGCAAATGGCCGCCGATAAAGGCCGCGCCGTGCGCCCTGAGCTAAAGCTCGGCATTTGCGGTGAGCATGGCGGCGATCCGGGGTCGATTGCTGCATTCTATCAAATGGGCTTCGACTATGTCTCATGTTCGCCTTTCCGTGTGCCGATTGCCCGACTGGCGGCAGCGCAAGCGGCCATAAAAAGCGGAAAATAGGTGTCACCTCTCGCTTTTTGCCCCAATTTTTTTGGGTCAACCCTAAGCTTGTTCAGCTTGGCGAAAACGGCAAATCAGCTTACTAAATTTTTACAGTAATAGCGTTACCTGAGGGGGATAAGCGAGGAACCCGATGCTACGCCTTATTGAATGGCTTGATTTACGTTATATTTTTGGTCCGAAACGGCCGTTTATTCTGCGTGCCGGCGCCTTGGTGGTGATTGCCATTTTGAGCACGTCGGTTATCGGTGGTATGCGCAATCCGGAACGCATTGCCAGCCGCGCGCCTGACTCCATTATTGAAAAAGCTGATTATGTGCGCGGGGAAAGTCTGTTCCGTGGCCTCAAACCCGAGGCCCATGCAGAAACATTGGGCGATGCACAACGTTGCTTGGCGCAAGCGATTTACTTCGAAGCGCGCTCTGAACCTGTGGCGGGTTGGGAAGCCGTGGCCGATGTGGTTATCAATCGGGCTTTGTCGCCCAAATATCCGGGGTCGATTTGCGGCGTGGTGTTTCAGGGGCAAAATCGCCGCCACAAATGCCAGTTTTCTTTCGCCTGCGATGGCCTATCCGATCGCCCGAAGCAGCGCGTTTTATGGCGTAAAGCCCTCCGCATGGCAGGCAATAAGCTGGTAACGGTGCGGGCCGGACCGGCAACGGCGCGCGCCACGCATTATCACGCCGATTATGTTGACCCGTATTGGAACCGCTCAATGATCAAGCTGGCCAAAATCGGCCGCCATATTTTCTATAATGATCGTCGGGTAAGTGATTTTTAAGCCGAATTTTTAGCTGATATCAATATCAAGGCCGAGGTCGAGCGTCAGTGCTGAATGGGTAATGCCCCCGACCGAGATATAATCAACCCCGCTTTCGGCAATGCCGACCGCCGTTTCTTCTGATACCCGGCCCGAGGCTTCCAATATGGCGCGGCCCTGATTAAGGGCGACAGCCTCGCGCAGCATGTCAGGCGTCATATTGTCGAGCAGAACGATTTTAGCATTAGCCGCCAGTGCCTCTTCAAATTGTGCCAACGTATCGACCTCAATTTCAATCGGCAGAGCGCCAGCGTTTTCTTGCGCGGCTTTTAAGGCGGCCCGAATGCCTCCGGCGACCGCAATGTGATTGTCCTTAATCAGCACGGCGTCATACAGTCCGAAGCGGTGATTGGCACCGCCACCGGCGCGCACGGCATATTTTTCAACGGCGCGAAGGCCGGGGGTTGTTTTGCGTGTGTCGCAAATTTTGGCGTTTGTATGCGCCGTCAGCGCAACAAGCTTTGCTGTCTTGCTGGCAATGCCCGATAAATGGCCGAGATAATTCAGCGCCACGCGTTCAGCCGACAATAGCGCATGCGCCGGACCGGCTATGGTCATCACGTCATCGCCTTCAAGCAGCGCATCGCCATCGGCCTTTTGGCGTGTCACATTTAGCCCGCTATCATGCGCCAAAAAAGCCGTCTCGGCCAAATCGAGGCCGGCCAACACACCAATGTCGCGCGCGCGAATAATGGCGTGGGCTTGGGCGGTGACGGGAATAACCGCTTGCGAGGTTACGTCGCCGCGCGTTTGCCAATCTTCAGCGAGGGCTTCGCCAATCAGGCGGGCCACCAAATCGGCAGGTAAAATCGGCAAGGCATCAGTAATCGTGTGCATGCTGTTTCCGTTTATTGTCGCTATTCCGCTTGCGCGGCGATTGCGAAATTTTTATCTAAGGGCGGCAGATTATCATAGGCATCATTGAGGCTGCGCAAAGTCAGCACGCTATGCGCGGCGGCAGCCATATTTGGGAAGTCACTGCGCGCATGGCCTCCGCGGCTCTCTTCGCGCAGCAATGCCGCCATGGTGACGAATTGCGCCGCCAACACCATATTGGCAAATGGCGCCATGCCATTGGCCGCGCGTTGCAGACGTTCCAATTCGTGCAATGTGTAAATCAGACCGTCAGCATGACGCAACACACCGACATGGCGTGCCATTAGGTGCCGCAGCTTTTGCATGGCGGGGGCCAGCAATGCGCTATCGCCATCGGGCTGGGTGGCCGGTTGGGCAGGCCGCGAAAATGACATTAACGGCATGATATTATTGACATCTTCTGCAATGCGCGCACCGAAAACCAAGGCCTCAAGGAGCGAATTACTGGCCAGACGATTGCCGCCATGTAGGCCCGTTGAGGCAACCTCGCCGCACGCCCAAAGACCGGGCAGGCCGGTGCGACCATGATTGTTGGTTTTAATGCCGCCCATATGGAAGTGCATCGCCGGAGCAATCGGCAAGGGCGTTGTCGTCGGGTCGATATTAGTTTTGGCACACTGCTCGGCCAATGTCGGGAAGCGTGTCGTTAAATTGGCCGCAATGCCATTGGGGCGCAGATCCAAGCCGACACCGCCGGTCTCATTTATTTGATTGAACACGGCACGCGCCACGACATCGCGCGGTGCCAGTTCGGCACGCGGGTCAAGATCGGGCATAAAACGATGACCATTGGCATTGACCAGTTGCGCGCCTTCACCGCGCAGCGCCTCGGTGGCCAGCGGGGCAGGGGCGCCCTTATCGTTAATGAACGGGCCGGTTAATGCGGTTGGATGAAATTGCACAAACTCAGCATCGGCAATTTGCGCTCCGGCGCGCGCCGCCATCGCCAAAGCCTCGCCATTGGCACCGCGCGGATTTGTGGTCACAGCATAAAGATGGCCAATGCCGCCGGTTGCCATAATAATCGCGCGGGCGCGAATAAGCAGCGGGCCGGATATGGCGCTATGGTCGGCTGGGCGGGCAAATACGCCAACAACGCGCCCGTCCTCCACGGCTAATTCATAGGCTGCATAGCCCTCCAGAAAGCTCAGTGACGGGGTCGCCTCAGCGCGCTTCACCAATGCCGCCATAATGGCGCGCCCTGAGCGGTCGCCGGTGACGCCGATAATGCGATTACTGCTATGCGCAGCTTCGCGACCCAATTTCATATTGCCGTTTTCGTCGCGGTCAAAGGCGACGCCGAGACTTTCCAGATCGGCAATACGTTCCGCGGCTTCGGCGGCCACAAAACCGGCGACATTCTCGTTAACCAAGCCGCTGCCGACATCAATCGTATCTTGCGCGTGCAGTGCCGGGCTGTCATCGGGACCCAATGCGGCGGCAATGCCGCCCTGTGCCCATTTGCTGGCCGCGCCCTTATTACGTTTACCGGCAGCCATAACGGTGACCGGCCGAGCGCCGAGTTTCAGCGCGGTAAACAGACCCGCCAAACCGGCACCGATGATAAGCACATCACCGACATCAATAATATTGGCCTGTAACGGGGTCCGGCTCACAATTATTTGCTCAATTCAATCATCCGCTCGACGGCGGCGCGCGCTTTATCAGCGACGGCATCGTCAACGGTGATTTCGGTGCGGTGCAGCACCATGGATTCCAGGATTTTCGGCAGGGTGATTTGTTTCATATGTGGGCATAAATTACACGGGCGCACAAAATTGACCTGCGGATTTTCGACGGCAATATTGTCGCTCATCGAACATTCGGTCACCATCATCACGCGGTCGGGCTGGTTGTCGCTCACCCATTTAATCATCGCTGAGGTGGAACCTGAGAAATCAGCTTCGTCCAGCACATCCGGTTTGCATTCAGGATGAGCGATAATTTTCAGGCCTGGATCGTCGGCGCGATATTGCTGCAATTCTTCCGCCGTGAATAATTCATGCACTTCACACCGGCCTTTCCAGGCAATCACCTCAACATCAGCTTCGCGAGCAATATTTTGCGCCAAATATTCATCGGGAATACACAAGACGCGGTCTGTGCCCATGCCATTGACAATTTTCACGGCATTGGATGAGGTGCAGCACACATCGCTCTCGGCTTTTACCGCTGCCGAGGTGTTGACGTAAGTGACAATCGGCACGCCCGGATAGGCTTCGCGCAGGGCGCGAACATCGTTTGCGGTAATCGATTCCGCCAAGGAACAACCGGCCCCCATATCGGGCATCAGCACGGTTTTTTGTGGGTTCAACAATTTCGAGGTTTCGGCCATGAAATGCACGCCGCATTGGACAATCATATCGCCCTCAGCATTGACCGCCTCAATGGCCAGTTGCAGGCTGTCGCCAACCACATCTGCGACGCAGTGAAAAATTTCAGGGGTCTGATAATTATGCGCCAAAATGACCGCGTTTTTCTCTTTTTTCAGCTCATTAATCGCCTTGATGTAAGGCGCAAAAAACGGCCATTCGACCGAAGGAATAACGCTCTTCACGCGCTCATAAAGCGGTGCCATATCGCGCGCCAGCCCGTCTGAATAGGCAATATCCATTTCTTCCAAAATGCGCGCACCGGTTTGGCCCGGCAAGGCGGCTGCGGCATCGGTTTTCAAGCTGTGGCTGGCAGTAAACATAATCATCCTTTATTTATACTCAAATTGAGCATAATCTATACTTTATAATATGGGGGGCTGGGCCGCAAAAGCAAGGGCAAATAAGTGCGGCATGTCACCAATTTTTTGGCACTTTTAAGAGGGTGCTTATTTTGAGCCGCTTGATTTGCGCCCGCCCGAGACACGCAATCCTGCCAAAGGTCTGTCAGCGCGGTTTCCGTGACGGAAACGGAATAATTCGGCCGGGCGCCCTCGGGCGCGACTGGTTTCGCCGGTTGCTTCAACAAAGCCGGACTTTTCCACAAGGCGGCGAAAATTTTGCTTATGCAATGCCGTGCCGAGCACAAGCTCGGTGGTTTGTTGAAGCGCGCGCAGCGTAAAACGGTCGGGCATCAGGTCAAAAATTACCGGACGATATTTCAGCTTGCTGCGCAAGCGCCCCAGAGCGGTTGCCGAAATGCGGCGATGGTCCAGCTGCATGGCTGTGCCGAGCGTCGGTGGCGACGGAGTTTGTTTTTGGCGCGCCCGCGTGTCACGGCCATGCGGCGCATCACGAACTGCTTCCTCAACCAAACCGGCCTCGTAAAGTAATTCGTAACGCTCAAGCACAAACTCTTCGTCCCATTGCGCGCCGTCGCGGCCAAAGGCCAGACGCACACGCGCGCGCGCTTCGTCGTTTTGCGCGAGCCATTTATCGAGCGCCGGCATAATAATTTTATCGAGCATATCGGGCCGACCGTCGCGCCAATCTTCCCACGGAAAATATCCGTAGAGATTAGCCCAAGCCCCGCCGGCGTCATCTTCGGGTCCCATTCGGCCTTGGGCCAATGCCAAATAGCCCACCGAGACGACATGACGGCCTTCACCGCTCTTATAGCGGCCTTGATCGGCAAAAGTGTAAAGCTGCTCGACATGCGCCAAATCAACGCCCACTTGTTCGCGCACCCATTGCCGTAAACCGATTTCCATCGTGCGGTGGCGGTCGGGCATGAACGGGCCAAAGGGCAGGCGCTTGGCTGATTTGCCGCCATCGTCGAGGGCCCGAAATTGCAACACACCATCATGCGCGCGCAAAATCGCCGTGCTGATATCAATCAGAATGTCTGTGTTGTCGGTGGTGTTCGTGTCGCTCATCCATGGCCCTCATCTATGGCCGTTCGACACATAGGGTAGCTTTAACCGGCGCGGCGCACAATGACACTGCCGGCCGAGTAACCTGCGCCGAAGCTGCAAATAACGCCCATGTCACCGGCATCAAAATCACTCTTGAATTTGTGAAATGCGATAATCGAACCGGCTGAACTGGTATTGGCATATTGGTCCAACACGGTGGGCTGTTGGTCATCGCTCGGATCATGACCCAGCACTTTTTTGGCGATAAAATCATTCATATTGCGATTGGCTTGGTGTAGCCACATACGGCGCAAGCCATTGGCCTCCAAATTATTATCGGCCAAATGATCGGTGATCAATTGCGCCACCATTGGCGAGACTTCGCGGAAAACTTTGCGGCCTTCTTGGATAAACAATTTGTCTTTATCGTGGCGTGTGTCTGGGCTGGTGCGGTTTAAAAAGCCGAAATTATTGCGGATATTATTTGAAAACTTGGTCACCATGCGGGTGTCGACAATTTCAAAACCCTGCTTATTGGTGGCAATATCCGCAGCTTCCAAAATCACCGCTGTGGCAACGTCCCCGAAAATAAAATGGCTGTCGCGGTCGCAGAAATTCAAATGGCCCGAACACACTTCCGTGTTCAGCATCATCACCCGCTTGGCACTGCCCGAGCGTATCATGTCATAGCCGGTCTGAATGCCGAAAGTAGCTGACGAGCAAGCGACATTCATATCGAAAGCGAAACCGTCAATACCCAAAAGGTCTTGTATCTCAATGGAGATGGCCGGATAAGCGCGCTGCAAATTCGAGCAGGCGACCAGCACGGCGTCAATGTCATTGGCCTCTATTTGCGCTTCTTTCAAAGCCTGTTGAGCGGCTTTGATGCCCATCTCAGCCAGCAAGGACGGTTCGTCATTCGAGCGCTCATCAAGGCGCGGCGCCATAATATCGGGATTGAGAATGCCTTCTTTATCAACGACAAAGCGGCTTTTAATGCCGGAAGCTTTTTCAATAAACGGTGCGCTTGACGGCGCAAGCGCTTCCATGTCGCCCGATTCAATGGCCGCAGCGTTGTCGGCGTTAAACTTTTCGACATACGCGTTGAAGCTCTCTACCAACTCTTCATTGCTGATGGACTGTTCCGGCGTAAACAATCCTGTGCCGGTCAAAACTACTTGGTTCATTGAAAACCCTCCGCAAGTTGCAAATAAAGTAACATATTTCAATCACTTGGCGAAAGGGGAAGCGGGCTTTAGTCCCAACATTCGGTCACATTGAGTGACATTTTGTTACGATTGAGGCGTTGCGCTGACGGATTTAGGCATGCGGCGCGCTAATCTCGATTGCGGCGCCGTTCAAAGTCAGTTTTTCGGCGATGGCATCTTCACGAATTAGAGCCAGTCCGCAGTGGTCGCGTCTCGCCACCAATTCACCGCCCACCCGTTCGCCCGCCATCAGCGCGTCGCCTTGTTGACCGTCGGCAGCGGAGAGCTGAATGGCTTGTAATTTCTTCCGCAAAGCACCTTTGCGATGGGTGCGGGATGTGACTTCCTGGCCAACAAAACAACCCTTTTTAAAGTCGATGGCTTGCCGCTCTGCCATGCCGTATTCCAGCGGGAAAACCGTGCCCGGTGGCATTTCAAGCGGCCCTTGTGGCACGCCTGATTTAAGGCGGTTCATGTGCCAATCATCTAACGGTTTGGACGGCAGTTTTGTATCCGGTGCGGTGTCAAAAAAGCCGCGCAAGCCCAGCGCCTCTGCGCGAGGGTCTGTATAAAAACCGACCTGCGGCGGGCATGGGAAACCGTCTTCTTGCCATAGGGCGTGCATGGCGAGCGCGGTTTCTGCAATCGTCACATCGGCGCGTAATTTATAAAGGCTGAGTTTTTTCAGCAAGGCCGCTGCAATGGCGGCATCGCAATCGAGCAGAAAGCAATCACTTTCGATAAAGATAAAAAAATCATAAAGCAGCTTGCCTTGCGGTGTCAGCAGCGCGGCCATCACACAAGACCCGCTTTGCGGACGCGCTACATTTTGCGTCACCAGATTTTGTAGAAAATCAACGCGGTCTGGGCCGCTAAGGCGCAGCACGGCGCGGTCAGTTAAATGGCTGTGATAAATTCCCATGTCCAACATGTGCGCTTTAGGGGCATAAATTTCAAGCCCAAAGCGCATCTGGTTTATCGGTGATGCTGGCTCTATAGTCTTTGTGATATGGCACCACGCAGCAATCTCCTTATTTTGCCCCCCGACCGGCTCGACGCGTTTACCGCTACCGGCGTGGCGGCTGAACTCTTGGCTTTTGAACCCGATAGGCCGGTGCATATTGTGGGTCATGAAGATTTTGTGCCGCTGTTTCAAGACGCGCCGGGCCGCCTGCGTTTCATCACCCATGACCGCGTCAATGGCATGATGCCGCCCTTGCGATTATTGAGCGAGGTGATGGGGCATAATTGGAACCGTGTTATTTCACTGGCACCGACGCGCCTGCCGTTTTTGCTGTGGGCGCATCATCGTCATCATTATCGGTTTGAGAGCGGCAGCTATGCGTTGCCGGCATTATTCGCCAGCCCGCAAAGCGGCACATTTCGTCCGCCGCATATTTGGACGCCCGACAAAATGCATTTGGCACTGCCCGAAACACTGGCGCCCCACACGCCCCTGGTTGT
>JAKMDW010000058.1 GCA_022426245.1 Alphaproteobacteria bacterium | reverse complement strand
ATGCCGCGCCTTTCGGAAGTTTAAGATGGCCGACAAGCTCACCCATATTGATGATGATGGACGCGCCCATATGGTCGATGTCGCTGATAAGAACGACAGCAAGCGCATGGCGCGCGCACGCGGATTTGTCAGCCTCAGCCCGGCTACGCTGGCGGCCATTACCGCCGGACGCACGAAAAAAGGCGATGTGCTTTCGGTCGCAGAATTGGCAGGTATTATGGCCGCCAAAAAAACCTCGGAGCTTATTCCGCTCTGCCACCCGCTGCCGCTATCGCACGTCAAACTCGCTTTAACAGCCGAGGATAATGGGATCGCCGTTGAGGCTGAGGTGGGCTGCACCGGCAAGACCGGCGTTGAAATGGAAGCGCTGACCGCCGTGTCGGTCGCCTGCCTGACGGTTTATGACATGGTGAAGGCTATGGAAAAATCGGCCAGCATTGGCGCGATTGAGCTGGTCGAGAAAAGCGGCGGCAAATCCGGTGACTTCAAACGAGATGCAGAATGATTTCCGTCGATGAGGCATGGGCCGCGATTGGCGCGGTTGCGCCGCTGCATCAAACCGAGACCATCGACCTTGCTGACGCGGTAGGGCGCGTATTGGCCGCGCCGCTGATTGCCAACCGGACCCAGCCACCGCGCAATGTATCGGCAATGGACGGATACGCCGTTCGCATTGTTGATATCGACAATGGCGTGACCTCATTTTCCGTCATTGGTGAAGCTCAAGCCGGAGGTGGATTTAGAGCCGCTGTGGGCGAAGCCGAAGCGGTTCGTATTTTCACCGGCGCGATAGTGCCGGAGGGTGCCGACCATATCATCATTCAAGAAGACGTGGCGCGCACCACAGAGCGAGACGAAGGGGACGTTGGAAATAACGACATGATTTCCCTCGCCGCTGCACAAAGTTCGGCGCGTCACATTCGGCTAGCCGGACAAGATTTTTCAAAGGGCGATGAATTGCTGCCGCAAGGACTCCTATTGTCGCCCGCCGATTTGGCATTGGCGGCTAATGGCAATCATGCCGCGCTGACTGTTTTCGCCCAACCGCGCATTGCCTTTATCGCCTCAGGCGATGAGATTGTGCCCGCCGGAAGCGCCGCAACTGACCGGCAAATTCCCGACAGTATCGGCGCAGCATTGGCCGCCATGGTGAGGCATTGGGGAGGCCTTTGCATCGCCCAGACGATTACGCCTGATGATAAAGACACCTTCACCGCAGAAATTAAAGCCCTGCCCGATTGCGATATTATTGTGCCGATTGGCGGCGCGTCAGTCGGCGATTACGACTATGCCAAGGACGTATTCTATGCGCTCGGTTTTACGCCCGTTTTTGAGAAAATCGCCGTTAAACCCGGCAAACCGTGCTGGTTTGCGAAAGGCGTAAACAGTAAAAATATGAACAGTCATGTGCTGGGCCTGCCCGGCAATCCAAGTTCGGCCATGGTGACGGCGACATTGTTTTTGCGCCCACTTATCGCGCAATTAGCAGGATTTGAAACGCCGCAAGACTGGTCAGAAGCGATTTTAACCGCTCCGCTAAACGCCAATGGCAGTCGCGAGACCTATTTGCGCGGCAAATATGCATTGACCGAGGGACGTGTCGAGGTGACGATTTCGGCGCGCCAAGACAGTGCCTTGACCAGTGTTTTTGCCGACGCCAATTGTTTGGTAAAAAGGCCTGCCAATGCGCCGGCGCAAAAGGCCCGAGACATGGTTACTATTCTGCCGCTCTAGGCGCCCGATTATTTTCCGTTTACGTGCTCGACATAAATCGGTGATGACCAGGCGCGTTCTTCAATCTCACCGAGGCAATCATCATCAGCCTCCGTGCGCGCGTCGCCATAGCAAATATCAACTTTGGTGCAGTTGCCTTTTTCGTCATAAGTGCAGCGCAAATTGTCAGCGTTGATTTTCAGCGATGGCTCTTGAATGGCGCGAGCGTAATAGGTCGCCATGCGGTCACTGCCTGCAAATTCAGGGTCGGTAAATGTCGCGGAACAGCCATTGCCAATATCGTTGCACGCAATGGTTTTCCAGGGGTCTTCAATCAGATTATCAACGCTCTCACCTGCGGTGATTTGAGGGCGAATACGGACAATTTCAAAGCGGGTGATTTTCATGCGCTCATTGGCCGGATTAAAACACTCATTGGCGCAAAGTTTCTGAATGCGGTCTGCGCCCAACGCGTCAACCGTCTCATCAGCACAGCCCGGCTTTTGCTTATGCGCGCCAACGGCTTTCACCTCAAATACCGGTGATTGCGCCTGCTTGGTCGTGCTGCCCATCGGCACGCCGTCTTTTGTGTTGAACCAAAGAAGAATGCGCGCACCGCTCGTGCCATATGTCTCGCGACGCTTAATGGCCGCGAACACTTCTTCGCGCGCGCGCCCTTTTGAGTGAACGGCGGCAAGGCCACCGGTCGTCCAGAAGCTGGCTTGGCGTTCCAATTCGGTTGCACCAAAACCGCGATTCATCATTTCATTCATGTCCAAATTCAAAGGCTCGCTGCTTTTTTCGTCTTTCGGATAAATACGATCAACCCAGCCTTCCCGCACGCGAACCGCCTCCGTTGTGCGCAAACGGTCAATATTTTTATAGCCGGTGCCGGGGCGGGCCCGGTGATTGTCGCTTGAGGCGATAATGCCCCAATTCAATCGCGTCGGGTTCTCCGGGTCGTCGAAGTTACGAATGGCTAACGCATATTGCACGCTATTGCCCGGACGATGCCCGAAGCTCGGCAGGAAACAATCGCGGCACTGACCGGCATCGAGCCATTCCTCAATCGCTGTGCCCGGTATCGACAAATGCGCTGCAACGCTACGCCCGGCGGTCATTCTGCGTGTTTTGGCCGCGCGCGCCTCGCATTCTACCTCGCCGTCACCATCGGCCAGGCAACGGCTTTTGATAATTTCACCGGCCCGCCAACAGACCGGCAAATAATCCGCCCCGGGTTGCGGACAAACACCCAACATGGTGTCGATATCGTAATCAAGGATGGATTTGAATGAGCGATATTCCTCTGAATTGCCGTGGCCTGACATAATCTCGACAAGCTCCATTTTCTCAGGCCGGTTCTCGGCCTTCAGATGCTTGTCAAAAGTAACGCCGGTCGGCGTGTAAAAGCCCCAGCTTGTGCCATGCGGAATAACCAGCGGGTCGAGGTTTTGCGCCTCAAGACTATCGATAAGAGCGCCCGGCGTTTCGGCAATTTCAAAACAGCTTGCGGGCAAATCGTTGATTGGCGTATCGGCGTCGCATAAATCGACATCAGCCGCCTCCTGCAAGAAGCGGCGCACATCGAAATAGTTTTGACGATTGGGAAAATCACCGAAAGCCAGCGGCAGCGGGATAAGGTCCTTGCCATTCGTGCGCAGCGCTTGCACGGTAATTCCACCCGACGCGATCGGTCGTTTGGCCAACTTGCTATCGTCCAATCCTTTAAAAATCACATTTTTATGGCCGTAATGCTCGTCCGGCAACTGCCCGACTTGCGTCCACTCAAATCCGACAAAGCTCACCATATCCGGGTTGTCGCCATTATTTGAAACCGCGTTGCAGGCACGAATGCTTTGTTTCGTTTGCTCCCAACGTTTCGGCGTTGCGACCTCGGCATGGTCGGTAATGGCCCAGAAATCAAGTGCCGAACAATGGCGCGCATAATCACATGCATCGGCCAATGGGTGAGCGCCCTCGCCGCCATAAATCGGCAATGACCACAAAAACGCATCGGTTGAGAAAGTCGTATGCACATGCAAATCACCAAACAGGATTTGCTTTTCAGAAGATTCATTCAAACCGGCAGCAATAGCCGCCAATTCAGCTTCGCGCGCCGCGACCAAAACATCATCGCGTTCAGCACCGGTAATCTCTCCCGCGCCGCGTGATTGGCCAAGCCAGTCATCATAGGCCGCGTAAATATATAATCCGGTAAGACTGAAAAAAACCGCCGCAAGGCAGGTGGCAAATTGTTTTCTTGATGTCATGAACCCCTCCTGATGCCGTGTCATCACTTTCAACAAGCCCATGTTAATTATTGTTGTTATTTGGGCAGCAGCTTAAATGTTGCCGATGCCTTTGATACCATCACCCCTTTTGCATCAAACAGGCTGGCTTCACTATAGGCGACGCTGCGCCCCATGCGTAGCACTTTCCCTTTCGCAACATATTTGCCCGGCCGACCGGCTTGCAAATAGCTGGTCTTTAATTCCAGCGTCGCGTGACCGCGATATTTCTCCAAATCGAGTAACGAGCGAATGGCCACACCACAGGCTGTATCCAGCATGGTCGCAAATGCACCGCCATGCAATATCCCTTGCATGTTGAGCCAGGTTTCACCCATTTCAAATGCGACCTCGCTGAGACCGTCTTCCATAACAATCAGCTCGCGGCCAATCAGCTTGCCGATTTCAGATTGCGTGACGTCGGGCGAAAAACCTTTAAGCGGCACTATTTAGCCCCGATGATTTCATGCTCAGATAGGCGCTGCATATAAGCTGTCAGATTTTTGAGATCCTCGCTTATCGGCAGGCTGACATTGGAAATAAAGGAAACCAGCGGGTAAAAAATACAATCGACATATCGCAGCTCATCGCCACAAATAAAATCCTGCCCCGCCAATTCACCATCGAGCCAACGCATTCCGTCTTCAGCATTGCGCTTCATCGGCACGCCAATGGTTTCGTCAATCCGCATGCGAGGGCGGAAGAAATCCGCGCCCTCCGTATTGCGAAAACCGGACATGGCAGGCGCCAGAACAAGGTAATCACATTGCCGCATGCGCATGCGCGTATGCGCCCGCTCGGCGGCATGATTGCCAACCAGCACCGGGTCCGGTTTTAACTCTTCCAAATATTCAGCAATGGCGGCAACCTCAGCAATCACCTGCCCGTCTTCCAATTCAATGCACGGCAATTGGCCGGCCGAATTGGTCTTGATAAAACCATCGCCGCGATTTTCGCCCCCCAGCAAATCAACGGTGATCGTCTCAACCTCAATTTGCTTTATGGCGATAATATTTTCCAGCGCACGCGGATTGGGTGCGCGCTCTGCCGTATAAAGTTTAATCATATTTCCCCCTTAAACCTTCCTAAGAAAGGCTCAGCATGTGTTCTTGCTGGAACGCCTGCAATTCATCAAAGCGTCCACCGCGAATTTTATTCGGCCATTCGGGATCCGTCAGCAAAGCACGACCGACACCGACAAGGTCAAATTCCTCGCGCTCAAGGCGGTCAATCAGACCGTCAATCGGTGCAGCGTCCGAGCTCTCGCCGCCCATACCGGCAACAAACTCTCCGGTCAGGCCAACCGAGCCGACGGTAATGGTCGGCAAACCGGTCAGTTTTTTCGTCCAACCAGCAAAGTTCAAATCAGAACCTTCAAATTCCGGTTCCCAGAAACGGCGGGTCGAGCAATCAAAACAATCAATGCCTGCATCCACCATCGGCTTCAAGAAAGCCAGCAGCTTGTCAGGGTCTGTTGCCATTTTATGTTCAAAATCCTGCTGCTTCCATTGCGACAGGCGAATGATAAGCGGGAAATCCTTACCGACAGCGGCGCGCGCTTTCTCGATAATCTCGACGGCAAATGCGGTGCGTTCTTCCAGAACGCCGCCATATTCATCGTCGCGCACATTTGTGCCTTCCCAGAAGAAAGTATCGATGAGATAGCCATGCGCGCCGTGAAACTGAACACCGTCAAAACCGGCTTCGCGCGCGGCAACCGTGCCTTTGGCAAACGCATCGGCAATATCCGTTACGTCTTGGCGCGTCATGGCTTCGCCCACTTCCTTGCCGGGATATTTGAGGCCCGAAGGTGACAGTGTGCTGGCTTCCGGATTTAGGCCGGTGCCGTCGCGGCGCATCGAGCCGGTGTGCCATAGCTGGGGCATAATCAGGCCACCTGCGTCATGCACTTCAGCGGCAACGCGCTTCCACCCATCCAGCGCTTCCGGCGTATGGAAGTCAGGAATGTTCGGGTCCATGCTGGCCGATGGGTGGTCGATGGTTGTGCCTTCGGTAATAATCAGGCCGACACCGCCTTCGGTGCGACGGCGATAATAAGCCGCTACGTCTTCGGTCGGATGACCGCCCGGAGAGTGGCTGCGCGTCATTGGCGCCATGACGATGCGGTTGGGAATTTCAAGACCGTTCAAGGTGAACGAAGAAAAGAGAGCGGAATATTGTGTCATTTTAAAAGTCCAATCATTGAATCAGCCAACAAATTTGCAGAGCGCTATCACAAAATCAAGCTTTTGGTGTTATGTTAGAACAATCAAACCCCTATAGCGGAGCCTGGCATGATTGAAAGAAAAGCAAAATACCAAATCGGCGACGTGGTTAAGCACCGGTTTTTCGAGTTTCGCGGCGTCATATTTGATGTCGACCCGACCTTTTCCAATACCGATGAATGGTGGGAATCGATACCGACTGAGGTGCGCCCGCGCAAAGACCAGCCCTTCTATCATCTCTTGGCAGAGAATGAGGAGACCGAATATATTGCCTATGTCTCCGAACAAAACCTGCTGCGCGACACATCGGAATTGCCGGTGCGTCATCCACAAGTAGATGAAATCTTCGGCAATTTTGACGGCGCGCGCTATGAGGTGCGGGTCAATAACACACATTAGGAAGCCGCATCTTCATGATTAGACCGTTGCTGCGCTTTTTCGGGCGGCTGATAATCCGCTATCTCAATAAGCCGATATTGAATTATCGCTCTTATCAGTTCATTCCGCTGGCTGAGTTGGAAGCCTGCCTGCAACCGGGTGATGTGCTGCTGGTTGAGGGCAATCAGCGCATTTCGTCGGCAATAAAATATCTGACCCAGTCAACTTGGTCGCATGCGGCTTATTATGTTGGGCGCGATGCCGGTCTACGCGACAAATATGGCCACCCCGCCGCTTTGGTGGAAGCCGATTTGACCGACGGCGTCATCGCCGCGTCGCTCACCAAATATCTTGGCTATAATACCCGCATCTGCCGCCCTGCGCTGATCACCAATGCCGACCGCGATGTTGTCAGCAATTACGTTATCAATTCCATCGGGCAATCCTATGATGTCAAAAACGTGGTGGATTTGGCGCGTTACCTGATGCCTCAGCCACCTGTGCCTGTGCGTTGGCGGCGGCGCATGATTGCGCTGGGTAGCGGGCAACCGACGCAGGCGATTTGTTCGACGCTGATTGCCCGCGCCTTTCAATCTGTGCGTTATCCTATCCTGCCTGATATCACCCGCGAAAATCAGCGCGAGATTATGCATATTCGTCATCACTCGTTGTTTACACCCCGCGACTTTGATGTCTCACCCTATTTCTCTATTGTGAAGCCGACGATTGAGAAACGCCCCGATTACAAAAGTTTTGAGTGGAACAAGGAGCGCCCTTCAACCGATGAACCCCATACGGAAGGTGAAACGGAGACAGAACCCCATGCGTCGTGACCATAAGCCCTACAGCATGCGTTTGCTGGTTAATTTTGTCAGGCGTGTCTATACAAGCTGGCGTTTGAAGCCTCAATTTGCCTCGGTTGGCAGCGGTTTAGAGATTGTCGGCCCGCATCGGTTGGAGGTTTGGGGCGATGATATTCACCTCGGGGATAATGTGCATATGCAAACCTCAAAGGGGCAAATGTCCCGCCTTTGCACATGGCCGAACGAAACCGGTGGGCATGGCCGCATAGACATTGGCAGCCACACTTTGCTGACCCCGGGCTTGCAAATTGTGTCGGCCAATCATGTTGCGATTGGCGATAATGTGATGATTGCCAGTCGCGTTTATATTTCTGACGCTGATTGGCATGAGATTTATGACCGTTTGGCGTCACCCGGGCCACATGCACCGGTGCATATTGGCGAAAATGTCTGGCTGGGCGAAGGCGTCAAGGTCTGCAAAGGTGTCACGATTGGCGCAAATAGTGTTATTGGTGCAGGGTCGGTGGTTACAAAAGACATTCCGGCCAATGTAATCGCGGCAGGCAATCCCGCCAAAATGGTGCGCGAGCTTGACAAAAACCGCCCTATCAAAAAGCGTGAAGCCATGTTTGAAGATATAAAACAATATAATAAAACAATGACTTATTTGCATTATTTAAACCATAAGAGTAATGGATTTATCGGTTGGATTCGCCAGATTATCAAACCGTCGAGAAAAGGCTGACCTATGCGCTTACTTGCTATTATCCCCGCTCTTATCCCTGCTCTTATGCTCACCGGTGGTGCGGCTTTAGCGCAAAATTTTGCCCAAAACCATGCACTGGCCATGCACGGCGCGCCGCAATTAGCGCCGGATTTCCGGAATTATGATTATGCCAGCCCAAATGCCTTGCAGGGTCGCAGCTTGCGGCAAGCACAAATCGGTAGTTTTGACAGTCTCAACCCGTTTTCCATTCGCGGAAATGCGGCCAAAAACATTCGGGAGCGGGTGTTTGAGAGCCTGCTTGACCGCCATTATGACGAGCCTTTTGCGCTTTATGGCTTGCTGGCCGAGAGCGTCGTCACCTCGCCCGACCGCAGCGCAGTCACCTTCACCATTCGAAAGCAAGCCAGATTTGCCGACGGACAACCGGTCACCGCCGCTGATGTGGCGTTTTCTTGGGAATTATTGCGCGATAAAGGCCGTCCCAATCACCGTTTTTACTATGATCAAGTCGAAAACCTGACGACGCCGAACAGCCATACGGTGCGGTTTACATTTAAGCCAACTCCGCCAGACCGCGAATTGCCGCTGATTATCGGCCTGATGCCGATCTTACCGAAACATATTTATACCACGCGCGATATTCAGTCCGCATCGCTCGACCTGCCGGTCGGCTCGGGCCCTTATGAGGTGATTGAGGTGACGCCGGGCGCGCAGGTAAGGTTTGAAAAACGCGCAGATTACTGGGGCAATGCCCTGCCCCATAATCGCGGACGGCATAATTTCACGACCATTTACGAAGACTATTATCGCGACGAAGCCACCGCCTTTGAAGCGTTTAAAGCCGGTGATGTTGATATTTGGTTTGAGAGCAATCCGCAGCGTTGGACGACAGGCTATAATTTTCCGGCCGCCAAAGATGGTCGTGTCATCAAGGAAAACATCAGCCTCGGCACGCCATCGGGCTTGCGCGCATTTGTTATGAATACACGCCGACCGCTTTTGGCGGATCCGGTTTTGCGCAAGGCGATGGATCTGACGTTTGATTTTCAGTGGATTAATAAAATTCTGTATGGCGATGTTTACCGGCGCACAAACAGCTATTTCGGCAATACTGAGCTGAGCGCAGCCGAGCAGATTATGAGCGATGACGAAGCCGAACTTTTATCGCGCAGCCTGATTTCCCGCAGCGACCTGGAAGCCGGTTATCAATCACCCGAAAGCGACGGCACTGGCCGCGACCGCGTCAAACGCATGGAAGCCATGCAAATGCTGGAAGCCGCAGGATATAGAATGCAAGGCAAGAGCCTGATGAATCCGCAAGGCCAGCGCGTGCAGCTTGAGATTCTGGTGCAGCGACGCAGCGATGAGCGCCTCGCCCTTTCTTGGCGACGCATGCTGGCCGGTATCGGGGTTGACCTGAAGGTGCGGCTTATCGATTCCAGCCAGTATCAACGGCGGCTGCAAAATTTCGACTTCGACCTCATCGTCTATAATTATTATGCCTCGCTCTCGCCGGGCAATGAGCAGGCTTATTACTGGGGCAGCGAAGCCGCCGATACGCCGGGCAGTCGCAATTATGCCGGCATTAAAGATTTCGGAATTGATGCGGCGGTTACGGCACTGACCCGCGCTGAGACTTCGCAAGATTTCGTGACGGCGGCGCGCGCGCTTGACCGCGTCTTGATGAGCGGACATTACTTCATCCCGCTTTATCATAATCCCGGGCAATGGGTGGCGCGCTGGCATTATGTCGAGCATCCAGAGACGCACAGCCTATATGGCGCGCGCCTCGATGCATGGTGGATGAACCACGAAAACTGAGTGGATGAACCACGAAAACTAAATCGCTTCGGCTGACCTCAATGCCGCCAACACATCATCAGCCACGCCCCAATCGCTGAAGGCCGTTTCATTATGTTCACCGATTTTAGGCGGTGGCCCCTGAATTTCACTCGGCGTGCCACCAAAACGCGGCGCAACATTGGGCTGCTTAATGCCAAAGGCTTCGGTAATCGTGTCGCGCTCGCGATTATGCGGATGGTCATATGCCTCATCCATATCGAGCACCGGCGCATAACAAATATCCGTGCCGAGCATAATCTCGTCCCACTCATCACGGGTTTTGGTTTTGAACGCCTCTTGCACTTTGGCCTTCAAATCCGGCCATGCTGATTTGTCCATTTGGGCGTCGAAAGCGCCATCGTCGAAACCGGCCTTCTCGCGCAGCAGCGCATAAAACTGAGGTTCAATGGACCCGATAGAGACAAACTTGCCGTCTTTGGTCTCATATGTGTCGTAAAAATGCGCCGCGCCATCAAGCATATTGGCGAAAGGTTTGTTCTCCCAAATGCCTGCTGCCTTCATGCCGAAGAACATACCCATAAGCGAGGTCGCACCGTCTGTCATGGCGCAGTCAATCACCTGCCCTTTGCCCGATTTACCGGCTTCAACCAAAGCCGCGCAAATGCCCATGGCGAGATAAAGCGCACCGCCACCAAAATCACCAACCAGATTGAGCGGCGGCACCGGCTTGTCTTTACCGATCGCGGCCAATGCACCGGTGAGCGCAATATAGTTAATGTCGTGACCGGCGGCTTGCGACAGCGTGCCGAACTGACCCCAGCCTGTCATGCGCCCATATACGATTTTCGGATTACGCGCCAAAACCACATCAGGCCCCAGCCCCAAACGCTCCATCACGCCCGGGCGAAACCCTTCGTGAATGACATCGGCCTGCTCAACCAGTTTCAGCACAGCCTCAATGGCTTCCGGCTTTTTCAGATCCAGCGCAACTGATTTGCGACCGCGGCTATTGGTGTCGGACGGATATCCCCCCGCGCCACCTTTGCGGTCAATGCGAATAATATCGGCGCCCATATCTGACAGCAGCATGGCGCAAAATGGCCCCGGCCCAATCCCCGCCATTTCAATAATTTTAACGCCACTTAACGGTCCATTCCCCATAGTCAATCCTCCTCAAATTTGAAGAGAGTTTATCAGCACGGCGCAGTGCGGCAAGCCCCGATAGAGGATTGTGTTATTTTTTACTGCTGCGCACCACTTCAATATTAAGGTCACGAATTTTCTTCCGCAGCGTATTACGGTTTACCCCTAAAAGGTCGGCTGCCTTAATCTGATTGCCGCGCGTCGCCTCGAGACATAATTCGATAAGCGGCGTTTCGACTTCGCGCATCACCCTCTCATACAAACCATTGGGCGGCAGCGAACTGCCGTGGCCTTTGAAGTAATTGCTGAGGTGGAAGTGCAGGCTCTCGGTCAGATTATTTCCGGCCTGCTGGGTTTGCGGCGCGGCCAAATCACTTTCGCTCAATTCCATGCGCACATCTTCCGCGCCAATTACCTCATCGGCATGCAGTGCAGACAGGCGGCGCACGAGGTTTTCCAATTCGCGCACATTGCCCGGCCAGCCATGTCCTTTCAGCGCATCAATCGCTTCGCGGTCAAAACTTTTGACTGACAAACCCTCATCAACACCGCGCGCCATAAAATGCCGCACCAGCTCTTCAATATCCTCAAGGCGTTCGCGCAATGGCGGCAGGCGCAGCGGCACAACATTCAGGCGGAAATATAAATCTTCGCGGAACAGACCCTGGCGAATGAGCCGGCGCAAATCTTGGTGCGTCGCGGCAATCACACGCACATCGGTTTTAATCGGCTGGCGCCCCCCAATGGTGGTGTATTCGCCTTCTTGCAAGACACGCAGCAAGCGTGTTTGTGTCTCCATCGGCATGTCACCGATTTCATCGAGAAACAAAGTGCCGCCTTCAGCTTGAGCAAAGCGGCCATCCATGCGCTGACTGGCACCGGTGAAGGCCCCCTTTTCATGACCAAACAGTTCGCTCTCAATCAATTCGCGCGGAATAGCGGCCATATTCAAAGCCACAAATTGACCGCGTTTGCGTGTGCCGAAATCATGCAGAGCTTTGGCAACAAGCTCTTTACCCGTGCCGCTCTCGCCGGTAATCAGCACCGATAAATCATTCTGCGTCATGCGCGCGACAGCGCGATAAATTTCCTGCATGGCGGGCGACCCGCCGACCAAAGGCAGGCCATCATCGTCGCCGGCCTCGGCTTTGCGCGTCACGCCATCACTGGGCGTATCGACGGCGCGCTGAACCAGAGCCGTTAATTCGCTGAGGTCAAACGGTTTGGGCAGATAATCAAACGCGCCTTTTTCAGCCGCCGTAATCGCCGTGCCGAGCGTGTTTTTGGCGCTGATTACAATAATCGGCAAATCGGGGCGCAGCTTTTTGATGCGCGGAATAACGTCGAACGCGTTTTGGTCGGGCATCATCACATCAGTGACAATCACATCGCCTTCGCCATTGCTGACCCATTGCCACAATGACGCCGCCGTATCACCGGCGCGCACATCAAATCCGGCGCGCCCCAAAGCTTGCGTTAACACTGTGCGAATGGCGCGATCATCATCAGCGACAAGAACAGTTCCCTTGCTCATTTTTTATCCCCTATTGATAAGCCGCTTGCCGCTTCATCAATCATCGGCAGGCGAACACAAAATTCAGTATGGCCCGGCTCGCTGGTGCACTCGATAGTGCCACCATGGTCACCAATAATCTTGGCGACCAGCGCCAAGCCAAGACCTGTGCCGCTTGATTTGGTTGTTACAAACGGGTCGAATAAATGCGATTTAATATCTTCCGGCACACCGCTGCCATTATCGATAATCGAAAACTCAAGCGGCAGACTGACCGGACGCGCGCGCCCGGGTACAGATAAGCGAACCCCCGGCCTGAAAGACGAGACCAGCTTAATTTCAGCCTTATTGCCATCAGTCGCCTCCGATGCGTTCTTCACCAGATTGAGAAAAACTTGGGTCAGCAAATCTTTATTGCCCTTCACCTCGGGCAAGGAGGGGTCGTATTTTTCAACAAAACGCACATGCTTGCCAAAGCCGTTACTGGCAAGGAGGCGCACATTTTCCAGCACGGCATGCACATTTACCGGACTGTCCAAGTCGGCATGGTTCTCGGTAAATTGTTCAAATTGGTCAACCAAGCCGGTAATCCGGTCGGTCTCACTGACAATCAGCCGCGTCAACTCGACGCCATCGGGCCCTGCATCGCCCTCTAATAATTGCGCTGCGCCTTTAATGCCTGAAAGCGGATTTTTAATCTCATGCGCCAGCATCGCACTCATGGCCGACACTGAACGCGCTGCCCCGCGATGGGTTAATTGGCGGTCAATGTGATGCGCAATCGACCGCGGCTGCACGACAATCAGCGCATGGCGATCGCCCGGTTTGAATTCGGTCGGCGTGACATGCAAATCAACCATGCGCCCATTACTGGCGGCCAAGGCCTGCACCGGCGCGCCGAGGTCAATGCCATATTCATTAAAGCTCAGATTATTATCGAGACACCGCTCAATCAGACTGATGACCGGACTGCCAAAGGGCAGCACATCAACAATATGCTGGCGACGCAACAAATTAAGGCTGGAGCCGAAAAATTCTTGCGCGGCAAAATTAGCATAAGTGACATGGCGGTTATTGCCGATGGAAATCACCGGCTGCGGCAGTGTATCGAGTAAAACTTTTTCATTCGGTGCGGCTATATCGGTGGCAGTCATTACGCAGCCTCGCTGTCAGAAATTTCATAGAGAGTTTGCATGGCCTGCATAACTTGCGCCGGTGTTTCGAGGCGGCATATCTCAGCGCGAGGCGCGCGCCCTGACTCAACACCCAAAAGGCTTTCAATAAAGCCGGCAATATGTTTGCGCGCCACACGCAGGCCAAGCCCCTCGCCGTAAAGCGCAAGGCAATCGCCATACCAATCGGCAAAAATATGCCATTGCTGTGTCGCGCTCGGCGCATCGGGCCAAACTCCGGTCGCAAGATAAGCCTCAATTTGGCCGGGCAACCACGGACATCCAATCGCCGCGCGGCCAATCATCACCCCATCAGCACCCGATGCCGCCAATGCCGCCTTCGCGGTTTCGCCGTCTATAATGTCACCATTGACGATGACCGGAATATCTACCGCCTGCACCGTGTCTCGCACGGCAGACCAATCTGCTTTACCCTTGTAAAACTGACAGCGCGTGCGGCCATGCACCGTAATCATTTGCACGCCAAGTGCCTCGGCTCGCGCCGCCAGATAAGGCGCGTTGAGGCTGTCATCATCCCACCCCAATCGCATTTTCAGTGTGACGGGCTGGGCGCTCCCCGCGACCGTGGCAGCAATAATCGCCTCGGCCAGCCCTTCATCACGCATCAAGGCAGAGCCGGATAAGCCGCCGGTGACCTGCCGCGATGGGCAGCCCATATTGATATCAACAATATCAGCACCGGCTTCGCAGGCTAAATGCGCGCCTTCACGCATCCATTGCGGGTCACGACCCGCCAGTTGCAAAATAAACGGTGCCAAGCCTGCACCCTCGGCGCGGCGCACGACATCAGGACGCGCTTTCACCAATTCCTCACACGCCACCATTTCAGAAACCACGGAAACACGGCTGGCCTTTGCCACAGCCTTGCGAAATGCAAGGTCGGTCACACCAGACATTGGTGCCAACAGCACGCGCCCGACAAGCGCCATATCCCCTAGTTGAATGTTCATTTTTTAGGCAAAAACTCGAATATTCAAGATATGCCTAAAATGCTAGCAGAATTGGCAAAAGGCAAGCAATATCTCAGAATTCTATCGCCTTACCTGCCGGCTCGGTCTAGATTAGCGCCCATGAGTGAGCCTTTTACAGCTGCTATTATTCTTGCCGGAGGGCGCGGGCACCGCGCCGGGGAAGGAATTCCCAAGCAATACCGCCCGATGCCCGATGGCAGCGGTGACAATGTGCTGGCGCGCAGCATCGCTATTTTCGCTGAAAATCAAGCCATTACCCAACTTTGCATTGTCATTCATAAAGATGATGTATCACTTTATAATAAAACATTAACTTATTGTAATAATAGTGATAAAATTATATATGCATTTGGCGGAGACAGCCGCCAGCAATCGGTTTTTAACGGGCTTGAGGTGTTGGCGAAAGACAATCCACACGCCGTATTCATTCATGATGCGGCGCGTCCTTTCGCGTCGCAAGCATTGATGGCGCGGTGCCTTGATAATCTGAGTGGTCATGATGGCGTTGTGCCTGCATTGCCGGTCACAGATACGCTTAAGAAAGCCGAAAACGGGTTGATTAGCGAAACCGTGCCGCGCGCCGGGCTGTTTCGCGCCCAGACACCGCAATTATTCCTATTCGATAGGCTTTATGAAGCGCATAAAACAGCGCCACAAAACCTCACAGATGACGCTGCCGTGGCGGAACACGCAGGTTTGCGTGTGCATATTGTCGAGGGCGAGGCGCAAAACATCAAACTGACGACGGAAGAAGATTTTACGATGAACACGCAAATTTTGCCGCGCACCGGCTCCGGTTTTGATGTGCATCGCTTTGACAAGGCAGGCAGCACAGAGGAAATAACGCTGTGCGGGGTCAGCGTGCCGCATGACCGCAAGATTATCGGCCATAGTGACGCTGATGTCGGCTTGCATGCGCTGACCGACGCTATTTTGGGCGCTTTGGCTGAGGCCGATATTGGCGCGCATTTTCCGCCATCAGATGCGGCTCATAAAGACCGCGCATCGACTGAGTTTCTGGCGCATGCCATGTCTTTGGCGGCGGCCAAGCAAGCCAGATTGACGCATATCGACCTGACTTTGATTTGTGAAGCACCCAAAATCGGCCCCCATCGTGACGCCATGCGCGCCAGCTTGAGCGCGCTTACCGGCTTGCCGTTAACTGCCGTTTCGGTGAAGGCCACAACCACCGAGGGCTTGGGCTTCACCGGTCGGGGTGAAGGCATTGCCGCACAGGCCACCGCCACCCTGCTTATATCGGGGGATGCATGATGGGTTTGCACAAACTTCCGGCGCATTTGCGCTTTTTCTCACCCGCCGCGCTGATTGCCACATTTTTCGGCGCGGGCCTGCTAAAGCCTGCTTCCGGCACATGGGGGTCGCTGGCTGCATTGGCCCCTGGCCTGCTGATTGCCGAGCGTTTTGGCGCATCCGGCCTGCTGGTCGGCAGCGCCATTGCTTACGGTCTCGGCCATTGGGCGAGCACGGCGTGGATAAGCGGCACAGCGGATAAAGATCCCTCACCCATCGTGATTGATGAGGTCGCCGGACTTTGGCTGACATTAACACTCGCCCCGCTCACCCCGCTTGGTGCGGCGCTGGCTTTCGCTCTGTTCCGCTTTTTTGATATTGTGAAACCCTGGCCGGTGCGTTGGGCCGACAAAAACATTGGCGGCGCGACCGGCATTATGCTCGATGATATATTGGCCGGAATTTGGGCCGCTTTGGTGCTGCTGGCGGCACGCGAATTCGCCCTCATTTGAGGGGTTAAGGAGATAGACATGTTGTTTGATAAAAACCTGACCGATAAAGCCGAAACATTGCTGAAAGCCGCTGGCGAAAAAAAGATGCGCATCGCCACGGCGGAAAGCTGCACCGGCGGGCTGATTGCCGCATTGATGACGGAAATTCCGGGTTCGTCGGCCATTATCGGCCGCAGCTTCGTCACCTATTCCAACCGCGCCAAACACGAGATTTTGCATGTGCCTGCCGACTTGCTGCGCGAACATGGCGCGGTCTCTGAGCCGGTCGTGCGCGCCATGGCACAAAACACGTTTGACATGACCAGCGCCCATTTGACGATTGCCGTGTCGGGCATTGCCGGCCCGGGCGGCGGCTCAGCCGAAAAACCCGCCGGCACGGTGCATATGGCAACCTGTCATGATGGCGATATCATTCACGTCAAGCAGCAATTTGGTGACATTGGCCGCACCGAAGTGCGCTTGGCGACCGTCAATGCCGCGATGGATATGCTGCTGGCGCGGTTTTAGCCGTAAATCTCCAAAGCACGCGTCTCAAATGCGGCGACAAAGCGCTCAACGACACGGTTCATAATTGGCTGAATAATGCGCCGCAATAGCGGCACAGCAAACTCAAACTGCAATTCAAAATGCACAGTGCAGCCGGTCTCGGTGTCCTCCAAAACCCATTGGTTAAAAAGATGTCGAAACGGCCCTTTGGCTTGATGCACGGTGACGGTTAGCGGCGACGCCGCCAGTTCAATACGGCTCGAATAGGTCTCGCGTAACATTTTATAGCCAATGGCGAGATCAGCCAGCATCTCCGTATCAGTGCGCTCGCGCACCCGTGCCGCCGTGCAATAAGGGATAAATTCATCATACCGGTCGACATCGGTAATCAAGTCGAACATTTGCTGCGCTGTGAACGGGCTTTGGCGCGTAAGCTTAATCGCCTGCATGTCAGGCTTTTTGCCTTGTGGCATTTTGCTTTTCGAGGCGCGCTGCTTTCAGCTTTTCAAAATCAGCATCGGCGTGATGCGATGAACGCGTCAGAGGCGTGGCCGATACCATTAAAAAGCCTTTGGCGCGGGCTTGTGTGCTCAACCCGTCAAACTCTTCCGGTGTCCAGAACTTATCAATCGGCGCGTGCTTGCGGGTCGGCTGCAAATATTGCCCGATGGTTATGAAATCAATATCCGCCGAGCGCATATCATCCATCACCTGCATCACCTCTTCGCGCGCCTCACCCAGCCCGACCATAATACCTGACTTGGTGAAAATTTCGGGGTCGAGCTGCTTGACGCGCTGCAATAGATTGAGCGAATGAAAATAACGCGCCCCTGGCCGAATGGAGAGATAGAGCCGCGGCACGGTTTCGAGATTATGGTTGAACACATCGGGTTTGGCCGCAACGACAATTTCCAATGCACCATCCTTACGCAGAAAATCCGGCGTCAGAATTTCCACCGTGGTGGTCGGCGAGACATTGCGAATGGCATTAATCGTATCGGCAAAATGCTGCGCGCCGCCATCGTCAAGGTCGTCGCGGTCAACGCTGGTGATTACCACATGACGAAGCCCCAGCTTGGCAACGGCATCAGCCACATGGGCTGGTTCTTTGCCATCCAACGGCAGTGGCACGCCGGTGGCAACATTACAAAATGCACAAGCACGGGTGCAGGTCTCGCCCATAATCATGAATGTCGCGTGCTTCTGCTCCCAGCACTCACCGATATTCGGGCAAGCCGCCTCCTCGCAGACAGTGACCAGATTGTTCTCTTTCACAATGGCGCGGGTCTCGGCATAAGCAGCAGAGCCCGGCGCTTTGGCCCGTATCCAACTGGGCTTGCGCATAACAGCGCTTTCCGGCCTGTTTTGCTTTTCAGGATGGCGCGGTTTTTGCGGCTTTCTAGGCGCGCCCGACAAATTATCAATCACAGTAGTCATAGGCTTTATATAAGCGCATTTGTTACATTTTTACAGAGACATTGTGAAGCGTTGCGTAGGAAACGTTAATTCACGCGGGGGTCGGTTTTGAAGACAATCGTTTCGTCGCGCCCCACCAGACCAAGCACCAAGCGCGCCCGCTCATCTAGAAAATCGAGGTCGAGATTATTATTGCCGAGCAGCTTCACCTGCTGGCGCATTTCCGCATTATAATTTTTCAGTTCGCTCAGTTCTTCTTGCAGAAAAGCCTTTTCAGTTTGCAAATTACGCCAACCGCGCCAACCGCGTTCACCTTGCAGGGCCTGCATGGTCAATCCGGTAATCGCCAACATCAGTAAAAAGCTCGGCACGAGGCGGCGGAGGCGCAGCGGCTCTTGCCCAACAGTGCGACTTGAAGGTCGTGATGTCACAAAACGAATCATGTGGTGACCGAATCACGATTTGATTCGCAGGGTCAAGAGAAAAGTGATTCGCTAAAAGCACTTGGCAGCTTTGCTGTATTAGCCTGCATTGCGCCGGCGAGGGACGAGGCCCCAACTCGGCAGCTAAAAACATTAAACGATTTGCTCCGCTTTCGAGAATATGCCAAAGTCCGCGCAATGTTGGGACGGATCAAAATTTTACCTGTTGGATTGCTGGTGCTGGTGCTGCAAATGGGCCTCGCTCACGCTGTGCAGCACGATTTGCATGACTTCAACCCGTCCAACATCAGCATCGAACATGATGAAAGCGACTGCTTGCAGGGTGATACGCCGCATGCCAAATCGGCATTGCCGTTTCTCGGCTTTAGTTTCGCCCGCGCTGAAAACCAGACCTCCCAAGCCGTTATAACGCGCCACACCAAGCGTCTGTATAAAAAGGCCAGCCCACGCGCGCCACCTGCCTTTCTTTAATTCTCACATTTCAATTGAATTAAAGGGAGGTTCTTATGAACCGCAAAATGCAAGTCGCCGCTTTGCTCGGCGCAACCATGCTCAGCACATCAGTCTGGGCGCAAGAAACTGACGAAATTATCGTCTTGAGTTCACCATTTAAAAAAGCCGCCACGGATGTCATTTCAACGACTGAAATCCTGACGACTGAAGACTTACAAGCGCAAATCGACGGACCGCTTGGCAATGTATTGGACGCCTTACCCGGTGTCAGCAGTGCTGGTTATGGTCCTGCTGTTGGCCAGCCGCTTATTCGCGGCGTTGGTGGATATCGCATAGATGTAATGCAAAACGGCATGACCATTGGGGATATTTCTTCGACCAGCGGAGATCACACCAATACCATGTCATTGTTTGACACGGAACGCGTTGAAGTGCTGAAAGGACCCGCTGCGCTGCGCTATGGCGCTTATGCCGCTACCGGAGTGGTCAATGGCTTTAACCGCCATTTGAACGCCAACACGGAAGAAGGAGCCGATGTTTTACTCGGCTTTGGCGACAATGCTGACGAAACCCTAACAGGTTTTTTCGCCCGGCAAGGCCAATTCAGCCTGTCGGCCTTTTCGCAAGATGCCGACAACATCACCATTCCGACGCATGCAAAAACTGTTTCTGAAGCAGGAGAGCATGCAGACGAACTGAAAGACGAGGAGCAAGAAGCCAAAAATACCAAAAGTGAAAACACAGGCTTCAGCGCTGCAGGTCATTTTGGCGATGATGAAACCCAACTCTCGGTGATGCTGAGCAGCCAAGAGATGGATTACCGTGTACCCCATGAGCATGATCATACAGAGGGAGAAGAAGAGGAAGAGGAAGAGGAGCATGAGGAAGAGCCAGGCGCTGACATCAGCCTTGAGCAGCAGACAATTCATGCCCGGCTGACGCATAACGGCCCGGTTGGCCCGTTTAATGGTTTTAGAGCTGACCTTACGTCAACGACGTTTGAGCAGACAGAAACCGTTGAAGAAGAAGAAAATGGCGTTGACGTTTTAGTCAACACTAATTTCGACCAGGATGCACTGCACCTTCGGGGTGAATTCACCGGCGACTTTGCTGACTGGCAAACTCTGGTCGGGGTCGAGTTTCGCGAGAGCGAGCTTTCGGCAGCCGTTATTCATGCTGAAGAAGAGGAAGAGGAAGAGGAAGGGGAAGAGGATGACGCACACGGCTTTTACCTGCCAAACACTGACCGCTCCCATCTTGGTCTGTTCGTTTTTGCCGAGCGCGAACGTAATGATTGGCTAACTGAACTGGCCATTCGGTTTGATAGCTTGGAGCAAGACTCTTTCCATGAAGATCCGACGGAAAATGCAAGCGTTTCGCATGATCTGACAAACATTTCTGCCGGCTTAGCGCGCAAGCTGGACGGCAATTTATTAGTCGGTGGCTCTGTTTCATCAACCGAGCGTGCGCCTTCGTTGGTAGAATTATTCGCCGAAGGCAAACACCACGCGGTAGGCCGAACGGAAATTGGAGACACTACGCTGGATAAGGAAACATCTCTGTCCACCGAGCTTTACATCCGTAAGGGTTGGAATGACAGTCGCTTGAGCGTATCTATTTTCAATAATGACTATAGCGACTTTATTTATATGGATGAGCGTGCAGGCGCAGATCATACTTTCGACTACAAGCAGAAAGATGCCGAACTGAGCGGCTATGAGTTGGGCTATCAAACCAACTTAAAGCTCGGTGGCCATGTGTTTGACACCTCTCTTAGCTATAGCTCGGTAACTGGCGAATTGACTGACGGCAGCAACCTGCCGATGATCCCAGCAGATAAAATCGGTGTGGGCATCAGCACTTCAATAAAATTGGTTGACCTAAAACTGGATGTTGAGCATGTCTCGGAGCAAGACAATCTTGCAGAGGACGAGCGCAAAACCGACAGCTACACGAGTGTCGATATTGCAGCCAGCTATCAGCCACCTGCTTACGAGGGACTGACACTGACTGCATCTATCCGAAATCTGACTGATGAAGAAATCCGGCATCACACCAGCCCGTTGAAGGAAAAATTGCCTGAGCCGGGACAGGATATCCGCCTGACCGCGCGGTATAAGTTTTAAAGCTATTTAGAACTTACGCGCTACGCCGCAACCAAAAAAGGAAAAGGCCCCGTCCTGCGGCGGGGCCTTTTTTATTTTTGCGTCAGAAAGTGACCTTACTTAAGAATGGACTTTCCCGGATAAACAGCATTATCACCGAGAGACTCTTCAATTCGGATAAGCTGATTGTACTTAGCCAGGCGATCAGAACGCGCGAGGGAACCGGTTTTGATCTGCCCGACATTCAGTGCCACTGCCAAATCGGCAATGGTCGCGTCTTCCGTTTCGCCGCTGCGGTGCGACATCACAGCGGTATAGCTAGCCTTATGCGCCACATCGACAGCTTGCATGGTTTCGCTCAGCGTCCCGATTTGGTTGACCTTAACGAGGATTGAATTGGCAACGCCTTTTTCAATTCCGTCGGCCAAGCGCGCGGGATTGGTGACGAATAAATCATCACC
>JAKMDW010000085.1 GCA_022426245.1 Alphaproteobacteria bacterium | reverse complement strand
GAATAAGGGGAAAGAAACAAGTCACAGAATAATGTGACAGTGTGAAATGCGAGCGCCGTTAGACACAAATCATTGCCAGAAGAGCATTGCTATCGGGTGTGGGCGGCGCAACCGCCTCAAATCCGGCGGTCCGCATCGTTGCGGCAATCGTCTCGGATAAGCAAAATGCTTTGGGCCGCAGCGATGGCTCATTCTTGTTATCGGTCTTGTTATCGGTCTTGTTATCGGTCTTGTTATCGGTCTTGTCATCGGTCTTGTCATCGTGCAAAGCGCTCGATAAATCTGTAAGTCCAGCATAGAGCGCGCAAAAAATATCAGCCGAGCGTTGCGAGTAAATCACCACACCCTCAACCGGCTCTCGGGCATCGCACAAAGCTGCTGCCGCCGCCGCTGAGAACCCCGCCACGGCTTCAGCGCGATATAAAACCGCGCGCGCGCAGACAATATTTTTGTGTTTAAGGCCCGCCGCCAAATCACCGGCGCGATCCCGACCGGCAATGTGCAGCAGCGGCAAGGCCGCCTGATAGCGCGCCGCAATTAAATCAACCAATGCCGATAGGTCACCATCGGCCTGATGAATGTCTTGAAATCCCGCCGCCTGCAGCGCCGCCGCGGTTTGCGGGCCAATGGCAAAAGCCGGACGCGCGGCCCATTGTGCCATCTCTGCGTCGCGTTGTTTTTGCGGCAGTTGCGCCAAATGTGCCATGAAGGCCCGCGCGCCATTGGCACTGGTCAGCGCCACCCCGCCATGGGCTTCAGCCCTCGGCAGCACGGCCGCGTTCAGTTCGATTTCAATCATTGGCGAGATGAGAACATCATGGCCCAGCGCGGCCAAGCTATCGGCCAAAGCGGCCGCATCCAATGCCGGTCGGGTGACCAAGAGGCGCATTATCCGGCAACCAGATGCGGGGCTTGGCGGCGCAAGGCTTCGCCCGCTTGGCGCCCCATCATCGCCGCCTCATCAGCCGAGCCGAGCGCCGCGCTGACTTGGATTTCAACCATATCGCTGCCGTCTTCAGCCAGCAGACGCCCATGCATATATAAAGTGTCGTCTTTTATCTCAGCGAAAGCGGCAATCGGGGTGCGGCATGAGCCGTCCAGCGCGTTTAAAAAAGCCCGTTCGGCGGTCACGCAAGCCGCCGTGTCGGTGCAGTGCAAGGGTGCGAGCAGCGCCAAAATCGCGTCATCATTTGCCCGACATTGCACCGCCAAAGCGCCCTGTCCGGCAGCCGGTAACATGGTGGCGGTGTCGAGGCGGAGCGCGCCGGTCGGGGTCATATCAAGCCGCGCCAATCCGGCAGCGGCCAGCAGGGTTGCGTGCATATTATTTTCAGCCAATTTGGCCAGCCTTGTGCCGACATTGCCGCGCAATACCGACACTTTAAGGTCGGGGCGCGCGCGCCATAATTGAGCTTGGCGGCGCAGCGAGGCGGTGCCGATATGCGCGCCTTCGGGCAAGTCGGATAAATCAGTGACGACAACGCCATCGCGCGGCACCAGCATATCGACAGCATCGGCGCGCGGCAATATCGCTCCCAGCACCAAGCCGTCCGGGTCTTGTGTCGGTAAATCTTTCAGACTGTGCACGGCAAGGCTCAGCGACCCGTCCAGTAATCCGGCTTCAAGCTCTTGCGTGAACAGGCCCTTGCCGCCCAATTCCGACAATTTGCCGTCAAGCGCGCGATCGCCTTTGGTCGATATTTTGCGCAATTCAACAGCCGCCGCATCCAGCCCATGCGCGGCGCAAATTTGCGCCGCCACCATATCGCTTTGCCGCAAGGCCAAAGGCGAGGCGCGTGTGCCGATAATAATCTGTTGTGCCGCCAAAACCATTCCCATTTTCCCGCCGCCCCAAATGCCACGACAAACCTTGCGCCGCATATCCAGTCATTTATATAGGGCTATAAGTAAGACACTAACTTAAGACAATATATAAAGAGATGACGTGCTGGCGTCCCTTAGGCTCATCTCATAGCAAGGAAACTGATGGCGGCAAACCATATATATGTATTGGGGCTTGAAACCAGCTGCGACGAAACCGCCGCCGCGATTGTCGACGTGCCGGTCAAGAACGGTGCACCGAACGGGGCCGGTCGGATTTTGGCCAATCAGGTTTTAAGCCAGATTGAGACCCATGCTCCTTATGGCGGTGTTGTGCCCGAGCTGGCGGCGCGCGCTCATTTGAACCATCTCGACGGCCTGATTGCTGCCGCGCTTAACCAAGCCGATATGACGCTGCATGATATGGACGCGATTGCCGCAACTGCTGGACCGGGGCTGATTGGCGGAGTGCTGATCGGGCTGACCACCGGCAAAGCTTTGGCGCTGGCGGCGCAAAAACCGTTTATCGGCGTCAATCATTTAGAGGGCCATGCGCTATCGGCACGGCTGACCGAGCCGGTCGGCTTTCCCTATT
>JAKMDW010000041.1 GCA_022426245.1 Alphaproteobacteria bacterium | reverse complement strand
GCAAATAGGTTTATAAAAAATGATGTTACCCTTTCATTGATAGGCTGCGACAAGTCAGGTGAGTGGTCTATTTTAAGTCGCGAAGGAATATGGAATTGAACAGATTGGAAAAAATTAAATCCAAGCAGGCCATTATCGGCATTGTCGGGCTTGGATATGTCGGGCTGCCGCTGGCGCGCGCTTTTTGTCATCAAAATATTCATGTTGTCGGTTTTGATATTGATCAAGAAAAAATCGACACGATTGAGAAGAACCAATCTTACATCAAGCATATTGGCGACGACGCAATTAAAGAGATGCGCGCAGATGGCCTGTTTAATGTAACAACCGATTTTGCCAAAATTGCCGATGTTGACGTCATCATTATTTGCGTGCCGACGCCTTTGTCCAAGCACCGCGAGCCGGATTTGGGGCCGGTTCTCAGTACCGGTCGCTCTATCGCGCCCCACCTTCAAAAGGGCCAATTGGTTGTTTTGGAATCGAGCACTTATCCGGGCACAACGGATAGCGAGCTTGCCGGTGTTCTCGAGCAATCTGGACTGAAGAAGGATGAAGATTTCTATCTCGCTTATTCACCCGAACGCGAAGACCCGGGCAATGAAAGTTTTTCCACCTCGACCATACCGAAAATTGTCGGTGCCGATACGCCGCTCTCGCGCGACCTGGTTGCCGCAGTTTATGAGGGCGTGATTTCTCAGGTCGTGTCGGTTGCCTCGTCGCGCACAGCCGAAGCCATCAAGCTGACCGAGAATATTTTTCGGTCGGTCAATATCGCTTTGGTCAATGAGTTAAAAGTCATTTTTGACGCGATGGATATTGATGTCTGGGATGTGATCGATGGTGCCGCGACCAAGCCGTTCGGCTTTATGCCTTTTTATCCGGGGCCCGGTCTGGGCGGGCACTGCATCCCGATTGACCCGTTTTATCTGACCTACAAGGCGCGCGAATATGATGTGCCGACGCGCTTCATCGAATTGGCCGGTGAGATTAACACCAAAATGCCTCATCTAGTGGTGGCCAAAACCGGAAAGGCCCTGAGTCTGATATCGGAAAAAGCGTTGAATGGTTCGAGCATTCTTATCATCGGCATGGCCTATAAAAAGAATGTCGATGATATGCGTGAAAGCCCGTCTCTCGTACTGACCGAACTATTGGAGGCCGAGGGCGCTAAGGTGGCTTATCACGATCCCTATGTGACGGTCATCCCGCATACGCGCGAGCATAGTAATTTGGCCGGGCGAGAGAGCCTCGAGTTGACGCCCGAAACAATCTCGCAAGCGGATGCCGTGTTAATCAGCACCAATCATGACGGTCTGGATTATCAAATGCTTGCCGATAACTCTGCGCTGATTATAGATACGCGCAATGCGATGAAAGACTTCTCGGGAAAAGCCACGGTGGTGAAGGCTTAGGTGTGAGGATTGGCGCCGTTGGGCACTAACTCTAAAATGCGAATGTTTACGTAATGGTTGAATAAAATTTCAATTTGAATAATAACGTGTCATGAAGAAACCGCTCCTAATAATTCCACGAAACTTAATACGGGCCATACAGTTTCTCGCGTTTGCCCTGACTGCGTCCCTGCCGTTCGACAATGCACTGTTCCACTTTTTTTCTTTGCTTCTGCTGCTCGCGTTTTGCGCAAGTTTGCGGTGGATAGGCATGGAAGGGGTGAAGTCGGCTATTGATGACGCCAAATGGGTGCATGTGTCCTTCGCGGCCATTTGGGCCATCATGCTGATATCAAATGCGATAAATGCTCAATCCGACGAGGCTTGGCGGACAATGTATCAGTTCGGGCCACGTTATTGGTTGCTTTTTGCCGTTTTCAGCTGCTTGCTTGGCTGGCGCATTATTTCTGAGAAAACACTTTTCGTGGCGGCAATCGCGGCTCTCTCTCTTCATTTCATTCCATACATCCCGGACATGTTAGATCTGAGTATCTTTGATACACGCTTTAAGGGCATGGATCGCAATCCAAATACGGCCGGCTTCAAGGCTGCTGGGCTGGTTATGCTCAGCCTATATTTGGCTTTTTCTCAAAATTTGACACGTA
>JAKMDW010000034.1 GCA_022426245.1 Alphaproteobacteria bacterium | reverse complement strand
ACCAAAAACAAAAAGTGTCTATCAGTGTCTATCACTATAGCGGAAAGTAGATAGATAGGCAAATAATCACCACTAACCCTAAGCCATTGTTTTTATTAGATTATTAGGATTGGTAATGGTGCCGCTTCCCGGCTACGATCCGGGGACCCCATCATTACGAATGATGTGCTCTACCAACTGAGCTAAAGCGGCCCTAGATATCGGGGCTTCTTCCTACAAAATCATTGCGCCTTTGTCCAGTTTGACGGGCGCTTTTCACAACAGCTTTCGAGTGTTGCATTTATGCATCAATAGTTGAAATCGAGTTAAAATATTTTCTTTTATGAAAATATATGTTGACGAAGGCAATTTTTGAATTGCATGCTTTTTAGGTTGTAAAGCTTTTTTCGGGAGACGCGTATGGGAGTGCGCGCGAAAAAGTTTTTTTGTAGAGGCGTTTGAGGAGGGCTCTATGTTTAAAAGTAAGTTGCGTTTACTCGGTGTGAGTGCGCTTGTGGGTGCGGGGCTAGTTGCCGCCGGGCCTGCCAATGCTTATAATTTCAAGCTTGGCACAGTGGATGTTCAAATCGATACAGTTGCATCGGTTGGTCTATCTTTTCGAGTTGAAGACAGGGATACTAATCTCTTGGCTTCTGGTAATGGTGGACCGTTGTTTGGCCCTAAAGGCGATACCGCATATACGGAACAAAACCGTTTTTCGGCCCTACAGGGCCTTTTTAATCTCGGTCAAACAGCTAAAGGGTTGGACCCGGAAGCTGCGGGAAATGATTATGGCACGTATGGAGATGCGGGCGATTTTTGTAAACAATATGGCACATATTGTTACTCTAACTCAGGCGATCCGGATTACTCCGGTATAACCCCCGCGCTCGGCGCGGATTATATCAATCGAGGCGATGATGCGAATTATGCCTATTCAAGTTCGATTAACCGAGATGACGGTCGCTTGAACTTTGACAATGGCGATTTGACAGGCGGAACGCTAAAGGCGACTTTCGATATTGAAGCGCGTCGAGGCAATATTACGGCCTTTGCCCGTCTTAATGCTTTTTATGATGCCGTTTTGATGGATGAGGGTAGCTTCGAACGCGCCGGCCTGAATGATAATGGCGAAGATGATGCCGGCATGAATTTGCAATTGCTTGACGCATATGTATCGGCTGATATGAATCTTATGGGCATGCCGCTTATGGTTCGTGCCGGTAAGCAAGTTATCAACTGGGGTGAGGCAACATTCGTTCCCGGCGGTAACAGTGCCTTTAACAGCTTTGACTTGGCGGCTCTTCGCCGTCCGGGTGCTGAGATTAAAGAAGCCCTGCTGCCGGTAAATGCTATTTACGGTTCGCTTGCCGTCACACGCGACCTGACCATCGAAGCCTATTTTGGCGGTTGGGAAGAGCTTAAGATTGATCCGGGCGGGTCGCCATTTGCTGGCGGTGACTCGGTCAATCCGGGTAACACGGCAACAGAAACGGCAGCCTTTCTGGCCAGTGGGTCTTACGGTTATGCCGACAGCGGCCTGTTTCCCTGCTCGGCTGAAAACATCGACCGTCTGAGCACAATGACGCAAAAATTTCGCGCCAAACTGCTGGCGGAAGAAATTGTTGACTGCTCAACCGGCACCCAGGGCGTTGACGTTCTCTTGGGTTACAATGATGAGAATCACCCGCTTGCTTCGACGACGACTTTCGAGGAGCGCTTTCGTGGGAATGAGTTTACGGGTGGTATCACCTATCGTAGCACATCGGCTGACGAAGAGGGTGACCAAGCCTATGGTCTTGCGGTTCGATATTATGCGGAAAATCTGAATTCAACAGAATTCGGACTGTATTATCAAAAATATGACAGCCGCATTCCTTATTTCACAACCCGCACAACCGGTAAGCCGAATGTGACCTTCAAAACGACTGGTGCCTTTTCCGGTCCGGCGGGTCGCGGTGTATACGCCTATGGTTGTGATACTCTGGATGGGTTTACTGACGAGACACCCCCTGCCACGGTTCAAGGTTTGATTGACGCTCACCCGACCAGAAGTGACGATGCGGTTGAAGATTTTGGCAGTAATTCGTTCAGCCAAACAACGTTATTGGCAGTCACACCTGATATTGTGGTTAACGACCCCCATAATTTGGTCGGTCAATTCCGCGCATTATATGCGGATGACACTGCTTTTGCGGAACAAGTTAACGGCACCATTCAAGAGGGTGCACTGGACACAACTGTCGCAGCCAATACTTTGGATGCGGTAATGCAGGCTTATTGTGCCATGTCGGTTAATGCGGAAGCGCTGAATGCTGCCGCTATGTCGCATGACCCGGCAGGTAACTATGACGCTTCAGGTCAAATGCAAACCGGTGAACTTTCATTGGCCATTGGCGGCAATTACGGCGAGAACGACACTGTTTATTATGCCGAATATCCGGAAATCGAAGTAATGGGTGCAAGCTTCAACACGACTATGTTCGGTTGGGGTGTGCAGGGTGAAGTTGCCTATCGTCCCGATATGCCACTTTATCTCGACTCAGATGCAGGCGCTATTGGCAGTATTATTGCCAATTGTGGTTTCCACACGGCGGGCGGTTTGGCGAGCACGTTTAATGGTATGAGCACGCAGCGCTTTGCGACCATCAACCAAGAAAACAGCGCCGGATCGGCGTGTACCGATACTTCTCAAGACATTCGTGCCTATGAATATATGGATGTTTATAATTGGGATATCGGGACAACGGCAACGTTTACCCGTTCCAATCCGGTTATCTCTGCTTTGGGTGCTGACTTGGGCATATTGCTGACCGAGTTTGCAGCTGTTGTGGTTGACGGCATTGAGGATTACAGTTCGCCAACAGGCAAAGCCTCTGTCGCAGATGGCACGGATTACAATGTTTTGTTTGCCAACCAGTGTACGTCTGGCTCAAGTATTCCGCTCGGATCAGTCTTTGGACTGGCGCCGCGCGGTGCTGAGTGTCGTCCGACAAACGAAGCCTATGGCGCCGTTTTGTTCGGTCAGCTGCAGTACAATAATGTATTCGGAACCCCGATTGCATTGCAACCGACATTGGTTTATTCAACCGGTCTGTCGGGTCGTGCACCGGCTCCTGCCGGCTCATGGCGTGAAGATAACTCAACTTTGGGCTTGAGCCTGAATTTCAGCTATCTGGGTAAAGTAAGCGGTTCTATCGCTTATCGAATGCATGACACAAAAGAGGTGGATGGTCGTCCGATTTATTCGTCAAATCATGACCAAGATACACTCTCATTGAATGTGTCTTACGCTTACTAATCAGTGTCTTTTGGGGGCGGTTCGCCGCCCCTGAAAACCGAATTTATTTTGGATGGAGATTAAAATGAAAACCAAAATGTTAACCACGGCATTGACACTGAGCCTTGCGGCAGGTGTTGCATATGCTGAAGTGCCGGCCAGTCAGACCGCCCGTTTGGGTGCCGATCTGACACCGACCGGCGCTGAGAAAGCCGGTTCGCGTTCAGGCGTTGATGCCTGGAGCGGCCGAGGAATTGATGGCTCAAGCCTTTTGACAGGCTGGGATGGCGGTGCGCTGCCGAACCCGTTTGCAGGCGATAAAGCCCTCTATACTGTCAACGCGTCAAATGCGGCTCAATATGACAGCCAATTAACCGTTGGTCAGAAAGCCATGCTGGCGACTTATCCCGACACTTATAAAATGAATGTCTATAAGTCGAACCGTTCATGCGTATATCCGGATTTTGTGTATAAAGCTGCCAAGCGGAATACACAGGTCGGTAAAGTCGTTGATGGCGGTAACGGTATTTCGGAATCGATTATGGCGTCGCCATTCCCGATTCCGAGCAGTGCCCTTGAAATTGTTTGGAACCACACACTGCGTTATCGCGGTGAGCGGATTGCTCGCGACTTCAACTTCGCTGCGCCGACCTTGAGCGGTGACTATGTTCTAACCTACACGCGTGACGAAGTTGTGTTCCCTTATTCCAATGCCCAAAACCAGCGGGCTGAGGATTTGGACAATATTTCAATCTATTTCGTAGCCTACACTTCAGCGCCTGCACGCCGTGCCGGTAATGTGGTGCTGGTGCACGAAACATTGAATATGGCAAAAGAGGGCCGCAAGGCTTGGACCTATAGCCCGGGCACGCGTCGTGTCCGTCGCGCGCCAAATATTGCATATGACAATCCGCTCACGAATGGTGACGGTCTGGCGACGTCAGATATGTATGATGGCTATAATGGCGCACCCGATCGCTATGATTGGACTGTGCTAGGCAAGGAAGAGAAGCTGTCTATTCAGAATAACTACCAAGTTAATCTGACACCGGCCTCCGTGATGCTGCAACCAGGCCATGCCAATCAAGACCCGGTACGCTATGAAATGCGTCGTCAATGGGTTGTCGAGGGCAATCTGAAAAGCTCAGCGCGTCACATTTATGCTAAGCGCGTTCTGCGTATGGATGAAGACAGCGGTCAAATGACTGCCGGCGAAATCTATGATGGGCGCGGTGAGTTGTGGCGTATCCAAGAAGTCGGTCAAGCACCGGATTACCGTCCTGAAGCCAGCACATGCTGGACGACAGGCGGTGAGTGGGTTTATGATCTGCTGGCTGGTCGCTATATCGCCCTTCAGTTAAAATCAGGTCGTCCGGCGAATGCGGTAACCGGTCTGGAGCGTTTGACGCCTGACTATTACACGCCTGCTAACGTCCGTCGTCTCGGCCGTTAATTTAAAGCGTGTCTAAATCTGGGGCGGGTCTCATTGAGGCCCGCCCTTTTTTATTGCACGGCGGAAAAGTTTATGGCTTGCTATGGTCCGACGATAAAGGGGATGTTTGATGCTGTTTGATGGGTCATTTATTGGGAGATTAAAATTTCGGTTCGCAGTAAAAAACGGCGGTCGATGGCTGGCCAAATCTCTCATGTCGCTAGGTTTTTTGCTGTGTCTTGCGGTCAGTCCAAGTCGCGCTGATGTACCGCCCGAACAAATTGCGCGTCTGCAAAAAGATTTGACACCTTTGGGGTCGGAGCGCCGCGGCAATGCCGATGGCTCGATACCGCCTTGGACGGGCGGCCTGAGCAGCCCGCCTGCGGGGATTGGCTATGAAAAGGGCAAGCATTTGCCCGACCCATTTCACGCTGACAAGCCGCTCTTGCGCGTGACCGGCGCCAATGCGGGCGCTTATGACGCCTTTATCACCCGGGGTCAAAAGGCGCTGCTCGAGCGTCACGACAGCTATTTCATGGATATTTATCCGACCCGACGCTCTTGCGCCTTACCTGAGCATGTCTATAAGGCGGCGGCGCGTAACGCTGAGATTGGTGAGCTGGTGGCCGAGGGCAATGGGGTGGCCAAAGCGATTATGGCCTCGCCCTTTCCAATACCCAATAATGGCCTGGAAATTGTCTGGAACCATACTTTGCGATATCGCGGCTTTA
>JAKMDW010000029.1 GCA_022426245.1 Alphaproteobacteria bacterium | reverse complement strand
TGTCACCCGACGCTTATGCAGGCGAGGCAGGCAGCGTGGCGCAGCCGCCTTATGATGCCGCCAAACCGCATATGCCTTATCCCGATGAACTATATCAAAAAATGCTCGAAACACCCGATGAGGTGATCATTGCCGCCGGGTCTTATGCTGAGCCGCCGGTGAAAGCGGAAGAGTGAGGCAAACCCACCAGGGGCTTTACGCGATAATTTAAAGGCGTTAGCATTTTCTTTAACGACTTGGGAGAGAAACATGAAACTGGATTTTGCAACAACATCGTTTCTGGCGAATATGATGCTGAATGAAGCGCCGCCATTGCACACTTTGAGTGCAGAAGAAATGCGTCTGGTATTTTCTGAAATTTATCGTTCCATGCCACCGGGGCCGGAATCCGTGTCATTTGAAGATGTCAACATTACTGTCGATGGTGACGAGATCCGTGGCCGCGTGCTAACCCCCCAAGGCACTGCCCAATCAGTAATGGTTTACTATCACGGCGGCGGCTGGGTTATGGGCAATATTGATGATTATGATTTGGTTGGGCGCCATTTGGCGGAAAAGTGTAAATCTATTGTCGTTATGGTCGATTATCGTAAAAGCCCGGAGTGCAAATATCCTGTGCCAATGCAAGACTGCTATGCCGCGCTTAACTGGGTTGAGGCCAATCGCAAAGACATTGGCGCTGAAAAGCTGCCGCTGATTGTGGCCGGAGACAGCGCGGGCGGCAATTTGGCGGCTGTGATGGCGCAAAAATCCGAAGCTGAAAACGGCCCGAAAATCGATCTGCAAGTTTTGGTCTATCCGATCACTGACGGGCGTATGCAGACTGAGAGTTTTACTGCAGAAGACAAGCAGCTTTTCTTGAATGCTGAATTGTTGACACATTATTGGGAACAATATTGCAACGCTGAACAGCGTGCGAATATCGATGTCTCGCCACTCCTGGCAGATGACGTAAGCTCAGTGGCACCGGCCATTGTGCTAACTGCCGAGTTCGATATTTTAGTCGATGAAGGCAAAGCTTATGCCGATAAACTGGACGCCGCCGGTAAGCTGGTGGCCTATAAATGCTTCGCGCAACAAATGCATGTTTTCTTCGCTTTGCCTGATGTTTTGCCTGTCGGTTTTGAGGCTATGGACTGGGTGGCGCGCAAAATTGATGCGCATCTCAATCCGGCGGAAACCGTTGATGCCGTCGTTGTCGGCGCTGGTTTCTCGGGCATGTATCAACTCCATCGCTTGCGCGAAATGGGCCTGTCTGTGCAGGTTTTTGAGGCTGGCGAAGATGTCGGCGGCACTTGGTTTTGGAACCGCTATCCGGGCGCAAGGGTGGATATTGAAAGCATGGCTTATTCTTTCTCTTTCTCGAAAGAGCTTGAGCAGGATTGGGTTTGGTCGGAAAAATACTCTCCGCAGCCGGAACTTTTGCGTTATGCCCAGCATGTGGCTGACCGCTTCGACCTGAAGCGCAATATCACCTTCAATACGCGGGTGGAAAGCGCGCATTTTGACGATGATAAAGACGAATGGCTGATTACTACGGAATGTGGCAAGCGCGTGCGCGCACGTTATTTCGTGATGGCGACCGGTGTCTTGTCCGCTGCCAAGACGCCCGATATTGCCGGGCGCGACAGCTATAATGGTGAAACCTATCAAACCGGCTTGTGGCCGAAAGAGGGGGTTGATTTCACTGGCAAGCGCGTCGCTGTTATCGGCACTGGCTCATCTGCCGTACAATCCATTCCGCTCATCGCTGAGGAAGCTGATGAGTTAGTCGTTTATCAGCGCACCGCCGCTTATTCGACACCCGCTTTCAACCGTCCTTTAACCAATTCAGAAGTCGACGCGATGAAGGGCAATTATAACCAATATCGCCAAGAGCAGCGGCTCAGCCCAGCCGGTATCATCAATCCCGAGCGGCAATTGGAGCGCGTCATGGATGTGCCGAAAGAAGAGCGCCAAAGACGTTTTGAGGCGGCATGGGACGGCGGTTTGCTGACCGGCCTGATGTCGACCTTTTCAGATATTCAGCTGGATGAAGAAGCCAATAATGAGGTCGCTGAATTTATCCGCGACCGCATTCGCAATACGGTGCAAGACGAGCAAACGGCTGATGATTTGACCCCGAAAGCCTATCCTTATGCAACCAAGCGGCCCTGCATCGATACGGATTATTATGAGACCTATAATCGTGACAATGTCTCTTTGGTTAATTTGCGCCGCACGCCGATTGAGAAGATTACCGAAGACGGTATTGAGACCAGCGAAGGCTTGCGCGCGTTTGATGCCATCGTTTACGCCACCGGTTTTGATGCAATGACCGGCCCACTGCTGCGGGTTGATATTCGAGGGCGCGGCGGAAAGCGTCTGGTCGATGCGTGGATTGATGGCCCGACATCTTATCTCGGTATTTCCATTCACGGCTTCCCCAATATGTTTACCATCACTGGCCCGTCCAGCCCATCTGTGCTGTCCAATATGCTAGTGTCGATTGAGCAACATGTTGACTGGGTGGCCGATTGTATCGGTTGGATGAATGAGAACGGTAAAACCACCATTGAGCCGTCGGATGAGGCGGAGAAGGAATGGGCCGAGCACACGGCGCAATTGGCGGGCATGACTTTATTTCCGAAAGCCGATAGCTGGTATATGGGGGCTAATGTGCCGGGCAAGCCGCGCATGTTCTTAGCCTATGTCGGCGGAGTGGGGGCTTATCGCTTGATTTGCGACCAGATCGCGGCGACCGGCTATCATGGCTTTGATGTGCATTAAAAAATAAAGCGGTGGGCTTGATTTTAATCGGCCCACCGGCACTTCGACATCGGCTTTACCTACCCGCTTCGCCACAATGCCGCACCTTGGCGTGTGCCGCTTGGCAAGACTGCCGCTTTATTCCATAGTAACCCGAAATGGGAGTGCAAAATGGCTGATTTTGATCAACAAGAATTGACCGAATTTACTGAATCCGCCGCTGCGTGGTTCAAGGAAAACACGCCGCGCGATGTCGATTTCATGCTGCCGCTGACTTTTATGGAAGTCGGCACGGACCAGCAGTTCAATTTTCTGCGCGATTGGCAGAATAAGGTTTATGAAGCCGGATATTTAGGCGCGCATTGGCCAAAAGAATATGGCGGCGGTGGCCGTCACCGTGCGTTCCAAGATGCCGCGACCAAAATTATGGCGCAAGAGCGCACGCCGATTATGCTCAATGCCATTGGCCTGAACTGGACCGGCCCGCTGCTAATTGACCGCGGCTCTGAAGACGAAAAGCAGAAATATATTAAAGGCATTTTGTCGGCAGAGACGATTTGGTGTCAGGGTTTTTCTGCGCCCGAACACGGCTCTGATTTGGGCAATGCCCAACCCCGCGCTGTCAAAGATGGCGATGAGTACATTATTAACGGCTCCAAAATTTGGACGACACAAGGCAATTACGCCGATTATATGATTTTGCTGGCGCGCACCAATCCGGACGCTGAGAATAAATATAAGGGTCTGAGCTTCTTCCTCGCGCCAATGAAAAATAGCGGCGTCGAGACTGTGCCGATTAAAAAGCTGACCGGCGAATATGGCTTTACGCAAACCTTTTTCACCGATGCGCGTATTCCGGCAAATTGCCTGATGGGCAATGAGGGCGAAGGCTGGCTGATTGCCATGCAGACGCTGGAATATGAACGCGGCGCGCGCTCCGGCCAAGCCGGGGGGCATGTGATGATGATGGCCGACCCGACCGATATTTTGGGGTTGGCCCGCGAGGCCAAGCTGAACGGCAGACCAGCGATTGAAGATCCGGCTGTGCAAGAAGAACTTGTTGCGCTGATGACGGAAGCACGGGCTTTGGGCTTGAACAGCCGCCGCGATAAAATTCAACCTTTGGCGCAAGACCGACCCATGTCGCTGGCGCTTGGTTCGAAATTGTCGAGCACTGATTTTTATCAACGCCTCAATGCCTTTGCCATTAGCCTGCAAGGCACGCGGGCGGCTTATTATGTCGGCGATGACAGCGCCCATGATAATGGCATTTGGCAGCG
>JAKMDW010000011.1 GCA_022426245.1 Alphaproteobacteria bacterium | reverse complement strand
ATGTGAACAAGGCCGTTGCGGCTGCGAAGAAAGCCTTCCCAAGTTTCTCAACCACCAGCGTGCAAGAGCGCCTTGATTTGCTGGACGCGATTATGGCGTCTTATCAAAACCGCTATGACGAGGTTGTTGAAACCATTTCGGCTGAAATGGGCGCACCCATGTGGCTGTCGAAAGCTGCTCAAGCGGCGATGGGCTTGGCGCATCTCGGCACGGTGCGAGCCATTCTGGCTGATTATGAGTTTGAAAAAGCGCATGGCACAACGCTTATCCGCAAAGAAGCGGTTGGCGTATGCGGCTTGATTACGCCCTGGAATTGGCCGATTAACCAAATCGCTTGCAAAGTGGCACCGGCCATTGCGGCGGGCTGCACCATGGTGCTGAAGCCGTCTGAGGTCGCGCCGCTTAACGCCGCGCTGTGGGCTGAAATTCTCGACGATGCCGGCGTGCCTGCCGGTGTGTTTAATCTGGTTAATGGTGACGGTCTGAATGTCGGCGAAGCCATGTCTCAACATCCTGATATTGATATGATGTCGTTTACCGGCTCAACCCGTGCCGGTGTTGCCGTGGCCAAAAGCTCTGCCGATACGGTGAAGCGCGTCGCACAAGAACTGGGCGGCAAATCTGCCAATATCATTCTCGATGATGCCGATTTCAACACGGCTGTCGCCGCAGGTGTCCAAAGCTGCTTCATGAATTCAGGCCAGTCTTGCAACGCACCAACCCGCATGTTGGTGCCGGCTGCGCGTCATGATGAAGTGGTGGAAATTGCCAAAGCGGCTGCCGAGCAAGTGAAAGTCGGTGACCCGAATGAAGGCGACACAACCATTGGTCCGGTGGTCAGCGAAATGCAATTTGAGAAAATACAGTCGCTGATTGAACAAGCCATTGATGAAGGCACGGAACTGGTCACGGGTGGCCCGGGTAAACCCGATGGCCTGAACGCCGGTTACTATGTGAAGCCGACGATTTTTGCCAATGTAACCAATGACATGACCATTGCACGCGAAGAAGTGTTTGGTCCGGTTCTGTCGATTTTGAAATATGAATCGGAAGAAGAAGCCATTGAGATTGCCAATGACACGGTTTACGGCCTGTCGGGCTATGTGCAAGCCGGCAGCACCGAACGCGCGGCTGAAGTAGCGGCCCAATTGCGCACCGGTAATGTGCATTTAAACGGTGCGGGCCCTGACCCGATGGCGCCGTTTGGTGGCTATAAGCAATCAGGCAATGGCCGCGAATGGGGCGAGCATGGCTTTGAGGACTTCCTCGAAACCAAAGCTGTCATGGGCGCGGTTGCTGCTGAGTAAATTTCTGAAAGGCCGACGGGGCGACCTGTCGGTCTTTTATATTTGATGAAAGAAAGCGCTGATGCTGTCCAATAGCTATCCCATGCTCGAGTTTAATTTGGGCGCGGAACTCGACATGATGCGTGACAGTCTACGCAGCTTTGTCGACGACAAAATTTTACCGCGTGCCGATGAGATTGACCGCACAGATACTTTCCCGCGCGACCTCTGGGAACCGCTGGGCGCGCTGGGCCTGCATGGGCTGACCGTGTCTGAGGAATATGGCGGCGTAGCGATGGGCTATACGGCGCAAGCCATTGCAGTTGAGGAAATTTCCCGTGCCTCGGCCTCGGTCGGCTTGTCTTTCGGGGCGCACAGTAATTTGTGCATCAATCAAATCTTTCGTTGGGGCAATGAAACGCAAAAGCAGAAATATCTGCCCAAGCTCGTATCGGGCGAACATTTGGGCGCGCTGGCCATGTCCGAAGCCGGTGCCGGTTCTGACGTCGTTTCCATGCGGCTGAAGGCTGAGAAGAAGGGCGATAAATATGTTCTGAATGGCGGCAAGTTTTGGATTACCAATGGCCCCTCGGCAGATGTTCTGGTGGTTTATGCCAAAACCGAGCCGGCGGCCAATTCGCGCGGCATTACGGCATTTATTATCGAAAAAGACTTCAAAGGTTTTTCCTGCGCGCAAAAACTCGACAAGCTGGGTCATCGCGGGTCGGAAACCGGCGAGTTGGTGTTTGATAATTGCGAAGTGCCGGAAGAAAATATTATGGGGCCGCTCAATCAAGGTGTCGAAGTGCTGATGAGCGGGCTTGACTATGAGCGCGCTGTGTTGGCGGCATGGCCGGTCGGTATTATGCAGGCCTGCCTGGACACGGTGCTGCCCTATATCCATCAGCGCGAACAATTCGGCCAATCGATTGGCGCGTTTCAACTGGTTCAGGGCAAGCTGGCGGATATGTACACCAAGCTTTCGGCCTCGCGCGCATATGTTTATGCGGTCAATCAGGCATGCGACCGAGGCGAGACGACGCGCAAAGATGCGGCGGCTGCGATTTTGTTTGCCGCCGAAAACGCCACGCAATGTGCGCTTGATGCGATTCAGCTCATGGGCGGCAGTGGCTATGTGAACGACAATCCGGTCGGGCGTTTTCTGCGCGATGCCAAGCTGGCCGAGATCGGCGCAGGTACCTCTGAAATTCGACGTATGCTGATTGGGCGAGAATTATTCGGCGAAACTGCCTGACACTCTATTTGCCTAGCGGCGGCTCTATTTCCCTAGCGGCGGCTCTATTTGCCTAGCGGCGGCGGAGCCGCTCCATTACCCCAATGCCTAAAATGACCGGCACAAGCCCGACAGTGAGGATAATCAGGGCGGGCAGGGCGGCATCTTCCATTTGGCCGAGCGAGGCATAAGTGTAAACACCGGTGGCCAAAGTCTCGAAATCAAATGGGCGCAAAATCAGCGTTGCGGGCAATTCTTTCATCACATCGACAAATACCAGCAAGAGAGCGGTAACCAGCGGCGCACGCAAAAGCGGCATATGCACACGACGCAAAGTGGCGTTCATATCCGCACCGAGGCTGCGCGCCGCCATATCGAGCCCGGGCGGAATTTGCGTGAAACCGGCTTCCAATGTGCCGAAAGAGAGTGATAAAAAGCGCACGACATAAGCGATGATGAGCGCGATGGCGCTGCCGCTTAAGACAATCAGGCCGAAGCTGGCTTCGGCCAAAAAGGCCAAAGCGGTCATGATACCCAGAGCCAATACGGTGCCCGGCACGGCATAGCCAAGCGCTGCGATGCGCGTCATGGCGCGCCGCATGGCCGCACCATGACGCGCCGCAAAGGCCAGTGTGAGGCCCAGAGCGGCGGCGATTAAAGTAGCCGTAGCGGCAAGGCCGACCGAGTGTAGGGTGGCACGGGTGAGACCTGCAGGCCAACTCGCATCGGGCAAATGCGCCAATAGCAGGGTGACAGGCAGGGCAAAGCCCAACGCCACGGGGATGAGGCAGAAGCCGCTCATGGCAAATAACACGCCCCGTGAGGCCCGAAAATCAGGCAGGTTACGGCGACGACCCTGGCGTTGGTAATGGTCGCTGTCGCCGCGCTGGCTGCGTTCTAAAGCAAGGAGGAGTGCCATAAAGGCCAACAGTGTGAGCGCCAGTTGCGCGGCACCGGCCAGATTGCCGCGCACCACCCAAGTGTCATAAACGCCCAGCGTCAGCGTGTTGACGCCCAAAAACTCAACTGCACCGATATCGTTCATGCACTCCATCAGCACCAAAGCAATGCCGACTATGATGGCCGGTCGCGCCAGTGGCAGGCCGATGCGGGTAAAACAGGTAAGGGGCGACAGGCCAAGCGTGCGCCCCGCCTCAATCATCACCGCCGATTGCTGCACAAAGGCCGTGCGCGCCGAAATATAGACATATGGATAAAGCGCCAGCGCCAGCAAGATGACAGCACCGCCAAGCGAGCGGAAATCAGGATAGGTGACGGCCGGAAAAACGCTCTGCCATAGGCGGAATAGCGGCCCGGCCTGGTCAAGGAAATCGCCATAACTATAGGCCATTAAATAGGTCGGCATGGCGAGTGGCAGCAGCAGGCTCCAGCCAATGACGCGGCGCATGGGGATAGGATAAAAGGTGACAATCCATGCGCTCAATGTGCCGATAAAGCCGGTCAATGCGGCGACGCCCAGCATTAGCAGCAGGGTGGTGGCGGTTTGCTTGGGCAGCACATTGGCCCATAAATGCCCCCATACCGGCGCGTCGGGTTGCGCGGCCAGCCATACCAAACCGGCCAGCGCTGATAGGGGCAGTGCAGCCGCCAGCCCACTGGCCAGTCCCCAGCCATCGGTTTTTGGGAAGCCGATAAAATTCATCGTGATTTAACGCTAATGCAAATCATTCTCATTTGCGAAACATAGCGTTTCCGCCCAAAAAAGCAAAAGAGAAATTGCCGAAAAGCGTTCGCCCCTAGCCTCAAGCTTTAGAGGGTTTTTATAGGCGGCCAGCCTATTTTCTGCGACACGCCTATTTTATGCGGCAAGCCTGAGCGGCGGCCATTAATTCGCGGGCAATCTCATCGGCTTCATCGGGCAGGAAGTCCATTGGAATCTCAACCCCATTGGCGGTCACAAAAACGCGCACCATTTGCTGGTCGGTTGGGCCGATGGAAAGTTCGGCGCTGATATCGGATGGTGTGTTAATGCCCATGAGAGACCCTCTTATTTGAGATTGGGTTTTAGTTTACGCCGCTTCGGCCAGCACGCAAGGCGGAAGCCGCAAATGATGAGGGTGGATAAAGAAATAGCGCTCTCAAAAGCAATTCCGCGCTATCGCGCTTGCACTTTCCCTAAAAGGCGACTATTTTCCGTCCGTCTCAAAGGCAATTATTTGCCAAAGAGGCGTCGGTGCAGCCTTAGCTCAGTCGGTTAGAGCGCTAGATTGTGGATCTAGAGGTCCCCCGTTCAATTCGGGGAGGCTGTACCATTTTCCTCAAAAATCGATGGTTTTTCGGGTGTTTTATATGACGCCGCGCGACAGTAATATGTCAGTTTCCTAACAAAAAGCTTCGAAATGTTGCATTTATGCACCAACCCCTATCAACCGAGAAGGGTTTGGGTCGGTTTGAGCCGGTCAGTGCTTTTGCGCTTTTCAAACTGGCGTATATTCATCTCGCGTTAAGGGCGAGGCCCTAAGTTTTTGCGTAATGAGGAGAGAAAACTATGAATAAGTTGCTAATGGGAACGGCTGTCGCCGCTCTGTTTGTAACGCCTGCAATGGCCGGCCCGGTGGCCGTAACAGTTGGCGGTTACTATAATTCTGTTGTTTATAGCCAAGATGCTGACGAGTTCGAGACACGTGATCTGGGTGTTCACAATGATGCTGAGATCATTTTCAAAGGCAAAGGCAAAACCAAAAACGGCATTGAAGTCGGTTTTCAAGTGCAGCTTGAAGCTGAAGGCGCAGGCGAGTCTGACCATATTGACGAAAACTATGTCTACGCCAAAGGCGATTTCGGTAAAGTCGAAATCGGTGCCGAAAATAATGCCGCTTACAAGCAGCAAGTTTCCGCCCCGAAATTCCTTGGTTGGAAAACATACGACAATAATTTCGAAACCTGGCGCAAAGTTTCTTCCTTCGACAAACCGCTTATGGATGGTGTCGAGGGCGATGCGCTGAAAATCAACTATTACTCGCCGAAGGTAAACGGCTTCCAGATCAGCTATTCCGTAACACCGGATGCGCGGGACACAAGCGGTGACACAGCGCTTTATCTCGATAATGGTGAATTGGATAGTGACGGCGACGTTGCCAGGAAAGGGTCTTCCACGGCTTTGGGGCTGAAATATTCAGGCAAAATTGCCGGTATGAAAGTGAAAGCCTCATACGGCATTAACGAGTTGGATGAAGACACCGGCGTTGACCCACGCGAAGACACGGCGATGGGTCTGTCTGTTTCTTCCGGCGCCATCACGGTTGGCGGCACCATGTTCACCAAAGACGCAAATGGCGCTGAAACAGATATTCTGCATTACGCCATTGCCTATAAATTGTCGAAAGCGACGCAAGTCGGCCTGATGATGCACAATCAGGAAGCCCCTGATGGCGATGAAACTAACATTATGGTTGTTGGCGGTTCGACCAAAATCGGTTCGGGCGCCAAGCTGACTTATTCTTATGAGACGGTCGAAGATGATAATCCGGAAAAAGGCGACAGCACATTTATGGGCGTCGGTCTTCTGCTGAAATTTTAATCCCCTCAAAGACCTCTGCTCTCGATAAAGGGTGCTTTAGATGGCGGGGCTGCGGCTCCGCCATTTTTATTTGAAAAAAAGTTAGCCCCGGACTTCAAAAATGGGTTAGACAATATCTCAGAAGGGCAGTGAAAGCGTTTTGCCCTTTTTGCGTTCCCACCCGCGAAAATCGGCTGGGCTGTATCCCAAATAAAAACAATAAGGGAGACAGCAATGAAAATTGCATCCATATCGACCATACTCAGCGCCCTAGCGGCCCTGTCCGCTGTGCCGCTCCACGCCGCCTCGGCCGAGCCGGTGAATATCACCATAGGCGGCTATTTCACCCAATCCATTCAACTGGTGAACGCCCCCAACCGTCGGGGCAATAATATTGAAGATGAGGTTTTCGCCCAAGACGGCGAAATTCACTTTAAGGGCAAAACCACGCTGGCTAATGGCAGCGAGCTTGGCTTTCGCGTTGAACTGGAAGCGTCTGAGAGCGATGACCAGATTGACGAGCATTATCTTTATCTCAAAGGCGATTGGGGCAAGTTCATTCTTGGTGCTGAAAACGGCGTCGGTCACCTTATGCAAGTGCGCGCGCCGCGCTTTGTGCCGGGGCTGAAAATGTTCGATAATCGGGTGACCGATGACGTCTATGAAGAGGCCTATGACCTGCTTTTGAATAATCTGGATGGTGCCCCTGATGAGGCCGACGCGAATGTCTCGATTATTGATAAAGCGCATATGTCGACCAAGCTGGAACATATTTCAGGCGATGCCAATAAGCTCACCTTTATGACGCCGCGCGTCGGCGGATTGCAGCTTGGTATTTCCTTCGCGCCGAATAATGCCGACACGGGTGGCGGTCAAAACAATGCCGGTCACACGCGGGGCAGCGATGTGCCTGATGGTCAAGCGACCCAAGAGGATATTGTTGAGCTTGGCGTCTCCTTTAAGGGCATGACCAACGGTATCGGTTATAAGTTCAGCTATACCGGTGTCGAAGGCGACACTGTCACCAATGACGCGGTCAAACCAAAGAGCACCAGCACCGGCTTGGCCTTGCAATATGGCGACTGGGTTCTGGGCGGCAATATATCGGTCTATGAAGACCTGCACGAGGTTAACCTTGTTGATTATGTGGATAGCGAGAAAATTGAAACCGTCAGCTATGCGCTGAAATATAATATGGGCGATAGCAATGTCGGTATTGGCATGACCGAAAGCGACGAGACGCGTGGTGATGCGAGCAAGACCAGCTATGAGGAAATGATGATTGGCGGCGGCACAAAACTGACTGAAGGCGTTAGCCTGGGTTATTATTACACCAAAACCGAGGCTTCCTACCAAGCCGCGATTGCCGCCGACACCACGGATGACGAAGTATCGGCTTACGGCATTACGCTTCATCTCCGCTTTTAAGGCGGGGTGCAAAAAGGGCGGTCTGGTTTTGGCTAGGCTGCCCTTTTTTCAGCAATCGCCAAATCTTCGCGCAAGTTTCGACCGGCCCAGAAATAATGGAAACAACCCCAAAGATTGAGCGACACCACGGCGATCAACGCATAGCGCAGACCATCAACACCATAATCGGCTGAGAAATAATCTGACAAAATGCCGACCAGTTGTGGCCCGAAACCCAGCCCGACAATATTGATGCAGAACAGCAGCAGCGC
>JAKMDW010000122.1 GCA_022426245.1 Alphaproteobacteria bacterium | reverse complement strand
AGGTCATCAGCAAAAAGCTGGTTGCGATAATGGCGAAACCCGCCGGCACCAACTCGAAATGATAAATCATCAAAGCCGGTAAAAAGCAGTAGCCGGTAAAATCAATCACATGGTCGAGAATGGCCCCGTCAATATGCGGCGTATGCTTGGCGACCTCAAAGCGGCGCGCCAATGGCCCATCAAGCCCATCAATAATCATCGCCACGCCGAGCCAAATAAGCGCGAGGCGCGCATCGCCGCGCCATATTGCATCGACCGACAGCATCATCGGAATAAGCCCCGACGCCGTAAGCAGGTGAACCAAATAAGCGCGTTGTTTCATCAATACCAAACCTGTCCGCCTTTAGCGCGTGCCAAATCGTGCTCCGCCATCAGTGTTACGAGATCTTCAAAATCTAACTTGGCGCGCCAATCGAGTTGCTTATGCGCTTTAGAGGCATCGCCGACAAGCGGGTCAGGCTCGCTGGGCCGGTAAAAATCTTCACTGACGCTCACCAATTGACGCCCGGTCTTTTTGTCAATCCCACGCGCCTGCAATCCCTCGCCTTCGAACTCAATCTGAACGCCCATTGCCGCTGCCGCCAAGATGACGAATTCACGCACACTATGGGTTTCCCCGCTGGCGACAATATAATCATCAGCTGTTTCTTGCTGCAACATCAGCCACATGGCTTCGACATAATCACCCGCAAAACCCCAATCGCGGGCATTGTCGACATTGCCAAGCATGAGCTGTTGCTGCCCGCCGCAAGCAATCTGCGCCAATGTGGTGGTAATCTTACGGGTTACGAACTCCATGCCGCGTAACGGGCTTTCATGATTAAACATCAGGCCGTTAGAGGCATGCAGATTATAGGCCTCGCGATAATTGACCACCGACCAATAAGCGAAGAGCTTAGCCACGCCATAAGGCGAACGCGGATGGAAATCATGGCTCTCATCAATTTTACCGGCCGGATTTTGACCAAAAATTTCACTGCTGGCCGCCTCAAACAAGCGCGCCTCAGGAGCAATAATCCGCATGGCTTCGAGCAAGCTCATCGTGCCGCGCCCAGAGGTTTGGGCGGTGTAAAGCGGTTGCTTAAAGCTAGCCTGCACCGAGCTTTGTCCGCCAAGATTATAAATCTCATCAGGGGCGACATCTTTAATGAGCTGGGTGATGGAAATGAAATCCTGCATATCCAACGTCATTAATTCGACATCTTCAGCCACGCCAAGCGCAGCCAGCCTCGGCAAATTAAGCGTTGAGGCGCGGCGCATGGCACCGACCACGTGATAGTTTTTCTCAAGCAATAATTTTGTGAGATAGGCACCGTCTTGGCCGGTCACCCCTGTAATCAATGCCGTTTTTTGCGCGCGCACGAAGATTCCCCCACTTGCCGAGCGAGCAAGCTACCCAATTCGCACCGGCGCTGCAATGGACAAATCGGCGTAAACAAGATAGACAAGACCAAGTTTATTGAGGAAAATCAATGGCCCGCAAAAAGGCACTCATTACCGGCGTAACGGGCCAAGATGGCGCATATTTGGCGCGTTTATTGCTGGAAAAAGGCTATGAAGTTCATGGCATGAGGCGCCGCGCTTCGTCATTCAACACCAAACGTATTGATGATATTTACGTCGATCCGCACGAAGAAAATGTGCGCTTGTTTCTGCATTATGGCGATATGACCGATAGCAGCAATATCATGCGCCTTGTGCAGCAAATTGAGCCTGATGAAATCTACAATCTGGCGGCGCAAAGTCATGTGCAGGTCAGTTTTGATACGGCCGAATACACGGCCAATACAGACGCCTTTGGCACGCTTCGTTTTCTCGAAGCTCTCCGCACTTTGGGCATGGGCGAAACAACCCGGTTTTACCAAGCATCAACCTCGGAGCTTTATGGCAAGGCCCAAGCCGTGCCGCAAAACGAAACCACGCCATTTTATCCGCGCTCGCCCTATGCCGTCGCCAAACTTTACGCTTATTGGATATGCGTCAATTATCGCGAAGCCTATGGCATGCATGTGTCGAACGGCATTTTGTTCAATCATGAAAGCCCGCTACGCGGCGAGACATTTGTGACCCAAAAAATCGCCACCGCCGCCGTAGCGATTGTTACCGGCGCGCAAGAAAAGCTCTATCTCGGCAATTTAGATGCACGGCGCGACTGGGGCCATGCGCGCGAATATGTTGAAGGCATGCACGCCATTATCAACCACTATGAGGGAGATGATTTTGTGCTGGCAACAGGGCGCACCGAGACCGTGCGCCGCTTTGTCGAATTGGCATTTACCGAACTTGACCGCGAGATTGTTTGGCAAGGCAGTGGCATTGACGAGATCGGCTTGGACGCAAAAACGGGGAAGACAGTGGTCGAAATCGACCCGAATTACTTCCGTCCCACAGAAACCGATTTATTGATTGGCGACCCGGCAAAAGCCAAAGAAAAACTGGGCTG
>JAKMDW010000097.1 GCA_022426245.1 Alphaproteobacteria bacterium | reverse complement strand
TGGTTATGCGGTCTGAGAAATGCCGCGCGCTGGTTATGGATGAGCGCATTTTGGAACCGTGTAATGCTTTCCTCGGCCCCTATTGCGAAAAAGTGCAGCTTCATCTGACGCAAATCATTCGGATTCGCGGCGGTCAAAAAGCGCAGCCCATCCATCGCGACCGCTGGGCGTGGGGCACCCATTTGGCGCATGTTGAACCGCAATTCAATACGATTTGGGCGATTACCGATTTCACGGCTGAGAATGGCGCGACGCAAGTTGTGCCGGGCAGCACGAAATGGCCGGATAACGCGGAAATCAAACCCGAACAAATTACTCAAGCTGAAATGAAAGCGGGTTCTGTGCTGATTTATTCCGGTTCGGTGTTTCATGGCGGCGGCGAAAACCGCAGCTCATCTGACCGCATCGGGATTAACATTACTTATACTTTGGGTTGGCTGCGGCAGGAAGAAAATCAATATCTTACATGCCCGCCGGAACTTGCTAAAACCCTGCCGCGCGATTTGCAGGCGCTTGTGGGTTATTCAATGGGGCAATATGCGCTTGGCTATTTCACGCCCCCCGGAGCGCCGGGGGAGGCACCTGAGGTTGTCCCTCCGGAACATGCGCTGGGCATAGAGTCCAATGGGTCCAGCTTAGGCGATTATGAAGCGCTAGAAGTTGTTCAGAACGCGGTCAAATCGAATTAAACCGACCACTTCGGCGGGCTAAATACTCAAATCGTCAATATTGTAATCGCGTAAATCGGCCCGCGCTTCATCGTTCCAAACATAGGATGCATTGTCTTTGCTAAAGGGCTCATAGACATAAGGTGTCTCATCCGGGAAGTGCTGTTTGCGCGCTTCAATTGCGTAGCCGATCGTGCGTGAGCGGCGGGCAATGACATTTTCGTCAAAGGTCTGGCTATCGCTATGCACGCCGCCACCGGCAACGCCAAGGACGGAACTGCGTCGATGAAAGCCGAAATTCACCGTAACGCGCGGTTCAAATCCGCAATTGGGAAATGAGCCATGCAGTAATTGGCGATTGCAAATGGCAACATCGCCCGGATTGCAAACAATCGGCACGGCTCCCTCAAGGCGCTCACTGCCAGACGCGGCCACCAATTCGGTGATGTCCAGCTTTCCGAGTTTATGCGTCCCGGGCAAGACCCAAACGCCGTTAACGGCAGTGCTGCCATAAACTTGCGCCATGAAATTAAATCCATGAATATCTTGGTCGAAGTCGGGATTGTCCCAATGGGTCACGCCGTCTTGGTGCCAGGAAACGGCAGCGCCAATGCCCGGGTCTTTAATAAACAGGGCTTCGTTAAATGGGGCAAAGTCTTTGCCGTTTACGGCTTCGGCGACTTTCAACAAATCGGGATGGCCGTAAACCCGCAAACAGGCTTCTGAAAATTGCAAAGACCCCAGCAGGATAAACGGCGCGGCTGCCGGTGTGTTGCTTTTAGCTTCCGGTTCAAACATTTTGACTTCGTGGCGGCCATTCGCGAGGCTGGTACCACCAAGCGGGTCGCCCAGCGGCTTTGACCAAACTAGATTGAGCGCCTTATTGCCTGCACCCAATGCTTTTTCGCCACGATGATTGACCTCGCTATCGGGGCCGGTGGGGAATTTATCTCGCATGGCATCGAGGTCGTGTTTAATTTCCTCAAGTTCAGCGGCGTCGAGAACATTCTCAAATATATAGAAACCATAGAGCGCATAGGCGTCGAGAATAGCCGGGTCGATATTACCGTCTTCGTCAAAACGAATTGGCCCACGATTGTCCAGCGCGAGCGCTTGTGCTTCGCCTGCAATGAGATAATCGCGCATAGCTGCTTCGTCATCGCCGTAATATTTTGCGCAGGCCTCGATTGATTTTGACGCGTTAATAGTCATTAAAATTCCCTCTCAACAAATCATGAAGACTTTTTGAAAGTTAAGTAATATCAGGCTGTTTTTCAACCAATGGTTGATGGCTTGCTCTTGGAAATCAATCCCCACTCGATGTGGGTCATGAATTTCTATTTTCCGATAACTGCTGGGTTATCCATTATAATCTGCGCGTGCAAGTCAGCAGATGGGTTTTTGCCAGCCTCATCAAAAAATTTAGCGTTGTCTTCGGCACCAGCATCCCACCAGCTACCCATAGCATGCATATCAGGAAATGATACATTGTAACCAAAACACCCAGTGTAT
>JAKMDW010000077.1 GCA_022426245.1 Alphaproteobacteria bacterium | reverse complement strand
TGCAGGCCAGCTTTAAGCAACCGCTTTACACTGCCCAAACCTCTGGGCGCGGCACGATGAGCTTGCTCGAAGCCATGCGGATTATTGCTCCTGAGGCGCGCTTGTTTGAGGCGGCCAGCAGTGAAATTTTTGGTCAAAATCTGGCCGGTAAAATTGATGAGAGTCATGATTTCCATCCACGTTCGCCTTATGGCGTGGCCAAGCTCTTCGCTTATTGGTCGGTGGTCAATTATCGCGAGGCCTATAATCTGCATGCCTCTAACGGCCTTATGTTTAATCATGAAAGCCCGTTGCGCGGCATGGAGTTCGTAACCCGAAAGATTACTACCACATTGGCGCAAATTGCTTGCGGCGGGCAGCAACAGCTCATGCTCGGCAATCTCGACAATGCCCGCGATTGGGGTTTTGCGGGTGACTATGTCGAAGCCATGTGGCTGATGTTGCAGCAAGAAATAGCCGATGATTATATTGTCGCCAGCGGAGAAACCCATAGTGTGCGTGAATTCATCATCTTGGCGGCAGCGGCAATGGGTATGCAGATTGAGTTCGAAGGTGAGGGATTGCAGGCGTGTGGGATTGACATAAAGACCGGGCGTCAATTGGTGAGCGTCAGTGAAGATTTTTACCGGCCCAGCGAACCCGACCCGCTTGTCGGCGATGCCTCTAAAGCGCATAAGCAACTCGATTGGCGCCCCAAGTTAGATTTTGAAGATCTCGTTACACTGATGGCGGAGCACGATTTGGTGCGCGCTCAAGGCGGACAGGTTTGGTATTGATGAAACAGCGCGCTTATTTGGTTCACCTGCTTACGGCGTCGGGGCTTATTCCGATGATGCTTTCGGTCGATGCAATATGGCAGGGCGATGCGCGCCTCGCGCTTATTTGGCTCGGTGTGGCGATGATTATTGACGGGCTTGATGGGCCATTGGCGCGCCGCTTTGAGGTAGCCAAGCATACGCCGCATATTGACGGGACCATTCTCGACCATGTGATTGATTTTACCGGCTACTGCTTTTTACCGGCTTTGATGATTTATCATTTCGAGTTGGTGCCGGCGGGTTTCGCCATTATCGCAACCAGCTTTTTGCTGATGACCTCGCTTTATACTTTCGCCAATCGCGACGCCAAGACGAAGGAAAATGATTTTCGCGGCTTTCCGGCGCTGTGGAACATTGTGGTCTTTTACATGATTGTTTTTGAAAGCGGGCAGGGGCTCAATCTGGCAGCGATTGCCTTCTTTGGCGCGATGACTTTCGCCCCGACGCGGTTTATCCATCCGGTTCGTGTTGTTGCTTTGCGCCGCCTCACGATTGTGTTGCTGGCGGTCTGGACGTTTATGGTTTTCGCTTATCTCGGCATCGGGCGGGTGGCATTGCCGCCGCTTATGGATTGGGTGTTTATGGCACTGAGTTTTTATTTTTTGGCTTTGTCAGGCTGGCGTAGCTGGGCTTTGCGCGGGAGCGACGACAAATAATGACCGGACAAGTCACAACTCAAAAAGAACGTATCCGTGGCATGGGGCTGCTATTTGTTTGCCTGATGACGTTAGGCATGGGACATTCGCTGTTCTTTGCCATTTTCCCGCCATTGGCTCGCGACCTCGGTCTGACAGAAGTGCAAGCCAGTGCGATTTTCACCCTATCCGCCGTCCTATGGGTGCTGATGAGCCCGTTTTGGGGGCGGCGCAGCGATGTTTGGGGGCGAAAGCCGGTCATTCTTTTGGGGCTGGTGGGTTTCGGTGTTTCAACCGGCGGATTGGCGTTTTTGTTGGTCATTGGCCAACAGGGCTGGCTACCACTGATGACGCTTTATGTCCTGATGATACTCATTCGAAGCATTTTCGGCTTGTTCGGCTCCGGCGCGCCCTCGGCGGCCCAGGCCTATATTGCCGACCGCACAACGCGCGAAGAACGGACAAGCGGTGTCGCTGCCATTGGTGCCGCGTTTGGCATGGGCACGATTATCGGCCCCGGTTTCGCCGCGGCTTTGGCGGCGGTGCATTTGCTTGCGCCGTTTTTTGCGGTGGCTGTTTTCGCTTTATGCGGGGCAGTGGCGATTGCCTTGTTTTTGCCGGAGCGTCAAAAACCTGCGACCAGTCGAAAAGGGACACCGCGCCTGAAGCTGACCGATAAGCGGATTCGCTTATTCTTGTTTTTGGGCGTTGCCGTATCGACTGTCGGCGCAGCCG
>JAKMDW010000008.1 GCA_022426245.1 Alphaproteobacteria bacterium | reverse complement strand
GTCTTTTTCAATGATGTGCGCGTGCCCGACAGCCAGCGTCTCGGTGATGTCGGTGAGGGCTGGAAAGTCTCGTTGACGACGCTGATGAATGAACGTTTGGCCATCGGTCAGGGCAGCGGTGTCGATTATACCGAGCTATTGAAACTGGCCCGTGACACGGAACTGGAAACCGGCCCGGCGCTTAAAGATGCCAATGTGCGCGAAAAGCTGGCTGATTGGTATGTCCAGTCGCAAGGTCTGAAATACACCAAATTCCGCACGCTGACGGCTTTGTCGAAAGGCCAAGTGCCGGGGCCGGAAAGCTCAATCGGTAAAATCGTATCGGGTCCGAAAATGCAGGACCTCGCCAGCTTCGCGATGGATATTCAAGGCCAGGGCGGTGTCATGCAAGATACCGAGGAAAGCCCGATGGCCGGCGCGTTCCAAAACCAATGGATTGGGGCTGCGGGTTGTCGCATCGCCGGTGGCACGGATGAAATTCTGCGCAATATCGTATCGGAACAGGTGCTTGGCTTGCCGCAGGATATTCGCGTCGATAAAAACGTGCCGTTCAATGAATTACCGGGTGCTGGCAGCAAGAAGTAGCCTTGCGCCCAAGCTGATTTTGAAAACCCGCGGGGGCGACCCCGCGGGCTTTTTCTTTGCGCTGGAGAAGCGCAAAAGTCCTTCCTTCGCCATATGTTTTTTGCCATAGTTTCCGCACTGACGCATGGATGGAGCGTTGGTGGGGCTTGAAAACCTCTCATTCAAAGCCGCAATTTCATTTGCGTATGTGGCTTAACGTTTCCCTTCGGGGCGTTAGGCTTTTTTTACGCGATTTGCAGAAATTCCGTTCACTCCGCTCCTTTGAGTCGGGGTGACGGCGAAATAAGGCTCGCGCCCAATACGTCGTAGCCGGTTCTCTGTATTCGGTTTGTGAACACCCCGGCACCTGCGCGAGCAGGTTGCCGTTTTTCTTTGTCGGGGTGTTGGCCGAATAAAATAGGCGCAGGCCGCATAAGCCAATGCCGAATAAGCCAATGAAAGTGGCCTTCACCAGTGCACCCCGACACCTTTTCCGCACTTGCCGAGCGCAGGGAAAAAGGCGACAAAGACGGCATGAGTTTAACTGCGCCCGATATTCGTTTTTCCGTCGCGCCGATGATGGACTGGACCGACCGGCATGACCGTTATTTTTTGCGGCTGATGTCGAAGCGCGCGCGGCTTTATACTGAAATGGTGACGGCCGATGCGGTGCGTTTTGGCGACCGCGACAAGCTGCTGGCTTATAATCAAGAAGAACATCCACTGGCCTTGCAGCTCGGCGGCAGCGACCCGTCTGCCTTGGCCGAGGCGGCGCGGATTGGCGAGGATTACGGCTATGACGAGATAAATCTGAATGTCGGTTGCCCATCGGACCGCGTGCAATCGGGGCAGTTTGGGGCTTGTCTGATGCAAACCCCTGATTTGGTCGCGGAGTGTGTGGCGGCCATGCGCGGGGCCGTAAAGCTGCCGGTCACGGTGAAGTCGCGTATCGGTGTCGATGAGCAAGAGCCGCGCGAGGCGTTGTTCATGCTGGTTGAAAAATGCGCACGGGTCGGCGTCAGTCATTTCATTGTCCATGCGCGCAAAGCCTGGCTTGAGGGGTTAAGCCCGAGAGAAAACCGCGATATTCCGCCGCTCGATTATGATTTGGTTTATCAGTTAAAGCAGGCGCATCCGGCGCTGCTGATCTCGATTAATGGCGGTATTGAAAATATTGAAGACAGCCAAACCCATCTTGGGAAAACCGATGGCGTGATGCTCGGCCGCGCGCCATATAAAAACCCTTATCTGCTGGCTGCGGTTGACCGCGATTTGTTTGGGGACGCCGCGACGCCGCTCAGCCGCACTGAGATTGTCCATGCGCTCATTCCCTATGCAGAGCGGCTGGTCAAAAACGGGTCACCCTTGCATGCGCTGACGCGCCATGTGATGGGATTGTTTCAAGGCATGCCGGGTGGCAAAATTTGGCGTCGGCATTTGAGCGAAAACGCGCCGCGGCGTGGCGATGACCCGCAAGTGCTGGTCGAAGCATTGGCGTTGGTTGAGGCTGAGCAGACCAAAAGAGCGGCTTATGAAGCCGTGCAACAGGCGGGTGAATGATGGAAACCGAACTCGCTTTATTGGCTATCGTGCTGTTGGTCGCCGGATTTCTCTCGGGCATTGTGGCCGGACTATTGGGTGTTGGCGGTGGCATGATTTTGGTGCCGGTATTGTTCCAGACCTTCATCTTTTTTGAGCTTCCGGCGCAGTTACAAATTCATATGGCAGTCGCCACCTCAATGGCGATTATTTGTTTTACCGGCTCCTTGTCGGCGCGCAGTCATTTCAGGCGCGGTGCTGTTGATGTCGATGTGGTCAAAAGCTGGGGGCTGTTCATCGCCATTGGCGCATTGTCCGGTGCCGTGGCGGCGCGGTTTATCGCACCGGCAGGCCTGAAAATTATTTTCGCCACATTGGCGCTCACCATGGCGGCGCGCATGTTATTGAATAAAAACCCGGGCGAGGCCGGTGCCTCCAGCATCAGTCTTGTCGTGCAAAAAGGGCTGGCTTCATTGGTCGGGTTTTTCTCGGCGCTGATGGGCATTGGCGGCGGCACTTTGTCGGTGCCGCTATTAAACGCATCAGGGCGCGACGTGTTGCGGGCGGTTGGCACCTCATCAGTGTTCGGCGTGTTCATCGCCGTGCCGGCGGCCTTGGGCTTTATGGCAGGCGGATGGTCATTGCCGGACCTGCCGCCGCTATCCTTCGGTTACGTCAATCTATTGGCCGTGCTGGCAATCATTCCGACCAGCATGCTCGCTGCGCCGCTGGGCGCTCGTCTGGCGCATCGCCTTACCAAAAAGGCGCTCAATAATATCTTTGCCGGTTTTTTGATTGTCAGCGGTGGGCGCATGCTCATCGCTATCTTCATCTAGATTTTCTGGTCATACGCGCCCACTTCATCATAAGAAGACAGCAGCCCGTCAATCTCAGCGAAGATGGCGCGCATATTTTCTTCCGATATCGGGCTTTCCACCACGACCACCAATCCCGGTTTGTTGGATGAGGCGCGCACCAGCCCCCATGTGCCGTCTTCAACCGTAATCCGCACACCATTGACCGTCACAAGGTCGCGGATTTTTTGACCGATAAGCGTGCCGCCATCTGCTGCCAGTTTTTCAAAATGGGCAATGGCGCGGTCAACGACGTCGTATTTTTCCAAGTCATCGCAATAGGGCGACATGGTTGGCGAGCCATAAGTGACCGGTAATGAGCGACGCAAATCGGCCATGCTGGCCATCTCGGCGCGCTCAAGCATGTCGCAAATGGCGATGGCTGTCAGAATGCCATCATCATAGCCACGGCCAATCGGTGTGTTGAAAAAATAGTGACCGGATTTCTCAAAACCGGCCAGCGCGCCAATCTCATTGGTGTGGCGCTTCATATAAGAGTGACCGGTTTTCCAATAATGCGTTGTCGCACCGGCAGCTTGCAATTCAGGGTCGGTATTAAACAGGCCGGTTGATTTCACATCGGCAACAAACACTGCGTCTTTATGTTGCTTGGCCAAATCGCGGCCAACCAATACGCCCATTTTATCGGCGAAAATTTCTTCGCCCTCATTGTCAACGACGCCGCAACGGTCACCATCTCCGTCAAAGGCGAAACCGATATCGGCGCCGGTCTCTAACACTTTGTCGCGCATGGCGTGCAGCATTTCCATATCCTCAGGGTTCGGATTGTGATGTGGGAAGCTGTGGTCCAATGCGCAATGCAGTTCCTCGACATCGACGCCCAGCGCGCGCAACACATCCGGCGCAAAGGCACCCGCCGTGCCGTTGCCACAAGCGACAACCGCTTTTAACGGGCGTTTGAATTTATCGCGCCCGGCGAGGTCGTCCTTATAGGCTTGCGCCACGCCCTCAACGCGCTCATAGGCGCCGCCATCGCGCGCTATGCCTTTATGCTCAAGCACCATGTCGCGCAAAGCCGACATCTCATCAGGGCCGAAGGTCAAGGGTCGCGCCGCCCCCATTTTAACGCCGGTCCACCCATTTTCATTATGGCTTGCTGTCACCATGGCGACGGCGGGCGCATCGAGATGGAATTGCGCGAAATAAGCGGTGGGTGACAAAGCCAGCCCAATATCCAGCACTTTCACACCGGCACTCATCAGGCCGTTGGTCAGCGCAATTTTAATGCTTTGCGAGTAAGAGCGGAAATCATGCCCGACCACAATGCGCGGTTGCGCGTCATCGCCCAGAAGGTCAAACAGCACATTGCCGAGGCCAAACCCCAAAGCCTGCATACCGGAGAGGTTAATCTCATCGGGAAACAGCCAGCGCGCATCATACTCGCGAAAGCCGGTCGGCTTGACCAGCGGCATGTTTTCAAATTCTTCCGTATTGGGTGTCAAATCGGCTTTTGGCTTGGACAGCATGGGAGGCTCCATTGGGAGGTAATAATCAACTTTAGGGAATTTTTGATAGCAGATTTACCGCTTTGGTAAAACCGCCTATAACCGCGACATGAGCGCTGATGACAAAAAACAGCAAGACATTATCCGCCTGACGCTGAGCGATAGGGTCATGCCCGATATTCAAATTGACGGTTTGCCCGAATTTGAGGCGGGCTGGGTATGGTTGGCGGGGGCCGGCCCGGGCGACCCGGGTCTTTTGACCCTGCACGCGGTCAATGCCCTGAAGCAGGCTGATAAGGTGATTTATGATGCGCTGGTATCCGAGGATATTTTGTCGCTTGTGCGCCCCGAGGCCGAACTGTTTTATGCCGGCAAGCGCGGCGGCAAGCCAAGCTGGAACCAGCAGGACATCACCGACAAGCTGATTGAACTGGCCAAGCAAGGGCACCGCGTGTTGCGCCTCAAAGGCGGCGACCCGTTTATTTTCGGACGCGGCGGCGAAGAGGCGCAAGCCTTGGTCGCGGCGGATATTCCGTTTCGCATGATACCCGGCATTTCCGCCGGGGTCGGTGGTCTGGGCTATGCCGGTATTCCCGCGACCCATCGCGACGTCAATCATGCGGTGACCTTTGTTACCGGTCATTTGGCCGGAAAGGGTGAAGCCGAATTGCTTGATTGGGGGTCGATTGCCAAAGCCTCGCCGGTGATTGTCATTTATATGGCGATGAGCCGCTTATCGGTGATTGCCGATTTGCTGATGCAGGCGGGGCGCAGTGCTGATGAGCCTGTGGCGATTATTACCCATGCAACGACGCCGCGCCAACGCATTGCCACCGGTCACTTGGCCGATGCAGCACGCCTTGCGGCTGATAATGGGTTAGAACCACCATCCATCATTGTGATTGGCGAGGTGGTTAATTTGGCCGAAACGCTTCATTGGTTCGGTGATAAACCGCTTTAGGCTTGTTTCATGCTGGCGAGGCGGTCGGGGAGTTGCGCCAGCACGGCCCGCTTTTCTTCATCTGAAAAGCCCGACCAGCCGCCGATTTCCATTAATTTACGCCCACAGCCAACGCAAAAATGAGTGCGCGCCGACACCGCGCATACGCGTCGGCAGGGCGATTTCGGGCTGATTTCAATTTCGCTCATGCTTTTCTATTAACATATTGTCACCGATGCGTCATTTTTTCCCGAATGGGTGATTGATTCACTTCGCAATTTGGCTAAATTCAGACAAATTTAATTGGAGGTCATTATGGACATTGATTTTGCACCTGAGGATCAAGCCTTCCGCGATGAAGTGCGGAGTTTTATCGAAGAAAACTATCCGAAGCATTTGGCTGGGGTAGACCGTGGCGAGTTGAGCAAGGAAGATTTCCTCGCTTGGCACAAAATTCTGGCAAAGAAAGGTTGGGCCGCCCCAAGCTGGCCGGAAGAATTTGGCGGCACCGGTTGGACGGTGACGCAGAAATATATTTGGAATGAAGAAAGCGCGACTTTCGGCACTATTCCGCCGCTGCCTTTCGGCATCGCCATGCTGGGGCCGGTGATTTATAGCTTCGGCAATCAAGAGCAAAAAGACTGGGTTCTGCCGGGCATTTTGTCGGGCGACACATGGTGGTGTCAGGGTTATTCAGAGCCGGGCGCAGGCTCAGACCTTGCCGGTTTGAAAACCAAAGCCGAACTGGACGGCGACGAGTATGTCGTCAATGGCCACAAAATCTGGACGACGCTGGCGCAGCATGCTGATTGGATGTTCTGTCTCGTGCGCACCAGCAGCGACGGCAAACCGCAAGAGGGTATCTCCTTCCTGCTCATCGACATGAATACGCCGGGTATTGAAGTGAAGCCGATCATCACCATTGATGGCGGTCACGAAGTCAATGAAGTATTCCTGACCGATGTTCGCGTGCCGGCCAAAAATCTGGTGGGCGAGCAAGACAAGGGCTGGACGATTGCCAAGTTTTTGCTGGGTAATGAGCGTTCGGGAATTGCCGGTGTGGCGCGTTCGAAAAAAGCGATTGACCGCTTGCGCGATATTGCGCGCGCTGAGTTGGAGGACGGTGCGCCGCTTCTGGACTCGGCTGATTTCGCCCGCAAAATTTCCGAGCTGGAAATCGATTTGACGGCTTTGGAATATACTGAATTGCGGACATTGGCCTCCGAAAGCAAAGGCCGGGGCCCGGGACCGGAAAGCTCCATTTTGAAAATTAAGGGTACGGAAATTCAGCAACGGATTACCGAACTGACAATGGAAGCGGTTGGCAATTACGCGTCACCCTGGGTGCCGCAGCTTGACCGTGGCGACAATTATCGGTCCATCGGCCCCGATTATGCCGAAGGCGTGTCGCAAGGTTATTTTAACAATCGTAAGACGTCGATTTATGGCGGCTCAAACGAAATTCAGCGCAATATCATTGCCAAGATGGTTTTGGGTCTTTAGGCTTTCGCCAAGCTCAAAGCGAATTTGAAGAGGAATTAAAAAGTGGACTTTAGTTTTACCGAAGAACAAACCCTGCTCCGCAACATGGTGCAGAGCTTTGTGCAGGATAATTATGATTTCGACAGCCGGATGAAAATCGTCCGCAGCGAAGAAGGCATGAGCCGCGAAATTTGGGGCCAATTTGCCGAACTTGGCTTGCTGGCTGCGCCGTTCTCAGAAGAGATGGGCGGCCTTGACGGTGGGCCGATTGAAACCATGGTTATCATGGAAGAATTGGGTCGCGGTCTGGTCGTTGAACCCTATTTGCCGACGATTGTTCTGTGCGGTGGTATTCTGTCGCGCCATGCGTCAGACGCGCAAAAAGAAACGCATCTGCCTGGCATTATCGGTGGTGAAGATGTGTGGGCGCTGGCTTATGCCGAGCCGCAAAGCCGCTTCAATCCGGCCGATGTCTTGACCTCTGCAAAAGCCGATGGTGACGGATATGTGTTGAACGGCACCAAAGCTGTTGTCGCCGCTGCGCCATGGGCCAATAAGCTGATTGTGTCAGCCCGTATTTCTGGCGACCAGCGCGATAGCGACGGCCTTGGCTTGTTCATTGTTGAAAAATCAGCAAGCGGCATTGCCACGCAAGACTATCCGACAGTTGACGGCAACCGCGCCAGCGAAGTGACGCTGGAAAATGTGGCGGTCGGTGCTGATGCGCTTATCGGTGCAGCCGGCAACGGTTTGGCATTGCTCGAAGAAGCGCTTGATTTCGGCATTGGTGCGGTTTGCGCCGAAGCCATTGGTCACATGAAGTGCCTGAATGACGCGACCGTTGAATATTGCAAAACCCGCAAACAGTTTGGCGTGCCAATCGGCAGCTTCCAAGTGCTGCAACACCGCATGGTCGATATGTTTATGGAATATGAGCAGTCGGTTTCAATGACTTATATGGTCAATATGAAACTGACCGAAAGCGAAGCTGAACGTAAAAAAGCGGCAGCCGGTGCCAAAGTGCAAATCGGCAAATCAGGTCGTTTTGTCGGTCAAGAAGCGGTGCAACTGCACGGCGGTATGGGCATGACAGAAGAGCTGAATGTCGGTCACTACTTCAAGCGTTTGACCGTTATCGACACACAATTCGGTAATGTTGACCATCACTTGAAGCGCTTCGCGGCCGCTTAAGTTTGCCCATGCTGGAATATGACCAGCAGGGTCACATTGTAACCCTGACCATCAACCGGCCCGACATGCGCAATGCGCTTGGCGAGCCGGGAGATGGCGGGGTTTTTTTAGATGCGGCGGCCAAGATTAATGGCGACCGCTCTGTGCGTTGCGTCATTCTTACCGGTGCCGGTTCTGCCTTTTCAGCCGGCGGTAATGTTAAAGCCATGCAGAGCCGCGAAGGCCCGTTTGGCGGGTCCGGCACGCATATTGCCGACGGCTATCGGCGCGGCATTCATCAAATCGTAAAAAGTCTTTGGGGGCTTGAGGTGCCGGCCATTGCCGCAGTTAACGGCCCGGCCATTGGTCTGGGCAATGATGTTGCATGTCTGTGCGATATGCGCATCGCCTCAGAGAAAGCTATTTTCGGTGCAAGTTTCTTGAAAATAGGCCTTATTCCGGGCGATGGCGGGGCCTGGCTTTTGCCGCGTATTATTGGTGGCGCGCGCGCTGCAGAATTGCTGTTTACCGGTAAAACCATATCCGCCGATGAGGCGCTTGGCTGGGGTCTTGTGTCGCAAGTCGTTTCAGATGACAAACTGCTCGAAACTGCGCATGATATGGCTCACCAAGTGGCGGGCCAAAGTGCCGAGGCACTGCGCGCCGCCAAACGTCTCATGCGTCATGGTCAAAACAGCAGTTTTGAGACGGTCATGGAGATGTCGGCCAATGCGCAGGCACTCATGCATTTAAGTGATGACCATAGTGAAGCCGTGTCGGCCATGCTTGAAAAGCGCCCGGCAGAATATCAGGATAAATAACAGGCAGGAGGGCCGATCATGAAAGTAGGATATGTGGCAACGTTGAAAGTTGTCGATGGCAAGCAAGCGGATTTCGAAGCCGCTTTCGCAGAAATGCAAAAAGCCGTGAAAGCTGATGAGCCGGGCACGCTGCAATATGATTTGCTGCAAGATGAAGCCGATGCCACGGTTTATCGGGTGTTTGAAATTTATGAAAATATTGAGGCCCGCAACATACATGGCAAATCGGCTGCTTTCGGAGCCGCCGCCGCGCCTTTGGGTGGCGGTGTCATGGCCGGTGCACCTGAAGTCGTGCCGGTAAAATTCGTATCCTAGGGAGATTGAAATGGATTTAACCTATAGCGCTGAAGACGAAGCCTTCCGTCAGGAAGTGCGCGACTTTATCGAAGAGGCATTTACCGCCGACATCCGCCGCGAGTGTGAACGGTCGAAAAACGGCTACATCACCAAAGACAGCCATGTCACATGGCAAAAACGCCTTTATGAAAAAGGCTGGGCCGCGCCGAACTGGCCGAGCGAACATGGTGGTTCGGGTTTTACCCCGACACAGAAGTTCATCTACACACAAGAAATGGAAGCAGCCGGTGCGCCGCATACCATTGCCTTTGGCATGACCATGGTCGCGCCGGTGATTATGAAGTTCGGCACGGAAGAGCAAAAGGCCAAATATCTGCCGGATATTTTGGCCTCTAATGTGTGGTGGTGTCAGGGTTATTCTGAGCCGGGCTCAGGGTCTGACCTTGCTTCGCTTCAAATGAAAGCCGAGGATAAGGGTGATCATTTCCTCTGCAATGGCACGAAAATCTGGACCACAATGGCACAACACGCCGATATGATTTTTTGCCTCGTGCGCACCTCGAATGAGGGCAAGCGTCAGCAAGGTATTTCATTCTTGTTGATTGATATGCATTCGCCGGGTGTCACCGTGTCGCCATTGGTGACATTGGACGGCCCTGCTGAGGGCGCGCAAGAGATCAACCAAGTGTTCTTTGAAGACGTTAAAGTGCCGAAAGAAAACCTTGTCGGCAATTTGAACGAAGGCTGGACTTGCGCCAAATATCTGCTCGAGTTTGAACGCGGCAATCCATATTCCGGTGGCCTATATCGCTCGCTCAATAAGGTGAAAAAGTTGGCCGGTGATGTTGTTATGGACGGTCAGCCCTTGATCGAGGACATTGATTTCGGTGCCAAGCTGGCCGATCTGGAGCGTCAGATTATGGTGTTGGAAGCGACCGAATTGCGTATCTTCTCTGAAGTGAGCGCCGGTCAAAATATTGGCCCGGGTTCATCTTCAATGCTGAAGACGCGCGGCTCTGTTCTGCAACAAGAAGTGTCAGAACTGGGTATGGAAGCTGTCGGCCAATATGGTCTGCCTTTTGTTGAGGATACATTAGCGTCAAATAATGAGAGCGATATCGGCATGGCCGGTGTCGCGCCGGTGACGCCGCGTTATTTCAACTATCGCAAGACGTCGATTTATGCGGGCTCGAATGAAATTCAGCGCGGCATTATTTCAAAGGCGGTTTTGGGTCTTTAATAGAGCCGAAAAACAATATTGGGGCGTCCTCTCTACATGAGCGGGCGCCCTTTTTTACATCAAAACGCGGATGAGCAATATCAGTGCGAAGACGGCGAGAAAGATACCTGCCGCCGCGCCGGTTGATGCAATCCCTGAGGCCAATCCGGTTGCACGGCTGGCCTCCTCGCTGGTGCGCAACGCGCGCAGCGTAAGGGCGACGGAGCCGTCTTTCAGGGCATTCCAGATTTTCATCAGTGGTTCGCCAAGCCCAATAATAATACGCGGTATGACGCGGCGGGTAAGCCAATCTGAATAAAGAACCACCCGCGCGCCATGCAATGGATAAATGCCGCGCCGCACCATCAGGGCAAATATCAGCGCGGCAAAGGCCAGTAATTGCAATTCTCCCAAAACATGGCCGCTATCCCAAACCTTGTAGCTCACCTCATAGGGCAGCAGCGCATAAAGCGCGCTGGGGTAAAGGCCGATGAGTATGCACCCGCCGGCCGCCAATGCCATTGCGACGCGCATGTTAAGCGGTGCTTCCTCGGCTTTTATTTTATCGTTCGGGGCAAAGAATGTCGCATAGGGAAGTTTCACAGCGGTGTGCAGCACAACCCCAACCGAGGCGAATAGCAGCCCCAGCCAGACCAGCAATTCGCCTTGCTTGGCCACCGCGCCAATGGTTAGCGCTTTGGTGGTAAAGCCGGAAAATAACGGCATGGAGGCAATCGATAGCGCTCCGATAAGGCAGAACGCCGCCGTCCACGGCATTTGGCGCGAAAGCCCGCCCAGCGCGTCGGCTTGGTCCGTGCCGGTGCGCATAAACACTGCGCCGATGCTCATGAATAACAGCCCTTTATAGAGCACGCTGGCGAAGGCATGAGCGGTCACGCCGTTCACTGCCAATTCACTGCCAATGCCGATGCCGACCACCATAATGCCAAGCTGGTTGACCAGCGCGATGGCCAATACGCGGCGCAGATTGTTCTCAATCAAGGCCGCAAATAGCGGGATAACCGCCATGGCGAGGCCGATATAAATCAGCGGTTTGAAACCGGCAAAACAAATCACCAGCATATAAATTGCCAGCTTGGTGGTGAAGGCCGACAGCATAACCGAACCGGTGGGCGAAGCTTCGGGATAAGCGTCTTGCAACCAGCCACCCAAAAGCGGAAAGCCGGCCTTGATGCCGAAAGCCAGCAAAATGCAAAAACCGGCGGGGGTTGTCGCGTCTAAAGCGGTGATGGTGAAGCCTGCGCCGGCGCGCCAAAGCAACACCGCCCCGGCCAACAGAATAACGCCCGAGGCGACTTGCATCAGCAAATAACGCATCGCGGCGCGCATGGCGCGTGAGCTATCGCCGGCCAGCACCAAAAACACGGAAGCGAACGTGGTGAGTTCCCAGTAAATGAACAGGGTTAAAAAGTCACCTGCAAACAGCGCCGCAATGGCCGCACCTGCATAGGTTAGCCCTGCCGTAGCAGTAATTTTGGCGTTCTCGTGCATGGCGTAAATGACATTGAGCGCGGCGGCAATATGGAAGACCAGCGCGAATGGTTTGGTTATTGCTTCGCCGCGCACCAAAATCAAATCAATGCCTGCCAGCGTGGCCGTCATTGTCTCATCAGGTGAGATGTGCCAAACCGACCAACCGGAAATGGCAATCAGCACCAGCATATAGGCATTGCGAGCAGGTAATGGCAGCACCGGCACAGCCAGCGCACCGATGATGAGCATCATGCCCGGAATGGTGAGGAGCATGGTGAGGAACATGGTGAAGGCGGCCTCAAGCATCATCATCGCCCCCATAATAATCCGGCGCGCGGGTAATCAATCTGCTCATCAGCATGCTGCCACCAACCACAAGACAGGCGGCCACACCACCAAACAGGGCAAAGAAAAGCGGTGTCGCCTCAAGCGCAAAATAAGCGTGGCGATGAATGATAATCTCACCCACCAGCAGCAGCGCGCAAAGTGTTGGTAAAGCCCGCATGACGCGGCGACCGGTGCGAGATGTTTCAGTCTTGCCACTCATCTCAGCCCCCGAAATCCAGAATGAACATATCGACAGCGAAGAACAATGCCAGCGACATCAGCGCGGTCAAGCAAAGCGGCAGCAGCATAGCTAAGGGCGCTTCTTGCACGACATTGCTTTTCAAACCATGCCCCATCTTGCCAGACGGTTTGGCGAAGAAGCCGCGCAGCACAATCTCGCCCAGATAAACAAGATTGAGCAGCGATGAAATCATCAGCACAGCAAGCACCAGTAAATGACCATTATCCAGCGCGCCGCCCATCAGCATGATTTTGGACCAAGCACCAGCCAGTGGCGGCACGCCGATAATGGACAATGCACCAAATGCAAACGCCGTATAGGTGACCGGCATGACGCGTCCGAGGCCGTTCATGTCTTTAATGTCGGTCAGGTGATGCGCCACGTAAATTGCACCGGCGCAAAAGAACAGGGTAATTTTGCCCGCCGCATGGGCTGCAATATGCATGGCTGCACCGCTGGCCGCCAGCGAGGTAGCCAATGCCGCGCCCAGCACGATATAGCCAAGCTGGCTTATGGTCGAATAGGCGAGGCGGGCTTTTAAATTTGTTTTGGTCATGGCGACAATCGACGCTGCGAGGATAGAGAAGCTGGCGACCCAGACGAGCCAGTCGCTGCTCCCTGTCTCGCGCAGAAAATCAATACCGAAAACATAAATTGCGACTTTTAATATGGTGAACACACCGGCTTTCACCACAGCCACTGCATGCAGCAGCGCGCTGACCGGCGTTGGCGCAACCATCGCGACGGGCAACCAACGATGCAGCGGCATCAGCGCCGCTTTACCGATACCGAAGGCAAACAAACCAAGCAAGAAGGGCACATAAAACGGGTCAATATGGCCGGCGAGAATACCGCCACTTTTAAAGTCCAGCGTGCCGGTCAACACCCATACGCCAATAATGCCAAACAGCAGCAAAATGACCGAGCTGGCGACCAAAATACCGAGGTAAACCCGCCCCGCCTGCACCGCCTCAGCTGTGCCTTTATGGGTTACCAACGGATAGGTGGAGAAGGTAAGGATTTCATAAAAGACGAAAAGCGTCAGCAAATTGCCCGACAGCGCAATGCCCATCGCCGCGTGAATGGCGATGGCGTAGAAAAACATAAAGCGCGTGTGATTTTTCTCACCCGCGCCGCGCATATAGCCAATCGTATAAAGCGTCGCCACCGGCCATAAGACACCGGCGACCAGCGCAAACAGCTTGCCCAAAGGCTCGGGCGTAAAACTGATATCCAGCCCCGCCGCCAAAGACAGCAGCTTGAGCGTCGCGCCATCGTCCGTGCCGTAAAGTTTAATGGCGCAGGCGGCAGTCATCAGCCCGATAAGCAGGGCTTGCCCGTCACGCAAATTTGGCCGGTCGCGCAGCACCAGCACCAATGCAGATGCCAGTAGCGGCAGCCCCAATAGAGCCAATATCAGCATATCGACAGCCATTAGCTCGGCCCTCCGATAAACACGGCAGCGGCGGCATAGGCCGCGTCAACCAACGGGCCGGCAAAAATGCCGAAGCCGATTGTGGCAAACACCATCAACCAAGCAGGCACATAATGCACCGGCGTTTCAATCAATGCGGGCGCGTTTTCAGGCCGCTCTTTCAGCCATGCGGCTTCGATGATTTTCCAGACATAGGCCAACGCCAGGGCCGAGCTTATGAATGTCAGACCGGCCAGCAACCAAAAGTTTTGCTCCAATAGCGCGCGCACCAAATAAACTTTGGAAATAAAACCTGCCGTTAATGGCACGCCGATAAGCGCCAACCCGCCGACCAAAATAGCCGTCATGGTGACGGGGATTTGGCGTCCCGCGCCTTCAATGCTTTGCATGCTGACGCGCCCCGCCTGTGCGGCAATGGCGCCAATGGCAAGAAACAGCGCGCCTTTCATCAGCGCGTGATTGAACAAATGAATAAACGCCGCAGCCAAGCCGGTCATGCTCATGGCCCCAATGCCGATGGCCATGTAGCCAAGCTGGGCAATCGAGGATTGGGCGAATAGTTTTTTTAAATCGGTTTCCAATATCGCCGCCAGCGTTCCGGCAAATGCGCCGGTAATCCCCAGCGTCAAAATCAGCAGGCCAATCGCATCAGCGAGGCCATTAAACTCGACCCCAAAGACACCGAACATCAAGCGTATTAGCACATAGACCGAAACCTTTGTGGCGGTGGCGGCCATCAGGGCCGAGACCGCAGAGGGCGCATGGGCATAAGCCGGAACCAACCAGAAATGCAGTGGGAATAGGGCCATCTTCAAGAACAGTCCCAGCGCGATAAAGGCCAATGCGGTGAAGGAGGCGCGGGTCGATTCCACTTCTGCCAAACGCTCTGCCAAATCCGTCAGATTGAGCGTGCCGGTGAGCATATAAAGCAAGCCGATCCCGATGACATAAAAGGTCGCGCCGACGGTGCCGAGAATAAGGTAGTTGAACGCGGCGGGTAAGGCGCGGCGGTCGCGCCCGGCACCCATCGCCACCAAGGCATAAGCCGACAGCGATGAAATTTCGAGAAAGACAAAAATGTTAAACGCATCGCCTGTCGTTACTTGGCCCAGCATGCCGGCAATGGTCAGCAGCCAAGCGGCGTAAAACAGCGCATGGTCGCGCGCGTCAATTTCAGCCTCGACCAGTCGCCGCGCCGCAATGGTGGCAACAAAAGCAATGCCCGAGACGACCGGCAGCACCAAAGCGCTGGCGGCATCAATGACATAAACAATGCCCAGCGGGGCGGGCCAACCGCCAAGGTCGTAAATCAATGCCTCGCCGGCATTATATTGCAGGCCGAATAATACTGCCGAAATGAGGAAGGCCGCGCCGGTCAGCAATAGGGCGAGACCCCAGGCCATATCGCGTCCGCGCAAAAGAGCGGCGCATGGCGCGCCCAAAAGTGGCAGTAGGACTTGCAAAACGGGGAGGTGCTGCATCATGCGCTTGGCGCCTCCCCAATTTTATCTTCGTCTTCTTCTTCGGCCTCGATCATCTTAATGAGGTCATCATCTTCAATCGTGCCATAGCTTTCATAGACCCGAATAATCAGCGCATAGCCGACCGCGGTGGTTGCCACACCAACCACAATGGCGGTCAGAATGAGCACATGCGGCAGCGGATTGGCGTAGAGCGTTTGGGCCCCGTCAGCAATATCAGCGCCGGTCAGAATGGGGGCGGTGCCATTGGTCACTTTGCCCATTGAAATATAGAGCATGAAAACCGAGGTTTGAAAAATCGTCAGCCCGACCATTTTCTTCACCATATTGCCGCGCGCAATGACGGCATAAAATCCGATCATCATCAGCGCAATGACAAGAAAGTAATTCCACTGGCCTGCGAGGCTGGTCATTTATGCGCCCCCGTTTTGTTGTCCTTTGTGGCTTTTGTTTTAGCCTCAGATTTCGCCTCATCTTTTGGTGCGGGCGGGCGTGCGCCTTCATGTGCCTGCATTTTTGAAAGCAAGCGAACATGTGTCGGCCTTCCGGCAAAAGTAAAAAACAATGCGACCATTACCGAGGCCACGGTCAGTCCGACGCCGAACTCGACCAGCAAAATGCCGATATGCTGTCCGGATTTGGCCGTTGCGCCCAGCACATCATAGTCGAGATAATTCGCGCCCAAGAATAAGGAGGCGACACCGGTCAGGCCATAAAGCAGAACGCCGGCGCAAATCGCCAGCAGGTTAAGATGGGCAGGCCATACATGACGACCGCGATTAAGACCAAAAATCATGGCATTCAAAACAAAAGCAGAGGCGAAAATAACACCGGCCTGAAAGCCGCCGCCCGGGCCATAATCCCCGTGAAACTGAACATAAAGCGCAAACAGCATGACGGTCGGTATCATCACTTTGGAGATGACGCGAATGACGGGATCATCTTGCATCTTTGTCCTCCCCATTTTTGCGGCGCTTTTCTTTTCTGCGATGCGGGCGTGTATAGCCCCCCAGCACCAACAGCACGGCAATGGCTGCCGTAAAAATCACCACGGTTTCGCCCAGCGTGTCGTAGCCGCGATAGCTGGCCAGCACTGAGGTAACAACATTGGGAATGCCGATATCATCTGCGCTACCTTTGATAAATTCGGGCGCGACGTGATTATGTATCGGCGCGTTCACATCACCGAAAGCCGGTAAGTCCGTAACCGCAATCGCCAACATGGCGGCGGTGGCCAGTGCCAGAAACGCCGGAACAAAGGCTATCGAATGTGGTTTTTCTTCCGCCGGAACAAGCGATAAAGTCGCCAGCGCCAAAATGCTCGAAATGCCGGCGCCGACCGCCGCTTCGGTAAAGGCCACATCAACCGCATCAAGCACCACAAACAACGTTGCGGCGACCAGCGAAAAAGCGCCCGACAACATGACAACAGCAAACAGGCGATGTAGGCGCAATGCCAGAATGGCGATGAGCGTTAACAGCGAAATCAGTGATGCATTGACCAGGAAACCGGACATTAGCCGCGCCCCCGTTTTTTGTTTTTCTTTTGGCTGATATTTTCAGGCTCTTGGTCTGAAACCCGCACGGCGCGCGCAATCGCATGTGTCGCGGTCGGGCCGGTCAATACCAGAATAAAGCCGATAAGAACAAGGCGCACCGTCACCGTCCAATCGGGCGAGAGCATGAGCAGGCCAAATAAAATAAGACCCGCGCCGCCCGTATCAACAATGCCCGCGCCATGCATGCGCTGGTAAACATCGCCCAAGCGCAACAAACCCAGCGCGCCGAAAATAACGGCGAGACTGCCAACAAGCAGGCTGGCTATACCGATAAGGTGGATAATATCTATCGCGCTCATGCGTCTTCCTCATCTTCGTGAAGCACATGGTCGCCCAACGTGCCGAAGCGGAAGAATTTTAAAATAGCGATTGTGCCGATGAAATTAATCAGCGCATAGAGCATGGCAATATCGAGAAATGCGGGTCGCCCGTCGAAAAAGCCATATACTGCAATCAGCAAAACGGCGATGGAACCGACCGAGTTAACGGCCAGCACACGGTCGAAAGAAGTCGGGCCAAGCGTCGCGCGAATAATCGCCAGCGTGGCGGCGACGCCCAACGCAATTAGGGTAATGGCCAGCGCGCCTTCCACTATTTGCCCTCCAAACTGCTGACTTTCGCGTCCATATCCGGCTCAAGGCAGGCGGCGGCAAAATCATCGGTCAGGCCGTGCACTAAAATCGTATTTTCGTTTTCATCGACATCGACCGACACCGTGCCCGGCGTCAGGGTGATGAAATTGGCATGGGTCACCAATCCGGCGACAGATTTCTGGCTGGCCTTGACGCGCACCATTTGAGGGCGCGCAAGTTTGGGATTGAGGATAACCCGCACAACGCCAATATTGGATTTCAAAATTTCCCAAATGAGCCATAGCGTGACTTTGGGCAGACGCAGCAGAATGGCCATCGGCAGGCCTTCTTCATCGAGCACGCCCATGCGCGCGCCAATCAGAGATGCGCCGAGCGCCGAGAAAAAGCCAAGCGTCAAAAGCAAGCCGTTATAATGCCCCGACAGCAGCAGCCATAGGGCGTATAAAAGGGCGGTTGATATGACGATCTGGCGCATGAAAAAACGGGCGCGAGAACAAACCCGCACCTAATCTCAATTACTTGCTGGCTTCTTGGATCAGCTCGAACATGCGACCTGTCTGCTCGCCACCCTGGAACAGGGCTTTGGCAGCATCGTCGAGTTTCGAAATGGTTTCCCAGTTTTCAGCAACATCTTCTGCACTCGGGTTCTCGCCCAAATACATGCCTTTTGTTTCCACAATAGCAGCCGAGGTGTAAGCACCTGCACCGGCGCAAATAATTTTGCCGGTCGGCGCGCCTTCCGAACACATAAAGACGACAGCCGGGGTAACCCGCTCAGGTGTCAGCATGTCTTCCATTTCAGCAGGCATCAGATTTTCCGTCATACGCGTCCAAGCAACCGGAGCCAGCGCGTTAATGTGGATATTGTCTTTCTGGCCTTCCAGCTTCAACGTGTTCATGAAGCCGACAACACCCAGCTTGGCTGCACCATAATTGGCTTGGCCGAAATTGCCGTAAAGACCTGAGGAAGAGGAGGTAACCAAAATACGGCCATAGCCTTGCTCCTTCATAATCGGCCACACGGCTTTGGTCGGCTTCATTGTGCCGAACAGGTGAACATCAACAACAAATGAGAAATCGCCGATTTCCATTTTGGCGAAACTCTTATCGCGCAGCACACCGGCATTATTAACCAGCACATCAATGCGGCCATAAGCGTCCATAGTTTGCGCAATCATATTATCAACGCCCGCATCATCGGTAACGCTGGAGCCATTGGCGATGGCTTCGCCACCGGCGGCTTTAATTTCAGCAACTACGGCTTCAGCCGCGTCTGATGAACCGCCCGAGCCGTCCATGCTGCCGCCCAAATCATTAACCACAACTTTTGCACCGCGACGGGCAAAATCAAGGGCATGGCTTCTGCCAAGACCGCCACCGGCACCGGTAACAATGACAACTTTATCGGTAAAATCCAAACTCATAATATAAGTCCTCCAAAGAAAAAATCTGCCCTGTTGTGCATGATGCTGCGGCAAGGGTCAAGCGGCTTTCAGCCCTTATCCCATATGGAATTACTGCGCCGCCGCCAGCCCGGCTTCGGGCAATCCGGCAGCATCGGCCAGCAATTTATAAGAGCGTTTGCGCGCCTCAATATCGGGAATGAGGGTGAGGGCGAAAACCTCATCAATGCCATATTGTTTGACGGTGTCGCTCAGGCGTTCCAGCACATTATCGACTTGGCCGGTAAAGCCGCGGCCTTCAATTTGCGGCAATATGGCTTCATCTTGCGGCGTTAACTGCCAATTATGCGCCTCTTGCAAGCTCGGAAAACGCCCGCCTTTATTTTGCATGAGCTGCGTTGCCCAAATATTGCGGGGGCGCGCCAAATAAGCCGCTTCTTCTGCGGTCTCGGCTGCCAAAACAGATGTCGCCAGCATGATTTTCGGTTCGGCGCATTGGCGCGACGGCTTGAAATGCGTGCGATAGGCATCAAGCGCGGCCTCAAGATTATCGGGATTGATGAAATGCGCGTAAACATAAGGCAGGCCGAATTGCGCCGCGTGATAGGCGCCATCGCCGCCCGAACCGAGCATAAATACCGGCACGGCTTCCGGCCCCAGCGGCTGCGCGTGCATGCCCTGATAAGGGTGGTCTTCGGGAAAACCGCCCGCATCGCCCTTCAGGCCATTGGCGTCTTCCAGAAATTGCAACAGCATTTCGACCTGCTGTGGAAATACTTCGGGCGGCCAAGATTTTGGCCCGGGCTGCAACGCGGCTGCAGTTTTCGGGTCGCCGCCGGGCGCGCGACCCAATCCCAAATCAACCCGCCCGCCACTTAGCGTTGCCAGCATACGAAATTGTTCGGCTACTTTCAGCGGTGCATAATGTGGCAACATGATGCCACCTGAACCGACGGAAAGATTTTTTGTGCGCGCGGCAATATGCCCGATGAGGATTTCCGGCGCGGCACCGGCAAAAGCCGATGTGTTGTGATGTTCGGCCAGCCAAAAACGGCGATAACCCAATGTGTCGAGATATTCTGCCAGCGCAATGGTTTCATGCACGGCTTGCGTGGCATTCGTATCGGTCACAATCGCCGATTGGTCGAGCGCGTTAAGGGCAAAATCAATCATCATAAAAGTCTAAGCGAAACGCTGTGAAAAAACCAGATGGCAAAGCCGCATTTGGCTCAGTTTCCGCTTGCGACATGCAGAGGAGTGGGTAATATCGCTCGGCAATTTGGGAGGATTAAGCTGTGTATCAAGAATTAAAACAAATTCGCGCCGAAATGACGGGCGCAGAAAGCATGTTCGCTGTCGGTGAGATTGAGGTGCGCGGCGAGACGCTGAAAACCTTCACCAATGCCCCTGCCAATTTGGGCGATGTGTGGGCTTTGGCCTCGATGCATGGCGACAAAGCCTATCTGGTTTATGAAGATGAAAGCTGGAGCTATAGCGCGGCTTATGCCGAGACGGCGTCGATTGTAAACTGGATGCATGCCAATGGCATTAAGCAAGGCGACCGCGTGGCATTGGCTTTCCGTAATTATCCTGAATGGATGCTGCTTTATTGGGCGCTGACTGCCGCCGGAATTACCGTGGTTGGCATGAACGCTTGGTGGGTAACCGATGAAATGCAATACGGCCTCGCGGATAGTGCGCCGAAAGCCTTCATCGCAGATATTGAGCGGCTTGAGCGTTTTCTACCCGTGCGCGACCAATTCCCCGATATGAAGGTCATCGGCCTGCGCCTGCCCGAACCGATTGAGGGTGTGATTGATTATGCCGATTTGAAAAACCATGGCGGCGACATGCCGAAGGTTGATGTTGATGGCGACGAAGATGCCTGCATTTTTTATACGTCAGGCACAACGGGTCGCCCCAAAGGCGCACAGTTGACGCAGCGCGGTTGCGTGCTCAATCTGATGAATGTTGCCTTTATGAGTGCTGCCTCAAACGCGGCTGAAGCGCGCGCCAATGGCACGGAAGATCAGCTTCCGGCTCCGGGTGAAGGCCCGGCGCCGACCATGCTGGTCACCACGCCGCTTTTTCATGTGACGGCGAATAATTGCGTTGTGCAACCCGCGACGCTGGCCGGTGGCACGCTTGTTTTCATGTATAAATGGGATGCTGGTGAAGCCCTTAACATCATCGAAAAGCATAAGGTTACCAATCTCAGCGGTGTGCCGGTGATGGCGCGCGAGATTATCATGCACCCTGATTTCGACAAATATGACACCGCATCTCTGGTGACATTGGGCGGCGGCGGCGCGCAATTGCAGCCTGATTTGGTCGGTAAAATCGACAAAGCGTTGGAAAACGGCCAAGCCAATACAGGCTATGGCATGACCGAAACATGCGGTCTCATCACGGCCGTTGTCGGCGCTTTTTTCATCGACAAACCGGAAAGCTGTGGCCCGCTTGTGCCGACTTTGGAGGGCAAAGTCATTGATGTTGACGGCAATGACCTGCCGCATGGCGAGGTCGGTGAGCTATGCGTTAAAGGCGCGAATGTGATTAAAGGCTATCTCAATCGCGAAGAAGCGACGGCTGAGAGTATTCAAAGTGGCTGGCTGCGCACCGGCGATATTGCTCGCATTGATGATGAAGGGTTTATCTTTATCGTTGACCGCGCCAAAGACATGGTGCTGCGCGGCGGCGAGAATATTTACTGCGCCGAAGTCGAGAGCGCTTTGTTCAAACATGATGCTGTCGCTGAGTGCACGGTTTTCGGTGTCGAAGACGAGCGTTTGGGCGAAGAAGTCGGCGCTGCCGTAATGGTGGCCGAGGGCGTTGAATTGACCACAGATGAATTGCGCGAACATTGCGCCAAACTATTGGCAAATTTCAAAATTCCGCGTTATATCTGGCTGCGAACCGAGAAGCTGCCGCGCAATGCCAGCGGTAAATTTCTCAAACGAGAATTGCGCGATACGCTTGATCCGGCGGACGCGGCCTAATTAAAGCCCCAGAGGCAAGAATTGAGGGACAGCGTGGTCTTTAAATCCCGCTTGCTAACAACTGCGTTTATTGTGCCGTTCATGGTCTCTACCGCGCTTGCGCCGGTTCAGGCTTTTGATATTCGCGCGACCGGCGACACGCCGCGCACCACCCCGGTTGACACCGGTTCGACCACCACTGAGTTGAATGATGGCGCGCATGAGCTGGCTTCGGACGGCGCAATTATTATTGACGGCACGCCGCAGAGTAATGACGAAGCGGCGGTTCTGGTCAACAGCAATGCGCAAAGCATAGTGATTGATGGCGACATCACCATTCGTGATCATGATGACAATGGCGACCCGACGGCTATTAGTCTCGGCGATGCTTATGGTGTCAGGGTTACATCTAATTTGCCGAGCGGCATTACCCTGCGCTTGGGTGCCAGCACTAATATCATTATCAACGAAGTGCGCGGCCCGAATTATGACGGCGATAGCGACGGTCTGGCGGACGAAAATGACAGCGATGAAGACGGCATTCTCGAAGGCTCACCGGCCATCGGCACGAATACGCGCATCGGTCTTTGGATTGAAGGGGCGATAACCGAAGATGTGATTGGCGAAGGCGGTTCTATTCGCGTGGACGGCAATGGCGCGCGTGGCGTGCAAATTGACGGCGCGCTTTCGGGCAATTTCGATTTCTCAACCGCGCTGAATGCCGCCAATGGCAGAATTTTGGGTGACAATGCCATTGGTGTCGATATTAACGACACAATCGGTGGCTATTATCGCCAGCGCGGCGATATTGATGTGCGCGGCGAAAATAGTGTCGGCATTGATATTGGCGCAGACATTACCGGTGCGTTGATGATTGAAGGCTTGGTCAATGCAACGGGTTATTCGACTGCACCGACACCGCTACGCGGTGTTGACCAGAGCGAATTGACGAGCGACCAGCAAACAGCCAATGCTCAAGAACGTCGTCGCGGCGGGTCGGCCGTGAATATTGCCGGCGATATTGATGGCGGGGTGATTATCGGGGGGTTTGTGAATCGGTTCGTCACCGATGACGAACAAGAAGAAATCAATGCGATAAATGAGCGGCGGAGCAATGACAATAATGATGATGATAATGTCGTTTCGTTGAAAACCGACCCGTATCATTTTGACGAAAACCGCAGCGATGGGCGGATTACAACCTATGGTGAAGCCGATGGTGAGGCTTCGCTTAAAATCACTGGCACCATTGGTACGGCCGGAGGCGCAACCCACGAGGTTCTGCTTGATACGCGCGATGATGACGATGATGACACGGCTGCAAGCGACACTGACGTCGCCGATTTTTACGACAGCACGGGCGCGTTTTTCTACTCTCACGGGCTGATGAATCGTGGAACGATAGAGGCCAATAGTTGGTATGATGCCGTGAAAGCCGGTGCCTATCAAATCGACACAAAGGCCACGGCTTTGTTGCTTGACAGTAGCGCAACCTTGCATGGCGGTATTTATAATAGCGGCACAATTGGCGCCATCGCCTTTAACAGCGATGCAGTCGCCATAGATATTGATATTGATGCGACGCTAAATGATGGCCTTCGAACTGATAATGTTGTTCTGCTCAATGACAACATCATTCGGGCGCAAATTCAGACCGACACGCGTTCGCATGATACCGTATCGAAGAGCAGCAATTCTGCGACTGCCATCAAGTTCACGGATTTCGCGCCCGGCCTTAATGCGGGTGCTGGGGGAGGGGCACCTTCTTTTGTCAATCGCGGCGCGATAACGGCAAGCTCGACCCATATTCGGGAAGACACGGACACTGCCGGATTATATGTGTCGGAAGCGGGCGACAATGCTGTCGCGTTCGATTTCGAGGCCTATACGGGCGACATCAATATCACCCAAGAATTGCTTGATAATGATGGATTGCTTGGCGGCGAGGTGGACTCAGACGGGAATGTCGATGCCGCCCAAAATGCAGCGGATAACCCGTTCTTGGGCGGTGGCGACACGGATATTGACCGCGCCGGAGACACCGATGCCGATAACAATGTGACCGGAGATGGGGTTATCGATACACGCGATGTCGGCGCGCCACTCATTGCAGGCGACGTTAAGTTTAATGGCAGCAGTAATAATTTCACCATCAATGCCGGCACGGTCGCGGGCGATATTTCTTTTGGCGGCGGCACAGACTCGTTGACGCTGTCCAATGAAATTGCGGACGACACAGCCGATGATTACACCGCGCCCATCACCACTTTCACTGGCCGCATCACCAACGGCAGCGGCACTGATTTGGATATTATCATTGATTTGGATATTATCATTGGCGACCGCACGCAGTTGCATTTGGTCGGCCAAGAGGGTGACGCCGATACGGAAACTGAGAATTTAGCCATTGATGACCTGAACCTATCGGGCGATTTGAGGTTTACCGTTGATGCGGCGCAATTAACCGATAACACCCCTGTGTTAAATGTTGCCGACTTGACGGTAAATGCCGGGGCAAAAATCATTCCAAACTTGGTCGGCTTGAGTGCGGAAGAGGAAACGACCATTGACCTGATTGACTATGTCAATGGGGGCGAGACGTTGCCAACGGATATGGTGGACCTTCTGCCGAGCGCTGCGGATAATGAAATAGCTTTCATTTATGATGTCGCTCTTGCTCATGATGAAGATGCCAATACCATTTCAGCAAATTTCACCAGAAAAACCGCCAGTGATTTGGGGCTCAATCCAACCGAGTCGGCAGCGTTGGATGCGGTGATTGCGCATTTCAGTGCAAATGACATTTTGAGCAACGCCATGACCGGCCTGATGAACCAAGAAGACTTTATGGCGGCTTACGAGCAGCTTTTGCCGCATTACAGCGATGGCACGGCGCAACAATTATCCGGCCTCGCGGATATGGCGACCGGTGCGGTAAGCCAGCATTTGCAAATTGTAACCGCCGGTGGGCGGCGCGGCGGCGATGGCTGGTTGCAGCAATTCGGCGATTATCGGAAGCAAGATTCAAGCGCCAATGGCCAAACCGTCAGCGGCAATAATTACGCCATTGCGCTGGGCTATGACCTGCCGGTTTACATTATCGATGCGCTGGGTCTTTACATGCAGATGGGTTTCTCTTCGGTGAATGAGAAGAGTGCCGCCCTCAATGAGGTGAAATCGGAAAGCATCTCCTATGGTGCCTATCTGTCCGACAGTATCGGCCCGTTGGAATACCAGCTCAACGCCTCTTATGGTTTTGTTGATTTGGAAAGCGAGCGATTGGTCAACTTTAATGGCATTGTCGATATCGCAAGTGCCAACTGGGATGCCACAAGCACAGCCGCCTCAGCGCGTTTGGCCTATCCGATTTTCAAAGATGATTATTTGCTGCGCCTCGAAGCGGGTATGGATTACTTCCGCCTTGAGCATGATGATTATGCAGAACGCGAAAACGTCGGAAACGGTTTCGCCATGAATATTGCCGGTGGCGAATCAGAAAAGACGTCGCAATTTATCGGCCTGCGCGGCGGCTATCGCGCCGGTGAGGGGGGCGATGGCGTCGGCATTATTTTCGAGCCGAATTATTATCTGGGCTGGCGTTCAAACAGCGACTTCACGCCCTATAGCGCCACCGCCAATTTCATCGGCACGGATGAGACGTTCCGGTTGATGTCGCATATCGAGCCGGAAGATGCGCTTGACCTCGGCCTCGGTTTTGCCGCGCATAATGACTATTTCGCGTTTGAATTTAATTACCGCGCGCGCATCGCTGATGATGAAGAGACGCATGGCGGCGGCATTTCCATCCGCCTGCTGTTTTAGCTATAGCGCGTCAAACAGGCCGGGCTTAATGGCTTTGGCGGCGGCAGCAAATTCCGCATAATCATCAATAATGGCATCGGCACCAAGCGCCTCGAGGCTGACCCGGCGATAGCCAAAGCTCACACAAATGCACGCCACATTGGCCGCGCGCGCGCCGCCCGTATCGGCCTCGCTATCACCGACCATAATCGCCTTATCGGCGGTGCAGCCCAGTTGTGCCAGCGCCAGTTCAATCGTGTCGGGGTCGGGTTTTCGTTTCGGCAATGTGTCGCCGCCGATCAGCGCATCGAAATAGCCTTGCAGACCCAGCCGATAAAGCAGCTTGGCCGACAGGCTTTCGCGTTTATTGGTGACCACCGCCATCGGGATTTGGGCCGCTTTGGCGGCGTCCAATACGGGCATTAAATTCGGATAGAGTTTCGTATGCCCGTCAATATTTTGGTCGTACCAAAGCACGAATTCTTCCGTTGCCGCATCCAGCTTGGCGTCGTCCCATATTGCACCATTGGCTTCCAAACCGCGCTGCAAAATCATCCGCGCGCCGCCGCCAATCATATTGGTGATGGCCGCATCGGGCACTTCATCGAGGCCGTTTTTACGCAGAACAAAATTCATCGCTGCGTGAAGGTCGGGCTTGGTATCGGCCAATGTGCCGTCCAAATCAAACAAAAGGGCAGCCATAAGTCTCTCTTTTCATTAGGGCTTTAGCGGTCGCCATGCTACATCGGATTCATGGCACCGCGACATCTTTTTCTTATGCTTATTGTATGTGTGGT
>JAKMDW010000054.1 GCA_022426245.1 Alphaproteobacteria bacterium | reverse complement strand
AGCTGTCAATGGATAAATCCGCGCTTGCAGCATCCGCTCCAATAACGGCTTTTTTCGTCACTCGGTTCAATGCGCCACCGGTGCTACCCCGGCCAAACAACATAGCATTTGGTCCGCGCAGAATTTCAACCTGCTCTAGATTATACAGCGGGCGATAGTATTGTACGTCGTCTCGGACCCCATCGATAAAAAAGTCAGCCGTTGAACGAACGCCACGGAAAACAATCGCATCGCGGTGGCCTTCACCCTGAGAGGTGTTAACGCCTGGCGTATATCGAACAAGATCCCCCGGTTCGCCATAGCCGCGTAACTTAATTTCTTCCTGCCCAATAATGGTCAGGCTTTGTGGAACATCAACGAGCGGAATTTGCATTTTTAGTGCGCTGGTATCTGGCTTATTGTATTCGCTTGTCACAACGATTTCGTCAACCGAAGTGCTTTGCGCGACAGCTGGCATTGAAGCTATGGAAGCGATGGATGCTATAAGCAATCCAGTTTTAAATTTAAAAGGCATGTCTCTCTCCTCATGCTATTAATAATCACTTGCAAGTAAATATTGCAAATAAGAATCGTTTGCAAGAACTAAATGAGAATTATTCTCACTAAGGAACCGTAAATTTTATTAAGAGCAGAGGAGTGCAGAAAACCCGTTACTTCTCGGCGGCGTCAGCCTTAATCTGTTTACGCAAATGGTCGAGCAGTGCATTGATGTCGCCCTTGTTGTTTTTTAGCACGGAGGAGAAGGCATCGCGCTGCTCTTGCGCCATCCATACACCCAGCACGCGCACATCAAAAAGGGTCATGCTGCCGTCTTTTTCCAGCCGCAGCCACCAATCAATATCAATCGGGTCGCGGCCATTGGCAAATTCAATACGGCTTTCGACAATCACGTTTTTCTTCTTGGCCTGGGCTTTGCCAACCATCACCTTCTCGTCTGAATATTCGCCCAGTCGATTGGCATAGACTTTGACAATGAATTGCCCTAGCAGTTTTTCAAAACTTGCGAAATCTTCTTTAGAAATTTTGCGGCCAAATTGACCCAGCGTAAAGCGGGCAATGCGGCGTATATTGGCGCGTTCATTCAGCAGCGCGGCAAATTTGGCCTCGCGACCGGCGCGGGTTTTTTCGGTGGAAAGAATTTCAATCGCGTCATCAGCCAACGCCATGACAAAAGCCTGCGCTTTGGCGAGGTCGGCCTCTTGCGCCGCCCCCGGTGTCAGCATGAAAGCCCAAAGGGCAAAAGCAGTGATGATGGCGCGCATGTCGCTCTCCTAAAAACCGTCCAGATCATCGAGCGCATCGATATCCGGCAAATCGTCAATATTGGTGACGCCGTCAACTATCTCGCTGGCGCGGTTTTGTTGATAGAGGCTACGCACCGTTGCGTAAAAATCTACTGAGGAACGCTCAATTTCGTCAAGCACTGAGATATTCTCGGCGCGCGCATCAATCCCGTCAATCGCATAGCGGCCAATCGCGTTTTCAAGCCCCCAATCATCTTGATAGGTCATCGGGTCAAAGCCCCAACCGACAATCCAACCGCCAAATTCGCGCGGGCTGGAGGGGCCGTAAATCGGCGTAAACAAATAGGGCCCTTCCGGCACACCCCAGGTCGCCATGGTCTGTCCGAAATCCTCATCATGCTTTTCCAGCCCCAATCGTTTGGCCGGGTCGAACAGGCCAAAAATACCGACCGTGCTGTTAATGCCCAGGCGCAGCGCCGTGGTGCTGGCGCGCTTGCCCTCGAGCTGGAGCAAGTCATTGGCCAATGTTACCGGCGAGGCGAGATTGTCGAGGAAATTGCGAACCGAACGGCGCACTGGCGACGGCACATAAAGATAGCCTTTAGAGACCGGCTTTATAATGTAATTATCGAGTTCCACATTGACGCGGAACATGAAGCGATTGGCGCGCTCAAACGGGTCATTATCCGGCGACTTGGGGCCGGTTCCGGCACAAGCTGACAGTGAAAGGGCAACGGCAACAATAAGCAGTGATTTCTGAAACATGTAATCTTTTTCCCTGATTTGCGAGTAATTTAGGATTATTCGCGGACATGTCAAAGACTGGTTGCAGTGGCTGATATGCTGATGGATTGACATATAAAGATATCTTTATGTATAATTAGCGCATGGAAAGCCTTTTATCAGCTTTGCGTGCCGCCGGTGAGCCGACCCGCCTTCGCATTTTGGCGATTTTGGCATTGGGTGAACTCACCGTGTCGGAATTGACGCAAGTGTTGCTGCAAAGCCAGCCGCGCATTTCGCGCCATTTGAAATTGCTGGCCGATGCCGGTTTGGTGTTGCGCTATCCCGAAGGCAGTTGGGTGTTTTATCGTCTGCACGAAAATGCCGCGCTGAGCGATTT
>JAKMDW010000038.1 GCA_022426245.1 Alphaproteobacteria bacterium | reverse complement strand
CCGGTTGTGTGACATTATGGACGAGTTGACCGAACGCTTTTGGAATATGGCCAAATTGCTTGATGAAGCCAGTGTTTTGCTGGACGCGCAAAGCAAGGTCGTGGCCGCCAATGACGCGGCGCTTGATATTTTGGGCAGCCATATTACCGGCTATCCGCTCGACCGATTTTTGCGCCATCCCGATTTTGCCGATGCGGTTCGCCGCGCCTCTTATGAGGGCGCGCTGACCAGTCTCGATTATACGCGCATGGATCAAGTGCGCCGTTCCTTCACGCTGCGAATTGCGCCGTTTGAGTCGGGCTATGTGCTGCTGGTGATTTTTGACGGCACAATGGGTCTGTCGGTTGAGCGTATTCGCTCCGATTTCGTGGCCAATGTAAGCCATGAATTGCGCTCGCCCCTAACCGCATTGAGCGGTTTTATCGAAACCTTGCAAGATGGCGCGGTTGAAGATGAAGCGGCGCGCATGAATTTTCTGTCCATCATGCAGGGTGAGGCGGCGCGCATGCAGCGTCTGATTGATGATTTACTGCATTTGTCGCGGGTTGAGGCGGAAGAGCATCGCCTGCCTGATGCGGCGGTCGAACTGGTGCCGATTTTGGAAGAACTGGCCTCTGGCATGCGCGATACGGCCGATAAAAATGACAAAACCATAAATGTTGAAATCGCCCCCGATTTGCTCTCCGGCAATGATGACACGCCGCTTGCCGTGCAGGGTGTGCGCGATGAATTGCGCCAAGTGTTTCAAAATCTCGTTGAGAATGCCATTCGCTATGGCGCGCCCGATAGCGCGGTGAACCTGCGTGTCGGCAAGGGGCGTTTGGCGTCGGGGCAAACGCGCGATGATTTATTGCGCGTGCAGGTGATTAATAAGGGCGAGACGATTGCGCCGGAACATTTGGCCCGGCTGACTGAACGGTTTTATCGAATCGATAAAGGCCGGTCGCGGCAAATGGGCGGCACCGGCCTCGGTTTGGCGATTGTTAAGCATATTGTCAATCGGCATAGGGGGCGGTTGCGAATTACCAGCGCGGCTGAAGAAACCACTATTTCTGTTACTTTGCCGCGGGTTTCGTAAATTTTTCCGCCGCGTCCACAGGCGGCTTGGGGCGTTGTCACAAAACTGTAACATTCCTGACACAAATGTTTTGCCGGAGACGGCGAGTTTGCGGTCATCGAGTTAAATCAACCCTCGATGAGTAGTAAATGACATCACGTTATTGGAGATGATGATGAACAAGTTCAAAACCGTATTGGTTCAACCAATATTGGCAATGCTTATCGGCGTTGCAATGGTCAGCGGCGCGCAAGCTCGCGACCAAATCGAAATCGTTGGCTCGTCGACCGTATTTCCGTTCGCCACCTCTGTGGCTGAACAGTTTGGCCGCACGTCAAAGTTCAAAACACCGGTTGTGGAATCAACAGGCTCAGGCGGTGGCTTGAAATTATTCTGCGCCGGTATCGGCCTTGAGCACCCCGATATCACCAATGCCTCGCGCCGCATTAAAGGCAAAGAGTTCAAAAATTGCCAAGCCAAAGGCATTGATATTACCGAAATCGTTGTCGGTTTTGACGGCATTGTGCTGGCCAAAGCCAAAGGCGCACCGCAATTGAATCTGACGCGCCAGCAAATTTACTTGGCGACAGCGAAAATGGTGCCCAATCCAGATAAGCCCTGCCAATCAAATTGGTGTGAGCCGGTAAAGAACCCTTACATGAAGTGGAGCGATATTGATGCGTCTCTGCCAGATGTAAAAATTGAAATTCTTGGCCCCCCGCCGACCTCCGGCACGCGCGATGCGTTTCAAGAATTGGCCATGTCAAAAGGCGCCAATAAGTTTCCGCACATGAAGAAGCTGAAAAAAGCCGATAAAAGTATGTGGAAAAAATTGACCCGCACAGTGCGCGAAGACGGGGCATGGATTGATGCGGGTGAGAATGACAATCTGATGGTGCAAAAGCTGTCGGCCAATCCGAAAGCCGTTGGCGTGTTCGGTTTCAGCTTTCTGGACCAAAACTCAGACCGCCTGAGAGGCGCGATTGTTGAGGGCATTGAGCCGAGTTTTGAGAATATTGCCGACGGTAAATACGGTATTTCCCGCTCGCTTTACTTCTATATTAAACAAGCCCATGTCGGCACAGTGCCCGGCATAAGTGAGTTTGTCGCTGAATTTACCAGCGAGAAAGCATTTGGCGAAGACGGCTATCTGGTCGATAAAGGCCTGATTCCGCTGCCGGCATCGGAGCGTCAAAAATATCGCAATGATGGAAAGAATCTGACCAAATTGTCGATGTAAATTTCATCTTTGGGTCGGCTTCGCATAAGCCGAGGCCGACCCGATAATTCAAAGGCCCATTCATGAGCACCAGCTTCCTCTTTCTCTGTCTTTTGGGCTTGGGCAGTTTTTCCTTTTTATTCGGCCGCCGCCGTATTCGCGCGCTGTCGGGCGCGGTCAGCGTTAAGCAACATTCGCGCGATGTCTATCACGGCAGCTTTGTCGCTCTGTGTGCGGTGCTGGTGCCGCTTATTGTGCTTTTGGCTTGGTCGGGTTTGTCGCCGCTTTTGCTCGATGCCATGTTGGAGGATTTCCTCCGCCGCCAATCGCCTGATTTATCAATTGGTGAAATGGGTGTGCTGATTGCCAAAGTGAAAGCCTATTCTGTCGGCTCACTGCCTGAGGCTTTCGCCAATGACCTTATTCGCAATGGCAGTGACTATTTCGCGCTTCTTCGCAGCAATTCAAACACGGCGCGCAGCGTCGCGGTTATCCTGCTGGCGCTGGGCGGGTTGGCTTATGGCGCGGGCAAATTGGCCCCGCGCTTTACGGCGCGACCGGCGGTTGAACGGGTGTTTGAAGTGGTGATGATTATCGCCTCGGCCATCGCCATTTTGACGACTATTGGCATTGTGCTGTCACTGATTTTCGAAACCTTCCGCTTTTTCGACAAAGTGCCGATGATGGATTTCCTGTTTGGCACGAGCTGGTCGCCACAAATAGCCATTCGCGAAGACCAAGTCGGCGGTTCGGGATCATTTGGCGCAATACCGCTTTTTGCCGGCACGATGATGATTACTTTTATTGCCATGCTGGTCGCCGTGCCGATCGGGCTAATGTCAGCCGTCTATTTGTCTGAATATGCCAATCCGAGATTGCGCGGCTTCGCCAAGCCGGGCATTGAGATTTTGGCCGGCATTCCGACGGTTGTTTATGGCTTTTTCGCGGCCCTGATGGTTGCGCCTTTTTTGCGCGATAGCGGTGCCGATATCGGTCTCACCCTGTCGTCGGAATCGGCACTGGCCGCCGGTCTGGTTATGGGCATTATGATTATTCCGTTCATCTCATCGCTGTCAGATGATGTGATTAACGCCGTGCCGCAAACCCTGCGCGATGGCGCGGCGGCGCTTGGCGCAACACAGTCGGAAACCATTCGCCAAGTGGTGCTGCCGGCCGCTTTGCCGGGCATTGTCAGCGCCATATTGCTGGCGATTTCGCGGGCCATTGGTGAGACGATGATTGTGGTTATGGCGGCCGGTGTGGCAGCCAATTTGACCGCCAACCCGTTTGAGAGCGTCACCACCGTGACCGTGCAAATCGTCATGCTGCTGGTCGGTGACCAAGAATTTGATAGCGCCAAAACCCTCGCCGCCTTCGCGCTGGGCTTGGTGTTGTTCTTCATCACGCTAATGTTGAATGTGTTGGCGCTCTATGTCGTCAATCGTTTCCGAGAACAATATGACTGATAAAAGCGACACAAAATCTCATACCGAAGCCTATGAAGCGCGGTTGAAAAAACGCTATCGGGCAGAACGGCGTTTTCGCGCCTATGGCATGGCCGCGATAATGACGGCGGGTTTGATTTTGGTGTTTCTGTTGAGTTCCATTGTCTATTCCTCATTGCCGGCTTTTTCGCATCACCATACGCGTCTCGATATTCAGGTTTCGACCGATTATGTGTCGGCGGATGCGCCCGAACAGGGTAATTATTTAGGGCTTGTGCGTGCCGCTTTGCGCGACCAATTCCCCGAAGTGTCAGGGCGTCGCGATAAGCGCGCACTATATAAAATCCTCTCCATTGGCGCGTCTGATGAGCTGCAAAAGCGGGTCATTGCCGAACCGGATTTAATCGGCACGCGCCTCAGTCTTGATGTGCCTTTATCCGATGATATTGACCTGATGTTGAAGGGGCTGATTGACCGCACGCTGCCCGAGAGCGACCGCATTGTCTCCGACCGCGATTTGGTATGGGCCGATAAGTTGCTGGCCGAAAACCGCATCAGCCGCAAATTTGCTTTCGCCCTATTTACCAATGGCGATAGTCGCGAGCCGGAAATGGCCGGTATTCGAGGCGCGCTGGTCGGCTCTTTATGGACGCTGCTGGTGACGCTGATTGTCAGTTTTCCGCTCGGTGTTTTGGCCGCGATTTATCTTGAGGAAGTTGCGCCGAAAAATCGCGCAACGGCGTTGATTGAAGTGAACATCAACAATCTCGCTGCCGTGCCGTCGATTGTTTACGGCCTTTTGGGCTTGGCGGTATTTATTAATTTCTTCCATTTGCCGCGCTCGGCGCCGCTGGTCGGTGGTTTTGTGCTGGCCTTGATGACCTTGCCGCGCATCATCATCCCGACGCGCGCCGCCTTTGCCTCTATCCCGCCCTCCATTCGCGAAGCCGCTTTGGGGGTTGGCGCGTCGCGCACCCAGGTGATTATGCATCACGTATTGCCGCTGGCCATGCCGGGCATTTTAACCGGCACCATTATCGGGCTGGCGCAAGCAGCAGGCGAAACCGCGCCGCTTTTGATGATTGGTATGATGGCGTTTATTGTTGATGTGCCCGGCGATGTGACGGCGAAGGCGACGGTTCTTCCGGCGCAGATTTATATGTGGGCCAATAATCCCGAGCGCGCCTTTGTGGCCCGCACAAGCGCCGGAATTGTGGTATTGTTAACCCTGCTTCTGGTGGTCAATGCAGCGGCCATTTATTTCCGCAGGCGATTTGAGAAGCGATGGTAGAATGACGGATACTGAGAACCAAAACGTAAAAATCAAGGCGCGCGATGTAACCGTGCATTATGGCGAGGCGCGCGCATTGCACGGCATTGACCTCGATTTGAATGCCAATGAAGTGACCGCGCTTATCGGCCCGTCGGGCTGTGGTAAGTCAACATTCTTGCGCTGTATCAATCGTATGAATGATGTGATTGATGGGTGCCGCGTTGGTGGCACGGTGAGCATTGATGAGCAGAATATTTATTCGGACGCTGTTGATGTGGTGGAATTGCGCGCCCGTGTCGGCATGGTGTTTCAAAAGCCTAACCCGTTTCCGAAATCGATTTACGATAATGTCGCCTATGGCCCGCGCATTCATGGCATGGCGCAAGACCGCGCAACGCTGGATGAGGTTGTCGAGCGTAGCTTGAAGCGCGCCGGATTATGGGAAGAGGTCAAAGACCGCCTGACCGCCTCGGGCACCAGCCTGTCCGGCGGGCAGCAGCAACGTTTATGCATTGCCCGTGCCATTGCCGTTAATCCGGCTATTGTGCTGATGGATGAGCCATGTTCGGCCCTCGACCCGATTGCCACGGCGGTGATTGAAGAATTAATGGAAGAATTGCGCCGCGATTACACGATTGTCATCGTAACGCATTCAATGCAGCAAGCGGCGCGTATTTCGCAACGCACCGCTTATTTTCACCTCGGCGATTTGGTCGAGCACGGGCAGACGGAGGCGATTTTCACCAAGCCGCAAAATCAGCAAACCGAAGCCTATATTTCAGGGAAAATAGGATAATGACGGATAGCCATATTGTATCTTCTTTTGACCGCGACCTCGCTGATTTGAACAAGCTCGTCGCGCGATTGGGCGGCCTTGCTGAACAGCAATTTGCCGCTGCCATTGACGCGCTGGAAAATCGCGACGCCTCATCGATTGATAAGATTATCGCTGGCGATAGCGAACTGGACCAGCTTGAACAAGATTTGAACGACCGCGCCATTGAGGTGATTGCAACGCGCGCGCCCATGGCGACCGATTTGCGCAGCATTTTGTCGGCGGTCAAAATCGCCTCAGTGCTGGAACGTGTCGGTGACTATGCCAAAAATATCGCCAAGCGCAGCCATGTGATTATCAATGAAGAAACCAATCGCAGCGACACGATTAGCTTGGCGCGGATTGCCGATATTGTGCAGGGCATGTTACGCCAAGCGCTTGACGCTTATGCCACCGGCAATGCCGAGCAGGCGATGGAGGTCTGGGAGCGCGACCAAGAGGTTGATGAGCTTTATTCCAGCTTGCATAGCGATTTGTTGGCAGTGATTGCCAATGGAGCCGAACAGGCCAGTGTCAGTTCGCATTTTCTGTTTATCGCGAAAAATATCGAACGCATTGGCGATCATACGACTGCCGTTGCCGAGCAGGTTTATTTTCAAGTAAACGGGTCAATGCCTGCCGATGAGCGTCCGAAAGTGGATGTTGTCAGCGGCCCTGCGGATTCTGCGTAAGCGAGGTAAGTTCATGTCGGCGACCATATTGATTGTTGATGATGAACCGGCACAGCTTGAACTGCTGCGCTATAATCTCGAAAAAGCCGGTTTCGAAACCGTGCAAGCCGATAATGGTCGGCGCGCCATTGACCTTGTTGAGGATACGGACCCTGATCTGGTGGTGCTGGATTGGATGATGCCGGAAGCCTCTGGCATTGATGTTTGCCGCGAATTGCGCGCCCGCGCCACCACGCGGCTTTTGCCGATTATTATGCTATCGGCGCGCGGCGAAGAAGGCGACCGCGCATTGGGGCTTGATACCGGCGCTGATGATTATATCACCAAGCCGTTCTCGCCGCGCGAATTGGTCTCGCGGGTGAAAGCCCTGCTGCGCCGCGCCCGCCCGTCTTTGCTGCAAGATGTGATGCAATTTGAAGACCTTGTGCTCAACCCCGACACCATGCGGGTGGAGCGCGATGGCAATCGGATTCATTTGGGTCCGAAAGAATTTCGACTTTTATCGGTTTTGATGGAACGCCCAGAGCGCGTGTTCTCGCGCGAGCAATTGCTTGATAAAGTTTGGGGTCATGGCATTTATGTCGAAGACCGTACTGTCGATGTGCATATGAGCCGGCTGCGCCGCGCCTTGAATAAAAGCGCTGATGGCGGCACGGCGCGACGCGATATTATTCGCACGGTGCGCGGCACGGGCTATTCCCTGACGCGGCCCAATTAACCGATTGGCAGACACGCCTTGCTGCATTAGGGTTTCGTCTCTAGGCTTCGTCTCTAGGCTTCGTCTCTAGGGCTCGTCTGTGGGTTTCCAGTAAAGGAAGATTTACCATGAGCAAAACAGTTGATTTCATTTTCGATTTCGCCAGTCCCAATGCCTATTTGGTGCACAAGATTGTGCCGCAAATTGAGGCGCGCACGGGCGCGACATTTAATTATCTCCCATGTCTTTTGGGCGGCATTTTTAAGGCTACCGGCAATCAGGCACCGATGATTGCCTTTGGCGATATTAAGAACAAACCCGACTATGACATGATTGAGATGCAGCGCTTTATCGACCGCCACGCGCTGACCGGCTTCAAAATGAATCCGCATTTTCCGATCATGTCGCTGATGCTTGTGCGCGGCGCGCTGGTCGCTGAACGCGATGGTTATCTGATGAAATATATCGACGCAATGGTCGATGCCATGTGGGAGCAGGGGCTGAAACTAGATGACCCCGAAGTGCTGCACAAAGCCTATGCCGATGCCGGGTTTGACGCCGGTAAAATCATGACCGATATGAGCGATGACGCGATTAAGGCGAAGCTGATGGAAAACACCAATGCCGCTGTCGCGCGCGGTGCTTTCGGCATTCCGACTTTCTTTGTCGGTGACGAGACATTTTTCGGCAAAGAACGCCTCGGCCAGGTCGAGGAAATGCTCGCCTAGCCGAAGCTGTTAACCGGCTCTAATTAAGCGGCGACCCCTCCAGCGTGATGCGGTGCATCTCGCGGCGTGTGCCGTGATAATCATTTAGCGCATAATGCCATGTGCAGCGATTGTCCCAAATGGCAACCGACCCTTCGGCCCATTTGAAGCGCGTCGTGCGCTCCATTAAAGTCGCGTGATCATACAGAAAATCCAATAGCGGCTTGCTCTCGGCCGGCGTCCAACCCTCGAAATGCAAAGTGAAAGCCGGATTGACGTAAAGCGCTTTTTTGCCGCTTTCAGGATGGGTGATGATGACCGGATGCACGGCGTCCTGCGTCGCTTTGTCGGCATTTTCAAATACATCGTCCATCTCATCCCGATAGGCTGATTGGTCACCGAAAATATGGCGACTTGAATGAACGGCATTCATATTTTCCAAAGTCGCTTTCAAACCCGGTGACAGACTGTCATAGGCTTTATACATGCAGGCAAACAGCGTATCGCCGCCGACAGGCGGGGTTTCGCGGGCCAGCAAAATCGACCCCATGGCCGGAATTTGGTCATAACTATGGTCTGTGTGCCAGCCGCCGCCAATATTGGTCACCTGGTCCTTCTCCTTGGTCACGGAAGCTATTTTCTCATAGCCCGCCACCTTCGGGAAAAAGCGGTTAACGTTAATCTCGCCAAAACGTTCAGCAAATTCAATATGCTGCTCCGGCGTCATATCTTGGCCATGCAAAAACACCAGCCCATGTTCGATAAAACTGTTCTGAATGGCGACAAAATCAGCATTGCTCAAGCCGCCGCCAATATCGACATTTGCCAATTCAACACCGACGCCACCTGATATCGCTTTAATCTCTACTGAACTCATAATCATCCCCCCCAAAGTTTTGTTTACTATAGGGCCGCTTTTGGGCGCGTGACAAGTCTGCGTCACGGACGCTAAAACAGCGTCTTGTGATAAATTTGTGCGGTTTTTTGTGGTAAAACTAAGAAATGAGCGGTGATTCGGAATAATCGCCGCCCATCATGATGCCTGCCCAATCGGCTTTTAAGAAAAGTTCTTGGGTGTAAGGCGTTTGGTAAACGGGTGTTGACTGTATGAGTAGAGCCGAAGCTTTCCTTGCCGGAGCCGTGCAAATTGCCGGACCGCTTTTGCGGCAGCAAGAGCGGATTGTGGCGGTCAAGCTTCATCCTGATGCAGTTTCCGTGGTGCAGCTTCACCCGACCCTTGATGATTGGGATTTGGACCGTTTGGTCAGCTGGTCGTTGGAGAACGCCATTGGGCGCTCGCCTGTGCAGGACAATTTCAATTACCTCGCTGACCAAATTTCCGCCGCTGCCAAAGAGGCCGGCATTGACGGTGTTGATGCGGGCATCTCCATTCCTCATTCTTTGTTCGATGTGCGCGTTTTGCAACTTCCCTATATGGAAGAGGCCGAGCTGGCCGAGGAGGCTGAGGAGCCGGAGTTTTGGGAGGAATTTGACCCTGAGCTGACCAATCTTGTCGGGCGCGTGGTGCGACATCAAATTCTGTATGCCAATGAGGGCGAAGACCGCATCGATGTGATGATAGCCAGCCTGCCGGTCGGTGAACTGGAACGCTATCGGTCACTAATGCTGGAGGCCAATCTCATTCCGGTGTTTGTCGAGAATGAGCTGTTCTCTCTGGTCAATGGCATTTACGCGCGGATGAGCACCGATGAGCGCTATAAGCCATTTTTCGCCGTGCATTTATGCCCGGGCAATAATCAGATTGTGGTGCATTATCGCGGCCGCCTATATATGCACAAAATCAATATCTCTGATTTTGACGAAGCCCTGCTGATGGAGCTTGAACGTGTCGATGAGGTCGAGGGTGATTTCTGGGAGGAAGTCGCCATTCGGGTCAGCGAGCAGGTGAAGCAGGCGATTGCTTTTCTGGTTGAGACCTATGATGTGCAACGCCCTGATAAAGTGTTTCTGGTTTCCGAATATCGCGAGATTGAAAATTTTTACTTCCTGCTGCATGAGCGGCTCGGCACAGCGCGCGTCGTTATCTATGACGCGATGGACGATGTTGAGGTGCCGAATGAGCATCAAAAATATGTCGATTTTTTTGCCAATCCGTCGATTTTCACAACCGCGATGGGGCTGGCCACGCAGGGCCTGAATGTTGAAGGGCGCAGCCGCGCCAATATGCATAGCCGCCTAATCTCGATGAATTTCCTTGAAGACGCGCCGCGCATTCGGCGCAACCGACAATTGGGGGCGGTCAATCGTATTTTATCGCTGGCCATTGTCGCGGTGATTTTATTTTCCGGCACGGTGCTGGGGGTGAATACGGTGCCGGCTTATCTGCAAACCCGCGAGGCGTCGACGCAATATAACGCAGCCGCCAGTGCGGCGCGGGCTGAGGCATTGCGGCGGCAGGTGAATGAGAAAAAGCTGACGGAGATAAATCAGGTCATTACCGATATTCGCGCCAATTCGGCCAATCGCGGCTATGGCGTGTTTTTGTCAAAATTGCCCGCGCTCTTGCCCGCCGGTGCCGAGCTGCAAATACTTGAAATTGACGCTAAGGACGGTGTGACCATGGCCGGTCTGGCGTTGGAAAATGAAGATATTAATCGGCTGAAGCGCAATTTACGCACGGCCAAAATACTCCGCCGCGACCCGACGGTGGAAACCGAAAAGGATGGCGACTTCTGGCGCTTCTCGATGACACTCACCTTGTCGAGGATGCAATAATGTCTGACTCGACCCATCATTCAGCCCCCCAATCCGGGCAAGAAATGCCTCAAACTGGCCAGCCTTTATCGGCTGATGCGCGCAGGCTTTTGGCTGAAATATCGGGTGCGATTGAGCCTTCATCTGGCGCGCTTGATATGGCAGCACTGAAACACGCCATGCCGGATGAAGCCGCCGCGCCGGTTTTGTTGACGCCGCATGAGGATGCCAAAGCGCGCGCCTTTGCCGATTTGCTCGACCATATTGAGGATGGCGATGGCGCGATGATGGTCGATGAAAAGGCTGCGCTTGAGGTTGCCGAAAAATATCGCAGTGAAAAACAAGCCGCGCAGGTAACTTTCGGAACCGATGATTTGCTGGAAGAATTCGCGCCCGCGATGGATGATGGCGCCCTTTCCGATGCCGATACCGGTGCCGATACCGGTGCCGATGCCGATGATGGGCAGGTTTCCCTCACTGATGAAGAAATAGACGCAGTTTTGGGGGACGACCCGTTTGGTGAAGACGCGTTTGATGAAGACGAGAAAACCAAAACCCGCTTTGGCGGTCTGCTGTCACGCTTTCGTGCCGGTGCAGGTGGGGTGACGCGGCTTATCGGCGTGCGCAATGCGGCCGCGGCTTATGACGCCCAATCGGGGGCGTCGCTTTTGCCTTATACGATTATTCGCGCGATTATTCTGGTGCTGGTTGCGGCCGTGCCACCGGCGGTCAATTTGGCTATCATCCAGCCACAAATTTCAGATAATGGGCGAAAGCTTACGCAAATTCGTGGTTTTGAAGCGCAAATGGCGGAGGATAAAAAACTGGCGGACAGCATGGCGGTGCGCTTGTCGGCATTGGAGCAAGATGCCAAGCGGCGTATCGATAAGCTCATGCCGAATACAGATTTGGAAACATTATTCAATCGCTATGTCGCCGCTTTGCAGAAATACGATATTGAATTGCAGGGTTATAATTTATCCTCAATGGATGACCGCAAGGTGATTATCGGCAATCGTGTGCAGCAAGCAAATCTGGTCGAGCTTAATCTTCAGGGGCGCTATGATGTCTATGTCGATATTCGCAAAATCTTTGTTGATGAGTTGAAAATTGCCAGCGTGCTGAAAGAGACAATGAACCCGCAAACCGGAACCCCGAATTTGAACATCAAAGCCAGCCTGATGGTGCCGACCAAACGCGACTATGATGCGGAATTGGATGACCCGGCCAAGAAAGCGGCGGAGGCGAAGAAGTAATGCGTTTATTGGTAAGCTCTTTCTCCCCGGTTCTTTGGGCCTTTATCATCTCAATTGCGGTCAGCGGAAACGCTGCTGTCTCAGCACAAACCGCCCCGGTTGATGCGCCCGCCGGTCAAAGTTCGGCGCAAGCTGAAAAGCCAAAACCGGTTAAGCAAGATATCGCCGCCGCCGATCCGCAAGACCCGTTTGTGCGCGGGCTGAAGCGATTGGATGAGCGCCTGCGCTTGCAACGCGAAGCCGAAGAACTGGCGCGCAAGGCACTGCAATTGCAGCAAGGCACAGGCGATACGCCGAGCGATGGTGACGTGATTGTTGAGGAAGAAGTCATTATTCCTGCCCCGATTTCTGACCCTGATTTCTTTACCGCTTTCGCCGCGCGCAAATATCGCCTCGACGGGCTGGTGCTCTCCAAGCCGCAAACCCAGCCGGTCATTCATGTTATTGAGGAGGTTGAGAAGCCCAGATCCGGCCAGCTCTTCTGGTCGGGGCGCGAACGGCGTTGGGTGTATCAGCGCAATAAGGGCGAGACCCTGTCGTCTATTGCCCGCAAGCTGGTGATGCAGGTTGACGATATGCTGGGCATGAATAATGCCTTGCGTGAAAAGCAGCTTGCCGACCCGATGCGGTTTTATGTCAGCCCGCGCGATAATGGTCCGCTCACGCATATTGTTTTGCGCAGCGACACGATTGCGAAGCTGGCCAAGATTTATGACACGGATGTGCCGCGTTTGCGTGTGCGCAATGATTTGGGCGCAGACGATAAGCTGGTTTTGGGACGGCGTTTTCTTATTCGCGAAAAAGCCATTAATGACCAACTGGCCCGCATGGCCGTGCCCGCGCCGGTTAAGGTTGATGACAGCCATTTGACCAAGGCGCGTATGCCCTATGCGCGACTTGGGCAGTTTGCCGATGAGGAAAAAGCGATGCGCGGCGCGCGCGAATTTTTTGCCAAATATTATCAGTTTATGGATAGCGATATTTCGTTGCGCCGCGAAAGCGATGATAAGCATAAAGGCAAAATGTTCTATAATATGGATATCGGGCCGTTGCGTTCGGAGCGCCATGGCGAGGCGTATTGCGCGCTGTTCCGCAAAGATGATTTGCCGTGCCTCGTGGTCAATCGTGTGCCCGGGCCGGAGCGCGGGCGCAATTTTGACAGTCACGCCATCATCTCGGTCAGCCCTTATGTTTATTTTGACGGTGATGATGAACTCGATAGCGGGCGCACAGATGTAACGCGCCTGACCAAGCTTGAATATTTTCTTACCGAAGGCCAAGAGCTTGGCAATGCGGAAGGCACGATTGCCAAAATTACCAATGACCGCATCATGCTGACCGATGCCAATGGGTATTTGCTGACGCTGCCATTGAACCGGATACCGGAAATTGATCCGGAGGAAAAACGCCGCGCCGCCGAGGCAGCGCGCAAAGCCGCGCTTGATAAAGCGGCCAAAGCCGCCAGTGCTGCGGCTGAAGCGGCAGGCAATATTGACCCCAATGTGCCAGGTGCTGAGGACACGGCGCTAGGGCAAAGGCTGATGAAGGGTGAGGAAACACGGCGCGAGGGGTCGCAAAACTTCATCAAGAAATTGGCCGAGAAGCCCAAAAAGATTGACGGAAACTAGTCAGGTGCGGCAAGTTTCGGGAAATATGTTTAAGGGCGTTAGGGCATGACTGAATACACAAAGGATGTTGCGGATCGCGTTTTGCGTATTCTCCAAGCCAGCGGTCAGGTCGATGAGGCTAAAATGACCGAGATTATGGTGCAGGCTGAATCGCGCTCATCGCGTGCGCTGGCCCTTTTGATGGAAGCCAAGCCCGACCCGGACGACCCCAGTAAGCCTCCGGCAGCAGCGGTTGAAGAAGAATTAGTGGTCAATATTTTGTCGCGTGCTTATGCGTTGCGGCGCAAAAATATCGCCCCCAGCGATGTTGCCAAAGACGCGCTGACCTCGGTGTCCAAAGATATGATTGATCGTGAGCATATTCTGCCATTTGCGCGCGAAGGGCGGTTTTTGCGGGTTGCGACAGTGGACCCGACCAAAGCCACTTTGGCTAATCAGATTAAGGCGCTGAGCAATCAAAATGTTGAGTTCTTCCTCATCAAGCCCAGCGAGTTCGCGGCCTGCATGGGGCATGAAGATGTGCAAGCCAGTTTGGGGCAGAAAAAGCAAGAGGAGGTCGCCGCTGCCCCTGCCGCTGAGGCCCTGCGTCCCACGCCGCGGCGGCGTTCCGCCTATGATATTGACGACCCGACCGTGGTCATCAAATTCGTCGATGATATTTTGGAGCAATCGGTCACGACCGATACCAGCGATATTCATATTGAACCCTATCGCGAAACCGCCCGTATCAGATTTCGTATTAACGGCGTGCTGCAAGCGCAAGACCAGTTTTCTGATTTCCTGTTTCACAATTATTTGGCCGTCATTACTCGCCTCAAAATTTTGGCCGATTGCGATATTGCTGAAAAACGTCTGCCGCAAGACGGTGCCATTACCTTTAAAGCGCCTGATGGCGAGGATGTTGATACCCGCTTTAACGTGCTACCGGGCAAAAATGGCGAGCGCATTTGCATCCGCCTTTTGAAAGGCGACCCGTCACTGTCGATTGAGAAAATCGGCTTCAAAGAGGCGGATTTAGAAAAACTCATCGGCGCCATTACCGCGCCGCAGGGCATGGTGTTGGTCACCGGGCCGACAGGGTCGGGCAAAACCACAACGCTGTATGGCGCGCTGCAATATATTAACGACCCCGGCACCAATATTATGACGGCCGAGGATCCGGTGGAGTATTATCTGGAGGGTTTGGGACAGACACAGGCCAATGAGAAAATCGGCCTTTCCTTCTCCTCCATTTTGCGCGCCTTTTTGCGCCAAGACCCTGAGGTTATTCTGGTGGGTGAGATTCGCGACCAAGAGACGGTTGAGATTGCCGTGAAGGCAGCGCTTACCGGCCACTTGCTGCTCTCCACTTTGCATACCAATGATGCCATTTCGACGATTTCGCGGCTGCTCAATATGGGTGTGCCGAGCTTCATGATTTCAGCCGCCTTATCGCTGGTGGTGGCGCAGCGTTTGGCGCGTAAAAATTGCCCTGATTGTCTGGTGCCTGATGACAATGCGACGCCCGCCGCGCTTGAATATATCGGCTTTAGCGCCGAAGAAGTGCAAGCTATGCAGCCGCGCAAGGGCAGCGGTTGTGCGAGTTGCGAAGGCACGGGTTATAAAGGCCGGCAGGGCATTTACGAAGTGTTGCGGGTCACGCCCGAAGTTGAAGAAACGATTTTGAAGCAAGCGCAAGCCCCGGAAATTTTGGAAGCGGCGCGGCTTGATAATTTTATGACGATGCAAGAGGTCGGGCGCGATTACATTAGAGACGGCGTCTTGTGTCTTGAAGAGTTTACCCGTGTGCTGGTGGTCAATTAAGGTTTTGTCATGACGTTTTATGCATATGCCGGTTTACAAGGCAAAAAAAAGGTAAAAGGGCAAGTCGAAGCCAATAGCATGGCGCGCGCGCGCTCCACTTTGCGCCAGCAGCGCATCAGGGTCAAAAAAATCAAAGAGGTGAAAGAGAAGAAATCCGGTGCGCTGGATATTCAAATCACTTGGGGGCCTTTCGGGTCGATACCGTCAAAAGAAATCCTCATGTTCACTAAAAAGCTATCCACCATGATTCGCGCCGGTCTGCCGATTTTGGACGGGCTGGTTATGGTGGCGGGGCAAACTAAAAATCCGAATATGAAACGGGTCACGCAGCAAATGATTTCGACCCTGAATGACGGTAAGCCACTCTCGGCCGCATTTCGCGAGCATGAACGCCATTTCGACAATGTTTATCGCAATATGATTGAGGCGGGTGAAGTATCGGGCATGCTCGATAAGTTTATCGACAAGCTGGTGGAAATTCTTGAAAAGCAGCAAAAGATTAAAGCCGGTATCAAATCGGCCATGTTCTATCCGGTAACCTTGATTACCGTCTCGCTGGGTATTTCGCTGTTCATGCTGACCAATGTGGTGCCGACTTTCCAAGAAATGTATGAGGGAATGGGCATTGCGCTGCCCGGCCCGACACAAGCCATTGTCGATGCCAGCGAATGGATTGCCGATATTCGCAATGTGCTGGGCGTGTTTGCGGTGGTTTTCGGCACGATTACATTTCACAGCCTGATGACCAAATATGTGCACCCTTATCGTTATTTATGGCACATGCTGTTGCTGAAACTGCCGCTTTTCGGCGGCATTATCATGATGGCGGTGGTGGCGCGCTCCTCATTGCTTATGGCCAATTTATTTGCCGCCGGTGTCAGCGTGTTGGAAACCCTGACGGTCGCCTCCACTGTCACCACCAATACTTTATTCATGAACGCTTTCGACCGTGTGAAACGCGATGTCATGACGGGTGCTGAGCTGTCTTCATTATTTGCCAAGGAAAAAGTATTTCCGGTTGAGCTGTCGCAGCTTATCGCTGTCGGTGAACGCACGGGTAATATGGAAGAAATGCTGAACTCGATTGCCAATTATTATGAAGAAGAATTCGACGCGCTGGTTGAGGGTCTCTCAACCGTCATCGAACCGGTGATGATTGTGTTTGTCGGCGGCCTTATCGGTATGATGGTTGTGGCGCTTTATCTGCCCATCTTCTCAGCCGGTGATTTGGCAGGCGGCTAAAAACCTGTCGCTTCATTCGGCTCGCCATCGCCGCACCAATCATCTTCAAAAGTCTTCGGCCAGCTTGTGCCGGTGTCCGCTTCATCGGCCAGCATGGCGGGGGCAGGGGCTTTACGCCGACATAGGCCCTCCGGCGTGCGGGTTGGGCGGGCAATCATATGCGCGTCCCAAAACCGACAATGACGGCAATGGACGATTGGCGTAGGTGCAACAGTTGGTGCAAAATCACTCTCACTCATAGGCCGAAATTGGGTTATCAGGCAAAAAAAAGCAAGTTTGATTATGGTTTTTGCTTGTTTAGCCTATATTGTGGCTAAAGTTTTTAGTTGTGAGTTGGTTATGAGTGCTGCTGAAGAAAAGCCCATTGAGGGCGCGCCGGACCTTGCATGTCTGGCCGATGTCGTATCCGCCGTTTTGGTCACGGTGCGGGATAAAGAAGAACAGGTGCGTTTGGCGCTTGCGGCGATGCTGTCGGGCGGGCATTTGCTGATTGAGGATACGCCGGGGATGGGCAAAACCAGCTTGGCACGGGCCTTGGGGCATCATTTACAGCTCGATTGGAGCCGCTTGCAATGCACCAATGACACAACGCCTTCGGATATTGTCGGGGTCAATATATTCGACCCGAAAAGCGGCGATTTTGACTTTCGGCAAGGGCCGGTCTTCACCCAGCTTTTATTGGCGGATGAATTAAATCGGGCGCCGTCCAAAAGTCAGTCGGCTTTGCTGGAGGCGATGGCTGAGCGGCAAGTGACGGTTGACGGCTCGAGCTATATTTTGCCCGACCCGTTTATCGTTATTGCGACGCAAAACCCAACCGAACAAATCGGTGTATCGCCTTTGCCGGAAAGCCAGCTTGACCGGTTTTCCGTTTCTTTCAGCCTCGGTCTGCCCTCCAATGCCGTGGAGACGGATATTTTGCGCGACGCCATATCGGGCGCAGAAAATTTTGAGCAGGGCACGCCGGTTTTAGCTGCCGGTGACTTCAACATTTTGCGCCGTCATTGCGCGCAAATTACTTTCAGTGATGCGGTTATCGGCTATTTGCAAAATCTTGCGGCGCGGTTGCGTGCGGCAAGCCTGCCCAATTTATCGGTGCGCGCGCTGATACAGGTTAAAGGTCTGGCGCAGGCGCATGCGATGATTGACGGGCGCGATTATTGCCAGCCTGAGGATGTGCAGGCGGTATTTGCGCCGGCTTTGCAGCATCGTCTGGGGCCAATTACCAATACTGACACCGGTGCCAGCAGCGCCCTATTGCAAGATATTCTGCAACAAGTCGAGGTGCCTTAAGGGCAAAGAGGGGCAAACAGTGTCGTCATGTCGGGTGCTGCATCACACAACAAAAAATCGCTGTCATTCTCAGAGCGCCTGACACGGCGCCTCAGCATGCGTCGGCGCAAATGGACGGGCGGCACATGGCTGATAAAGCAAAGTCAAATTTTTATCCTGCCCAATCGCTATGGCCTTTATGCCGGATTTCTGGTGCTGGCCAGTTTCGCCATGGGCTATAAGGTGCAGAATAATTTTATCTTGCTTGGGGTAATTTTTCTGTTTCTGGTTTTCATGCTGTCGCTGATTGCCAGTGTGCGCAACATTCAAGGGCTGCGTGTCGATATTCATCTCGAACCTTATTATTTTGCTGATGGCGTGCAGCATATTCGCCTTGCGCTGCGCAAAGACCAGCCTGCTTTTAATCTGAAATTATCCGGCCCGATGGGTGATATGCCGCTCGATTTATCCAATGGCGCGACGAGCATTCTTGTGCCGGTCGGGGCTTTGGCGCGCGGGGTTTATCAGGTGCCGCCGCTCAAAGTCGAAACACTCTTTCCTTTCGGCATCGCACGGGCCTGGAGTTGGCTGCGCCCGCCGGGCGATATTGTGGTCGCGCCGATGCCTGCACAACAGCCCGCGCAAGCCTATCCGCGTGGCAATCCGGCACTTGTGGCGCAGGCCGCTGAAAAAAAACGCCAGCAAAATAATTTTGCCGATGAGTTGGGCGATTTGCGCGATTATAGCGCGTCCGACCCGCCGGCGCGGATTGACTGGAAGCGTTATGCCGCGACGCGCGAGACGATGGTGCGCGATCATGGTCTGGACACGCAAGGCGAGATTATATTGCGCCAGCCAAAGGGCGATCTGGAAACCGGCCTGTCTTATTTATCGGGCGGATTGGCGGTCGCTGAACGCATTGGCGCACCGGCACGCATGACCCTGCTGGGTGCGGATTATCAGATTTACGACAAACCGGCGCGGGAGAAAGCTTTCTATGCTTTGGCGCGGACAAAATAGGGTTGGTTTTTTGCCCGGCTCGGCAAAGGCGCAATTAACCGCGCTGCTGCTGGCACTGGCGGCTGCGCCGGTAGCGCTCATGATGGCGTTGTTCACCGATATACGCGCTTTCTTTTTATGGTTGCTCATGTGGCCGGTTGCGCTGATGCCGCGGCGCTGGTGGCGCACGGCGCTTTTATTGGTGCTGATACCGGCCATGCTCGCCTTGTTGGCGCAATTGACGCAACCGCCGCAAGCCCCTTATTTCATGCTGGTGGTATTGGTGCTGTCGGTTTGCGAACAAGTTATGGAAGACGGTCGCCCGGGCGCGTTTAATCTTATCGGCGTCATTTTTCCGGCGCTATGTGTCATGGTGTTATCAACTAATGTGTTCGTGTTTTTATTGCTGCTGGTGGCGGTTATTTTTTACGCCGGGGTTTACACGCTGCGCATTAACGACATGCCGCTATCGGGATTACGCATTCGCTTATTGCCGATCGTAGTGGCGCTGTCAGGTTCTTTGTTCTTTGCCATTGCCGCCTTTATTTTGATGCCGCGCATAAATCCGGCGGCGATCCCGGGGCTGGTTGCGCCGCAAGCCACAAGTGGCGTCGGCGACCGCCTCGATATGGGGCGTTTTTCCAACGTGATACTGAACGGCGACGATGCGTTTCGTGCTTTTGTCGACAAGCCGCTAGCGCAAAAAGACCTGTATTGGCGGGTTCATGTGTTGGGGCTGATGGACGGCGCAAGCTGGTCGCGCGACCCGCGCCGCGATGCACAAATCGGAGCGCTGCCTTTTGATAAAAGATTGGGGCAGGTTGATGAGACCCTGCGTTACGGTATTCGTCATGCACGCCAAGCCCCCGATTGGCATCCGGTTTTGGGCATCGCGCTGGCGGCGCGTATTGACGATAATGCGCGGCTTAATCGCTATGGCGAATATGTGAAGCGCACCAGAACCAGTGTGCTTGACCAGCAAGTGCTGGTGACCTCAAGTCTTGATGACCCATATCGCGCCAATGTGCCGGTCAGCTTGCAGATTTCGGGGCAGCCAAAATTGGCCGCATGGGCGCGTGAAAATTTTGCACAAGCGGGGTCGCGTCAGGTCTTTATCGATCGCCTTTTGGCGCATTTCGCCTCGGGGGAATATCAATATACATTGCGGCCCGAAACGCTCGACGGGGTGCCGTCGGGGCGTTTGGACAGCTTCTTTTTTGACACGAAAAATGGCTATTGCAGCCATTACGCCATGGCCATGGCGACGGCGTTGCGCGCGGCGGGCATTCCGGCGCATGTCGTTGTCGGTTATCACGGCGGCGAGTGGAACGGCTTTGGGCAATATTACCGTATTCGCCAATCCGATGCGCATGCTTGGGTTGAAGCTGAAATCGAGCCGGGCGAATGGCTGCGCCTTGACCCGACACAAGTTGTGCCAAGCGCGGTGGGTCGCTTTCGCGCGCGGCAATTAGAAGGCGTAAGTGTTGAGACATTGCCGGGTTGGCGCGGTGTCATGCAGCGCGGCTTGCAGCGCGTTGACGCTTTTGTTGTGCGCTTGAACAGCGACATTGTGCTTTATGATGAAGCGGCACGCCGCGAATTATTATCCGGCACCGTGTTGGGACGACTTATTTCTTTTGTCAGTTTTTGGCTAGTCGCCAGTTTGGCATTTATCGTGCCGCTGTTTTTGTGGCGCTGGTGGGTGCGTCGCGACCCGATGGTGCGCTTGGATCAGCAATTTCTGGCTTTGGCGAGCAAAGACGGGCTGGCGCGTGCGGCCTATGAGGGGCGTATGAGTTTTGCGCGGCGATGGGCGAGGGCGACGCCTTTATTGGCTGAGCCGGTGGAGCAATTTGCCGACCTGTTTTGCCGCCTTAGCTATGGCGCGCCGCCCGAAGCCAATGCAGCGGCGAAGGCGCGGGATGAATTGAAAATGCGTTTGCGCCTCATCAGAGCGGCGCGGCGCAATATGACATGATGGCCGAGGGCTAAAGCGCGAAGGTCAAATCAAGGCGATTGCGGTCCCCATCATGCCACCACCGCGCTTTCTCCGTAATTTCTTGAATTAAATGCGTGCCGAGACCGCCCTCACGAATATCTTCAAGATCGCGGGGCTTCACCCTATCGAGGTCAATGAGTGGTGCCGTGTCGGTGATGCTGACATGCAGTTTTTGCGCCGCAATATAGCCGCCAACCTCAATCCGCCCGCTCATATTTTCGGGGAAGGCGTGGCGAATAATATTCTGTGTCGCCTCATCAACGGCGAGGCAAACATTCACCGCAATGCCATGCGCCTGTGTTGCGCCCAACTGTTTCTCTATTTCGCGGCGCAGGCGACGCAGTTCCGGCACTTCATTGGTGATCGAGATGTTGAACAGAAATTGTTCACCGGAGAGTGCCGGTTCGACAATACCGGCTTGCAAGCCGCTTGCGATTTGCTTGCGCGGTGCACAGCCAAGTCCCAATAGGGTCAAATCATCTGATAGGCGATCGGCTTTTTGGCGGACCACATCGACCGTATGGATAATTTGGTCGGCAATGGCGAAACCCATTTGCTCCGATAGGATTGCTGCCAGCTTGGCCGCGCCCAACATGGTGCCGTTAATCTCGGCTTCGGTAATGCCGTCGGAATAGCAAAACAACCGCGCCGAACTGAGGTCGTGATGTTCAACGCTAATATCTGCGGCTTCGAAATCAAGAATGCCGAGCGGTTGCAGGCTGGCTTCGACATAGGAGAACCTGCCTGTTGTATCGACAATCAGCCCCGGCTCGTGACCGGCATTGCAGCATTGCATGGCGCCGCTTTCGGGTTCGTAGCAGCCGATAATGGCGGTGACGAACATGCCGTTAAAGGCGGTTTCCACAAGCTCAGCATTAACGCGCGCTGCCAAATCATTAACCGCCGGATTATTGCGGCTGATCGTGCGAAACAGGCTATGCGTTTTGGCCATCACCAATGCCGCATCGGTGCCCTTGCCGGAAACATCAGCCATGCAGAAATAAAATTTCCCGTCGCGCTCCACATAGTCATAAAGGTCGCCGGAGACGCCTTTTTTCGGCACATTGACACCGTGAATAAAGTCAAAATCGGCGCTTGGAAATAAGCTCTCCTGCACCCGCGAGGCCATACGTAAATCACGCTGAAAATTATCAGCCTCGATCATGCGCGTGGCCATTTGCGAATTGGCTAAAGCCAATGCGGCGCTTTTGCCGTAAACCGAAACCAATGCGGCATCATCATCGCTGAATAATGCGCCATCGCTGCGGTTAATCAATTGTAGCGCGCCAAAGCGTTTGCCATGGCCTGAGACCGGCACGCAAATCATGGATTTTGTTTCAAACCCGGTTTTGGCATCAACCGCGCCGGTAAAGTCCGGGTCGTCGACAGTGTCGCGCACATAACGCATTTCGTCGCTTTGGGTTACCGCGCCGACAATGCCCTGATCGGCGGGTATTTCAAGGCCGGTAATATCGGCCGGGCCAATACATGCTTCGCAGCGCAGTTTATTCCCGTCTTCCTGCAGAACAAAAAAACTCGCCGCCTCGGCACCGATTTCTGCGCGAATATAATCAAGCCCCTCATAGAGCGTTTGAGCCATGTCAGAGCTTGACGCAAAAGCCGACATCATGCGGTAGACAATATCGAGCTGACTATTGCTTTCCGGCATATTATCAGCCGAATGTGCCCGGGGTGAAGCCGCCACTGCCGCTACTGCCAGATGGGCCGTTCTGGCTATCATCATCAGGCGTCGGCGGGGTGGGGGCCGAAGTCGAAGTCGAAGTCGAAGCAGCTTTGGGTTCAGCTTCAGGCACGGGTTCAGCTTCAGGCTCCGGTTCAGGTGCTGCTTCAATTGCGGGCGCACCCTGTTCATTGGCAACACTGCCGCCGGGGCTCATATCCCCGCTGGCAATGGCCGCGATTAAATCATCATCTGCCGACGGTGTTGCCATTGCAGGCTCTTCCGGCTCATTCATCGCGCCGCCACTGGGGTGGGATATCTCGGTCGCAATCGCGGTATCGCCATCGCCGGTTTTTGAGAACACATCAACGTCAATCAAATCGGCAGGGCCGGAAACGGACGCAATCGGCAAAATTTTGTCGAGCTTGGCCAGTCGCAAAACACGCACGGCTTCCTCGCTGATTGACGAGATGTTGAACGAAATCTTCTTTTGCTTGCAGGTCTGCATGGCGATAATCAGAATGGAAACGCCGGAGCTGTCCAAATAGCTGATATTGGTCGCGTCGATTGTCAATGAAGCGGCATCTTCGCTCTGGCTGGCAATCTGGGCTTTGATCTCGGGCGTCACCTCCAAATCAATGTCGCCGGCCAGCACAAGTGTAATATTTTCGCCACGGTCGCGTTTGAATTGAAAAGCCATACTGAAACCCCTAATAACTACATGTAATGATAGAGGTTTTAAGGGAACACTGCATTAAAAAACTTACGAAAAGCAGTTGCAAACTGCACGGATTTGAAGTCTATTCACTTTGTTGGGTATCGCGCTTAGGCGCGTCTGTAAATAGAGGAGAGTTCCCATGGACATTCGCGCAAGAAGCGAAAAAGGCTTTAGCCTTATTGAACTGTTGGTTGTTGTTGCAATTATTGGTGTATTGGCCGCCGTTGGCGTTGTCGGTTACCAAGGTTATATCGACAGCACCAAAAAATCGGTCACCGATGCAAACGCAAAAGCGGTTCATCAGTGGTTGGTAAACACCAAAACCGTTCGTGCTGCAGGCATCGACACCGACCCGGTGGCGTGTAAATCGGCAACACTGACATCAGCAACGACTGCCGCTGCTGCAGTTGCCAGCTCCGGTTGCTTCGGCCAGTTGGGTGCCGCAGGCGGTCCTTTCGAGAGCTTCAAAAACCCGTATACGACCTCGCGCACCGGCTCAACAGCCATTCGCGCAATTGCCAGCTCATCAGCTGTCACGGGCGACGGTACGGTTGATTGCACAAATCTCGATGCTTCATCGCAAAATGGCGACATTATTGTTCGCGTTTCCGGTGCCGGCGCGAGCCACATCGACGTATATTTCTGCGCTAAAGAAGGCGACAGTGACGGTAAACTCACCAAGCGTCACACGACCATCGCTAACTTCTAGTCGCGATACGATGTATGAAATCAGGAGCGCCGTGCTTGCACGGCGCTCTTTTTTTTGAAAGTTCTGCCATGCGCTTGCCGGTTTTTTTTAAGTCCCCGCTAACGTGGAGCGCCCTTTTACTGTTTGGCGTAGCATTTAATCTGCATATTGCAGATATTGGTGAGACTTATGTTGCGCGCAATTTAAGCGCTTGGGCGGCTATTTGTGCCAGCCTAATGGCGCTTTGGTGGCAGCCGCTGCGGCGCGCTGCGCTGGCCTGGTCACCGCTTTGGCTTGGTGGGCTATTGCTGCCGGTTATCGGCGCGGTTTTTGTGCTGCTGGTCAATATTATCGGTGGCTTTGAACATATGCATATGGGGCATTATTTTCTGCCCTTCATGCTGCTGGCTTTTGGGCTTTTGGTGTTGGGCCTGCTGAACCATGTTGAGCGTGCGGACGCAACGGTGCCGGATATGGCGCTGCTGTTTATCATTATCGGGCTGGCTTTGTTACCGCAATATGCGCTCTATCTGGTTCAAGAAAACCCGGTTTTCATGCACTGGACGGGGCTATCGAGCGGGCAATTGCCGCATTGGTTAACCAAGCCCTCGGCCGGTTTTGGGCAATATAATTTACTCGGCTCTTTAATGGCCAGCTTGCTGGTCATGGGGGCGGCGGCGCTTGCCCTTGTCCCGATGAGCCGATGGCGACGCATAATGGTTGCGGCGCTGATGGTTTTTTACACCCTTGATATGCCGTTTGTGCCGAGCAAGACCGCTCTATTGGGCTTGGGCATCGGGCTTGGCCTGTTGGCGATATATGTTTTTTCGGTTGCGCGCAGGCCTGCTGCCAAGCGCGGTTTTGTCATGTCAGTGGCGTTACTTTTACTGACCTATGTGGCGGCCAGCGGCTTGGCTGCTATTTTGGGGTTGGGCGGTGAGTTGGTCGATCGGTCTTTTGACGCCAATCAAAGCTCGTTTCAAACCCGCTTTACCATGTGGGTGGTCGGCTTTTGGGGGTTTGTTGAAAAGCCGCTATTCGGCCACGGGCTCGGCAGTTATCTGTCGGTCTATATGGCGCAATTCGCGCAATATGGTGTTGCGGAAGATTTATATTTCTTCCCTTTGGTCACCGTGCCACATAATCTGTTTATCCATATTTTGTCTGAAACCGGCCTGTTTGGGATGGCGGTTATTATGGGGCCGTATATCTGGCTGGGTATTCGGGTTTTTCAAACCCATAACAATCGCTGGCTGATTGCCGCTTTGGTTTTTCCTATTTTGCTGCACACGCAATTTGAATATCCCTATATTGCTTCCGGCGCGCATTATTGGATGTTCGCCATTGCCCTGGTGATGGGTCTCAGTTTCACCGATAAGGCCGATAAAGCGGATGGGGCCGAGGTCGATTTACCCCGTGCCTTCGCGATTGCTGATAAGCGGTTGCGGGTTGCTGCTATCTCTACGCTCTCGCTGGCCTGTGTCGGCGGAATTTTTATGCTGTTTTCTCTGATGGCTGATGTGCGGCAGGCGACGCTGGCCTATACGCGCGCAACGCAAATGTCGCTGGAGGACTATATTAACGACCGCGCGGATGCGCCGGAATTACACCACCCGATTTTGGGCGAGCGCCTGCGTGCCATCACCAATATTTATTTGATAAATCTTATCTATAAAGAACAGCGCTTTGAGTTGCTGCGCCCTGTTGCACTGCCGTATTTCGAAGCGTATGTGCTGCCACATTATCCGGCACCGCGAGTTTGGCAGATGGCCTTGCAAGTTTATGTGACGCTTGGCGCGTTTGATAAAGCCCGCCGTTTGATTGCTGAGATAGAGGGATATGTGCCCGAAAAAGCGGCATCATATCGCGCCGGATTGGAGCAATATTTGGCCCAGCGGCCTAGTCGTCCTCAATAACGATAAGGCCCTGTTTTTCCAACTCATCGACATATTTTTCCATGGTAATCATGCCGTATTGTGCGCCGGTTTGCATAACGGTGGCGATTTGCGGAATTTTGTCTTCGCGAATGAGGTTTTTAATCGCGGGCACGCAGACCATTACCTCAAACGCACCGATGCGACCGCCGCTTTTGCGTTTCATCAATTGCTGCGTCATCACCAATTGCAAAGACGAGGCGACCATGGAGCGCGCTTGCGGCTGTTCTTCGGCCGGAAACGCATCAATGATCCGGTTAATGGTTTCGGCGGCGCCCGAAGTATGCAATGTGCCGAAAACCAAATGGCCGGTTTCGGCTGCGGTCAAAGCCAATGAAATGGTCTCATAATCGCGCATTTCACCCAGTAGCAAAATATCCGGGTCTTCGCGCAAAGCACCCTTTAGCGCCGACGCAAAGCTCATCGTATCGCGCCCCACTTCGCGCTGCGAGATAATCGATTTAATCTCCGAGTGAACAAACTCGACCGGATCCTCAATGGTAATAATGTGCTCGGCGCGCTCCCGATTAATCTTATTGATCATCGAGGCCAGCGAGGTTGATTTACCCGAACCGGTTGGGCCGGTGACCAGCACCAGACCCTTTTTTTCAACCAGCACATTATGCACCGCCGCCGGCAGGCCAAGCTGATCGATATTCGGCACTTCGGTAACAATTGTCCGGCAAATCAGGCCCCAACCATTAAGCGTGTGATAGCCATTGGCCCGAAAGCGTGCGCCATTTACCGTAATGGCAAAGTCAATATCTTTGGTTTCGGCAAAGCCGTCATAAAGCTCTTCGTCCAATTCGTGCCGAAATATACCATCCAGCATTTCATGGGTAATCGGGCAGTCCTGCATAATCTGAATTTCGCCATTCACCCGAATGGCCAATGGGCTTCCCGAGCGCATATGAAAATCTGATATGCGATATTCCTTCGGCAATTCGTCAAGATAACGATAGACCGGATTATCTGCGGGTATGGGTTTTTCGGTTTGCGACATTTTCAGCTTTGACTCTACACGACAACTCGTAACCTGTTTATACTGGGGCTTCCAAATTTTGGCCAGAGCCGATGTGCTCAACGGCCTTCACTGTTGCGGGTAAACGTCATGGTCAATGATCCATATTTAGCGGCTCTTATCGCGCTTATTGGCGCCTGCCTTGGCAGTTTTGCCAATGTTGCAGCCCTACGCACATTGCGCGGCGAGGATTGGGTGCGCCGGCCCTCAGCCTGTTTCCATTGCGCCAAACAACTCAGCTTCTTCGCCAATCTGCCGATTTTCGGCTATCTGCGTTATGGTGGGCGCAGCGGGTGCTGCGGTCAAAAACTGCCACGGCGTTATTTATATGTTGAACTGGCAATGGCAGCCTTGCTGGTGCTCGCCTTCCATCAACTCAACCTGCTGGTGTTTTTAAGCTTTGTGCCGTTCACCATTTTGATGGTGGTGATCTTTCTAACCGATATGGACGCCTTTATCATTCCCGATTGGGCCAGTCTGGGCGGTTTGGCATTGGGCGTGGGGCTGTCCGTGTTTCGGGCGCCGGGCCTGCCGGTTATCACCGATGCGCTGCTGGGCGGCGCGTGTGGTTTTGCGCTGATTTATTCTATCAATGCGGCCTATAAATTATGGCGCGGCCATGACGGTATGGGGTTTGGTGATGTCAAGCTGATGGCCATGCTGGGCGTCTGGTTGGGGCCATTGGCGCTGCTGCCGATTCTATTCGCGGCCAGCATAAGCGGCGCGTTTTTCGGCATTTTGGCAATTTTGGCGGCACAAGCGCAAAAATCTCAAAAAGGGCAAGATGGGCAAGGCCAACCGACGCAAGTGCCATTTGGCTGTTTTCTAACCCCGATGGCGCTTGTCTGGTTGTTTTTTGCGCCACAATTACTGTCGGCTGCGCAATAATCCACCGATTTTGCATCACCTGTTACCCAAACAGCTTTATACTCTTAACAGCGAAAGAGATTCGTTTTCTAACGAGGATAAAGCATGAACACGTTGCGGACCGAAGATGATTACAAGCGCGCCATCAAAGAATTATTGGGGCAGGCTGAAACCAGTCTTGAGGCAGATTTAGAGACCCGCGACGGCGACCAACAAGCCGCCATGTCAGAGCATGACATTCAGCATTTGATGCACGGGCTTGATTTGGCGATTACCGAGGAAGCGACGATTGCACTGCGGGCTGAGTTTTTGCGTTATTCCAGCGTGTTCGACACCAAGCGTTCGCAAGACACGATTAAGCTGGCGGTCGCCCAAGTCATCCGCCCGATGATGGAAGAATGGATCAACCGCTATATGGCCGATATTGCCCGCGAGGTGATTACCGAGGCGATTGGCAAAATCACCGAAGTGCGGGCCACCGGAAATTTGCGGCGTCCCAAATAAAGAGACCTGTTTAAAACGCTGACGGAGAAAAGTTTTTGCGTAGAGTTACAGTCCCAGGAAAAGTCATACGGCTCGCGATTGCGGGGGCGCTATGCGTAAATGTTTATGGCTGTGGCACACGCACGGGTCGCGATTTAAGCATATCGGGGGCGGTGCAACGTTTTGATGACCGCCGTGCCGCCGTGCGCGCTGAGCAAGCGGCGCTTGATGGCATAGACAGTTCGCGGGCGGCGCAGTTAAAGCCGCTGCCCCCACGCCGCGAATTACTGCAAGTGCGGGTTCCGGGAAAAATTGAAGTTGATGAGATTGCCGACGGGGTTGTCGCGCAATCGATGACCGAAATGTCATTGCAGGGGTTAAACCTGTCAAACGCCGACCCGGGTAAGGGCGCTTTGGTTTCCAACAAACGTTCTTTAGACAGCCAGCTGAAAGCGATTGATAAACGCGCTGAAACCATTCGGCGCCAAAGACGCGGCGTGCTGGCAAGTTATAACACTGAAAAATTACTGCTCGACCAGATGGATATGCGCCATTCAAAATCGCGCGACCTGACCTTGCAGGGTTTCAAGATTGCCAATGAAAAATTATTGCAGGGCTTTATTGCAGATTTGGAAGCGCAATATGCACAAGCTGAGCCAACCACGATTATCGGCCTGAGTGACAATAATGAGCTGGGCGCCTTGGCGTTATTCGGGCGCAATGAATTGGCCCGCAAAGATGAATATGTCTCGCTGGAGAAGAGCTTTTTGTTTGTCGGCAATGATGTCGCCACCGGCGTCTCTTTGGGACGCATGGATGATTTGTCCGATGAGGTCGGCTCACGCAGTTTGAGCGTTAATCTATCTGGCCTGCGATTGCCGACCGCGCTGAAGTCTCTGGCACGATCGATTAATATGCAGGTTTATTTGTCGCCCGCCGTGAATGCCGCGCCCCAAAAAGTCAGCCTCGATATTTCACGCGCCGATGCGCTCGATATTTTCGATATTCTGATTGATAATTACGGGCTGGCCATGGCGTATGACCGTAAAATGGGCGTTGCGCGTTTTTACACCCGCGCCGAGTTTAATGAGCGTGTTGATGACGCGGTTGCGGCGGCTGAGCTGCATAATCGGCGCGCCCGCAATTTGCGCAAAATAAGTTCGCTTGAAAATGACACGGCGACGTTGCGCCAAATTTATCAAAATTATTTCCAGCATCCCGATGAGGCCGGACGTGTGCGTTCGCTGACCAATGATGCGATTATTGAAGACGATCATTCGCCGGCGGTTGCGGCCGCGATTGTTGCGTTTAAAGAGGTTGCGCTGACAAATGAGCGCGCGCTTGATGAGCTTGACCTCGAAACGACGACCGAACGCCAAGCGCAGGCGACAAAAGCTCAGACAGCAATGTTTGCGCTGGAGGATGTTGACCAAGCGCTGGCGCTGCTCACGACCGAGCGGGGCAATAAGCAAAAATTGCTTGATGAGGTTGTCGTGCGTCTGACCGCCGCCGATGCGGCGGCAAGCCTGGCGAGTTTGGCCGACAATGCGTCAGATAACAATGCGTCAGATAATGCCATGCCGCAAATCGGCAGTGGGTTGGAGGGTGATAATAATGCGATGTCATTCCTCAACGTGCCTGATGCCGATGAGTTGCGCGGCCGCGTGGTGCGTGACGCCAATTTGCAAACCACCGAGCCGATCTATACGGAAAAATTTACCATTTATAATAGCGAAGGCGCGGCCAGTTGCGGCGGCGATAGCGGCGACCGTGTGAGCGAAATTCAGACCGAGCTCTCCAGCTATTTCGAACAGCTTTATCCCGATGAGATGATTGCTGCTGAAAAAGCCTCGGAGGAACGCGTCGAGGCCGAGCGTTTGGCGCGCGAGAAAGAAGAGCGCGAAGCAGAAGCACGCGCGCGTCTGATAGCCGAGCAAGGTGTGCCGGTATTCGACCCCTTGCAAGAAGCTTTGGCGAGTGCCAGCGTGACTGATATTACCAGCGATATTGCGGGTGATATTGCCCCATCTGCTCCGCCTGCCGGAGCGGCTGAAGCCGATAGGGCGGCAACGCCGCAAGCCACAAACACGGCTGCGCCTGAGGAGGGCGTATCTCAAGAAGACGATGCGCCGTCCACAGCCCCACCCTCAACCATCTTCCTGACCGACTCGTCCTTTCGTCGTCCGACGGTCACCGCGGTGGGAGACACGATTATCATTTCCGGTTTTCGTCACGACATTGAACTGGTCTCGGAGTTGATGGAAAGCTTCGACAAGCCGGATAAGCAGGTTTTGGTGGAAGTGTTCATGGTCAATGTTGCCAAAAACTGGCAGCGCCAACTGCAAAGCAAACTGCAAAATGCTGTGCGGACAACCGCCAAGACCGACGCCGATATCTCCGCTCTGCCCGATACGGTGACCGGCCAGTTGCCGGGCTTGGTTGAAGTGCGTGACAATTCACTTATCGGTGTGCAGGGCGCGCTGAGATTTGCTGACCGTGCCGCTGCGGCCAATAGCTTTACCCTGAATAATTTCCGCCTCGGCCTTGCTTGGACGATTGATTTCATGGAGAGCAATAGTCTTGGACGCAAGGTTTCAAGCCCGACCATTTTGGCGCTTGATGGGTGCGAGGCGCAGATTGAAAAATCGGAAACGCGTTACCTGCCGGTCACCGCCACTTCCGCGCCGGTCGTGACACCGGGCGGGCAAACAGTGCCGGGCGAATCCACCACCACATATGAGCCGCGCCAAGCGACGTTGAGCCTTAATGTGACGCCGGTCATCAACCCGCTTAATGACCATGTGCGCCTGAAGATTGCATTCAATGACGACTTCTTTGTTACCACTGATGCCAATTCCGATAAAATTCAGAGCCGGATAAACACCGAGTTCATCGCCGCGCCCGGTGATGTGATTGTGCTGGCGGGGCTGTATACGGAAGACAATTCGAAGACCCGCAACGGGCTTCCGGGTGTGACCGGCATTCCGATATTGGGCACCTTCCTCGGCACCAGTTCAGACGCGAAAGCATCGCAAGAAATGGTGATATTCTTGGCGCCAGAAGTCATTACGCCTAAAGCCGGTGAGATGCCGGTCAATTCAGCCCGCTATTATGACCTCAATTAGGCACGGCGAGAGCGGCTTCTCTTTGGTTGAGGTGATGGTCGCGCTAACCGTCATCACCACAGGTATTATCGGCACTATTTCTATGGTCAGCGCCAATCGCGCGATTATGGAAACAAGCTGGGCGCAGGCCCGCATGGGTATGATTGCCGATGGTGTCATGAATGAATTGGCCGTCCAGTTTCAGCGTGATGGCGCATTGCCGGTGACGCCATCCTATGATGTGGACGCCGATTCCGATGGCTTGGGGCTGGCTATATTATTTACCGATAATGGATATAGTCCAGCCGCTTCAACGCTGGCAATTAGTGCCGGAGCCAGTCCGATAAGCTATATTTCGACACTGACATTGGTTAGCCCGAGCGGGCGACGGATGACCCGCACGCGTAATTTTTATAAAAAACTGAAAACCCCGTAAGCCGAATGAGCGCTAATAGCGGCGGGTGCGCGTTAGCGTCAGGTCTGTGCCGGTCACTTCGTAAAGCGCGAAAGCGGCACGTGTGCCTTTTTCATCATAGCCGCAACCGTAAAGCCGATAGCTGGTGCCGTCGCGTTTGACGAAAAAACGCCGTGCCCGATCACCGACACTGGCGCGCTCTGAGGCATAAAAATCATTGGGTGATGTTTCATGCGAACCGACGCATTTATCGCGGTCGCCGGTCACATTTGTGTCGCTGGCTGAACTGGCAGCCGCAGGCCAATTATCATCAAGCGCAAATTCTTGTGACAAACGATGCCAAGCCAAGCCCAGGGCCGCTTCGGCATCGTTCAAGGCAGCGCGGCGGTCGGTTTGGCGCGCCTCGCTGAGCGATGCGATATTGAGTTTTGTGCCGACAGAACCGGCCAATATGGAAATTAACACGACAAAGCCGATGGCGAGATAAAGGGCGAAGCCCGCCTCACCGGTTGCCGGTCTCTGGTCATGAATGGTGCGTATGTTTAAGCTCATTGCTCCCTCATAAAGCGCATCAATATAAAGTCATTGCAAACATATTGAAGCGGCGGCGAACCACAGTCGCGGTAATCTCATTTGTGCCGGGCACCAGTTTTTCCAGTTCCAGCCGCATGTCGAGCGAATAGTCGCTGCCATTGCTGTCTGAAAAGGTCAGTGTACGAATAACCGGCTCACTAATATTGACCCAGCCATTCTCATTCGGCGCCACTGTGCAGCCAAAATTATCTTCAACCCGCTCCTGCAATCTTTTGTCGCGCAGACGAAACTCCCTTTGCTGGCGGCTGGCGGCGTCGAGGTCATAGCAAAATTTAATGTGCGACGCGCTGACAATTTCATAGGCCTTGTTTTCCGGCAGGGCGGGGTTGGCCTGTTTGTGGCCGGCCAAAGCAGCCCACGGCTCAATCAGTTCGAATAATTGTTTGCTCGAGACCAATAGTTCGGTCTGCGAATTCATCCGTTCGCTTTGCGTATTGAGGTTGGTCATCACAGCCATAAGCGCGGCTGAAATTACCCCGATAATAGCCAGTGTTGTTGTTAATTCGACAAGCGTGAAACCGCTTTGTGCGCGTGGCATGGTTTAGGCCGCTTGTGCCGCGAATTCACGCGCTTTCAGCACATAAACTTCCGGCGCGATAAGACCGGCTTCATAAAGCTCACGCAATGCCAACATATTGCGTTCAATCTCGGCCAAACGGGCACAGGCACCGGCATCTTTCAGGGTGCGGCTGTCGGGCGCGTCAAAACTATCGGCGATAATGGCCGGTTCCTCAGCCTTGTCGCGGTGCAGCCATGAGGCGCTGAAAAATTTTGACTTGCGGGGCGGTGGGGCTTCCCCGACTTTCGGAATGGTGAGGTCGTCAATATCGTCCAGCGCATCATCGTCCATATCAAACTGATGCGCGGCGTCATCAACCATTCGGTCTGATGATCCATCGGCCTCAAACATAATCGCTTCTGCTTCGGCGTTTTCATCATCGGCCATTTCCAGCTCGATATCGCCGCCAAATTGGGGTGCACTACTCATCGCGGCCACGCCGTTTTCGGTAGCATTTGCTCGGCGCATGCGGCGCGAGACGATCACCAGCAAAATCAGCACAAGCACAGCAATACCGGCACCGATAAACAGCGTTCCATTTTGCTCAAACATCCGAGCAATGATGCGCATGGTTCTTTCCATAAATTAGACTTTAAGCCAAAAAAAGGTGATTCTCACGCGAAAATTCTCCGCTGCTCACAATTCAATCCGCATATAGTCGCGCGTTACGAAGCATTGGCGCATCATTGCTTGCGCCGCCGCCTCAATCGCCAGCAACATGTCATCGCTACGCTCAGGTTCGTGATGAAAAATGCCAAATTGCTTCACTTTGGCGGCCATCGCCAAGCGCACACCCTCTTGCCAGGTTGAATGTCCCCAGCCGCGTTTGGTGTCAAATTCCGCATCATCATAGGTGCAATCATACACCGCCATATCAACCCCGTTCATAAAGCGCACCAAATTTTCATTCATGGCCTTTGGGTCGTGCTCCGTATCGGTTGCATAAACAAAACTTTTGTTATTATCGGCCGCTGTGGCGTCAGTGCTGGCTACTTTAAGGGCATGCGCCCCGCCCGGATGTGGAATGGGGCAAGCGCTGACGCACAGCGCGCCAATGGTTAAGGCGTCATCTGCATCATGCTCGATAAACTCGATTTGTGCCTTGAAACCGTCAAGGCCGATGGGAAAAATCGGGCTGCTCAAATAGCCGCTCATCGCTTCGTAAAGCGAAGCATCATTATTGCCGAAGCTGTGCAGCCGAACCGCAAAGGCGCTGTCAAAAAGTGGCTTAAAAAACGGCAGGCCGCAAATATGGTCGGAATGAAAATGCGAAAAGCAAATATCAATTTCTTTGCGGTCGCTCTTAATCATATCAGACCCTAAATGTATCAGACCAGAGCCGCCATCAAACACCACCATATCATCGCCCTGATTTACACCAATGCACGATGTATTGCCGCCAAACAAGCGGTGGTTCGGCGTGTTCATAGGCAAAGAGCCGCGCGTTCCCCAGAAAAACAATTCCATCAGTGAGCCAAAAGCCTCCGCTTTAAGTTCATTTTGTCAGGGCAATAAATTGCCCTCTATTTTGTTAGGGCAATAAATTGCCCTCGCCAATCCGCGCCGGGCGGGTTATGCCGATAAGCATTTATACGACCAATCAGCATTTCATAATAGTCGCCAAGTGCCGGATTTGTGGCGCTAAGGTCGCGGGCTGTCTTTTCGGCAACATCCCATTGCTGCGCCCGATAAGCCTGCAAAACCGCCTCTTGACCGGTTTTCAGGGCTTGAAAACTCTCGCTTTGTGCCATTTCTGCGTCACCCAATAAGGCGTAAATGCGCTGCGGCAGGGCTTTGCCCTTCAGCGCAATCAAGTCAAGTTCAAGAAACGCCATAGCCGGCTGCCCGTCATTTATGGCGGCCATGGCATCGGCATAAGTGCTTTCGCCGATCAATATGGTTTGCGCATAATCCTTGGTTTGGCCTTCCAACCGTGCCGCAACATTCACCGTGTCGCCCATCACTGAATAATTAAACCGCTGGTCCGAGCCGACATTACCGACCAGTGTCGCGCCTGAATTAAGGCCGATGCCAATGCGGATTTCTTGCTCAAAGCCACCGAGAAACGCATCTTGGCGCAGGCGTTCATTCACCTCGACCAGCGCGTCCACCATTTCCAGCGTGGCACGACAAGCCTGATAGCCATGCTGCGCAACATCGGTCGGGGCATTCCAAAACGCCATAATATTATCGCCAATATATTTATCGATGGTGCCGCTGCGGCGTTGAATGACGCTCGACAGGCCGGTAAGAAAAATATTGATGATGTGGGTCAGCTTTTCGGGCGCGTCGGCAAACGCCTCAGAGATTGTTGTAAAGCCGCGAATGTCGCAAAACAAAATCGTTAAATCGCGGGTCTCGCCGCCCAGCTTCAACTTATCAGGGTCGCTGGCGACTTGCTCGACCATGTCCGGAGCAAGGTAATATTGAAACGCATTGCGCACCTCGCGCCGCTCGCGGGCGGTTTCCAAAAAGTGCAAAAACGCAGCCGTTAAAAAAGTCAGAAAAATGGACAAGCCGGGCGTGGCCGGGTCAATCAGCACGCGCTGGTTGGAAAATTGCAGCCATGAAAACGCCGCGCCGCCGATAAGGGCAAGAGCCATAAATGCAATGCTTGGCACAAGCGAGAAGCGATAGACCATCACCACCACGCCAAACCCGATTAGAATGGTGGCCAATGCCTCTGCGATTTGCACCCAAATCGGGCGCGTCAAATATGTGCCTGCCAGCATTTGCTGCACGGTTTGAATATGCACCTCAACGCCCGGCGTAGCCGGATTTAGCGGCGTGGCACGAATGTCTTTCAGCCCGGCCGCGCTGGTGCCGATAAAGGCAATTTTTCCGGCCAGCCGCGTCATATCGAAATCGGCTTGCAAAACCTCATAGGCCGAGACGGTTTGAATATTTTCGCTATTGGCAAAATACAGCCGCATGCTGCCATCGGGCTCAATCGGCGCGATAACCCGTCCGACCTTGAGCCGCGACAGCCCGAAGCCCGAACTATACGTGCCTTCGCCGCGCACATCAGAGGCACGCACAACAATCGAACCGGCCCCTTGCGCGACCCGCAGGCTTTCCAGCGCAAGGCTTGGGTAAATATGCTCGCCGGCGCGGTAAAGCAGCGAAGCGCGGCGGATAATACCGTCGCCATCAATGCGCGCATTTATCGAGCCGAGGCCAAGCGCGTTATCGTTCAGCACATCGCGGTTTGAAATAGCGAAGCTGCTGGCGGGCACATTGCGCATCGGGTCGAGGCCGTCATTGTTGCGCGTGCCTTGCGCACGCACGGCGACACCGGCTTTCGGCATGGGCAGGCGCGCGGCCTCATCGCTCATCATGGTCGCCATAATCACCGGTGCGTCAGCCATGGCGCGGGCAAAGGCGTCGTCGGGACTGGTGATTTGCGCCGTGATGGCGGCGCGAAGGGCTTGCCATTCGGGCGCGTTTTCATCAAGCCGCAGATTTTCCCAAACTGGCAGGATTTCGGCGGGGGCGGTGCGGTCGGCTTCGGTAAATAAAATATCAAAGGCGATGGCGGCGCTGCCATAGCCGGTCATTTTTTCAACCAAATCGGCAAACACGCTGCGCGGCCACGGAAACTGGCCGAGCCGCTCTAAGCTGGCTTCATCAATATCGACAAAGACGACGGGGCTGTCTTGTTCTTGGCGCGGTTGCCAGCGATTATATTGGTCAAACACCACATTGCGGGTGAACTCAATCGGATAGGGTTGCCATAATTGCAAAGTCGCCGCCGTCAGGAGAACCGCCATGGGCGCCATAAACGGCAGAAATAATTTTTGCCAACGCAGACCGATACGCTTCAGATAAGACAATAAAACCCCCAAAACAGGCTAACAGCTTAGCAAATTGTCGGGGAAATATCACTCATCTTGCTTCTATTCGTCTCGATTCCACGGGTTTTTTCCATCATTCGGGTCAATTTGGCGACGCGGCCGGTGCTTTTGCGCGCCGACACTGGGCACATGGGTCGGCCCATCGCCGCGACTAAAGGCACGGCTGACCGGTTTTTGGAAGAATTTGATATGCGGGCGCTTGAAAAACGGTATCAGTGCCATGCCCGCAATCATTGAATAAATATGCACATCATAGGCGACATTGCCCTGCGGGTTCAAAAACCCGCCCAGTTGACCGAACAGCCAAAACGCAAAAATCAGCACGGCGGGAATGTTGAAAGTGCGGAAAAAGATAAAAAAGCCGATAAGGGTTTTAATGTTGGCACGCGGCCACAGCAGAATATAAGCGCCGATCATGGCTGAGCATACACCGCTCAACCCGACCAGAGGCGTGGTGCTGTCGGGGTTGGCCAGCCCATGCCCCAGCGTGCCAATCGTGCCGGTGATGATGGCAAAGGCGATAAATTTGGGACCGTGGCCAATGGCGTCTTCAATATTATCGGCCAGCAAATACATGACATAAAGATTGCCGAAAATATGCATAAAGCCGCCATGGCTTATCATGGTGGTCAAAAACGTAATGACGACCGGAAACGGGGTGACACCATATTCAAAGCTTGGGTCATATCCGGCGAACAGGCGGGCCGGAATAAACCCATATTCCAAAATCGCTTGCGGGGCTTGCGCCGACTGATAGCCGAAATACCACGCCACACACAAAGCCATAATCGCATAGGTCAGATACGGCTTTCGAAAGCTCGGATTTTCATCATAAAGGGGTAAAAACCACATAAAGGCACCCTATAGGGCGGGCGACCGAGCTGCAATCGATCTTGCGCTAATCAAGCGTGATGGCCGTGCCGCCGACCGAAACCACTAAAAGCCGGTCGGGGGTCAGTAATGTGGCGGCGCGCTGCACCTCGGCTTGGGTCACCGCATTGATGTTGTCATTGCGCGTCTTGAAATAGCTTATCGGCCAACCGTTTAGCTGCACGCCCAAAAGCTGTCCGGCAATCTTCGACCCGCTATCAAAACGCAGGGCGTAATTGCCGGTCAGATAGGTTTTGGCCGCTGCCAGTCTTTGTGCCCCGACCGGTTCCTCTGCGATGCGGCGCATCTCGGCGCGAATGACCTCGACCGCCTCTTGGGCGGTGGCGTTGTCGCTGGCGACCGAGCCGTTCCACATGGCGGCTTTTTGAAAATTGGAAGTGGCGCTGTAAACGCCATAGGCGAGGCCGCGTTGTTCGCGCACTTGTTCGGTCAAGCGCGAGGAAAAGCCACTGCCGCCCAATATGGAGTTCATGACAAAATCAGCGAAAAATAACGGATGCTGATGGCCCAGCCCGGCTTGCGCAAAAACAATACTGGTTTGTGGACCGGCGCGGTAAATATGGCGGCTTTGCGGCCCTTGCGCAATTTCGGCAGGATCAATTTGCGGCATTTTATTGTCGGCGGGCAGGGCGCCGAATACATCGCGCATGACGCGGCGCAATTCAGCCCGGCCAATATCGCCAACCACAGCAAGGTGCAAATTATCGCGCGCCAGCATGGCTTGATAATGGGTGCGAATATCGGCGTCGGTTATGGCGGCAAGGCTGTCTTGCGTGCCATTGCCCGCGCGCCCATAAGCATGCGTGCCAAAGGCCAGCTTCATCAGGGTTTCATTGGCAATGCTGCGCGGGTTTTGCTGGCTGCGCAAAATCGCCGTGGCTTGCTCGCGTTTCATGCGGGTCACGGCTTCCTCGTCAAAACGCGGTTCTTTGACGGCAAGGCGCAGCAATTTATAGCAGATAGCGCGATAGCGGCGAAGGCAGCGCAGCGTGCCGGTCATCTCATCGCGACCGGCAGAAAAGGACAGCGAAATGGCGTTATCGGCCATTGCTTGCTGAAAGGCTTGGGCGGGCAAATCACCGGCGCCCTCATTCATCAGCCGCGACATCAGCATGGTCAGGCCGGTCTTGTCGGCCGGGTCGCTGGCCGTGCCGCCGCGCCATGCCATTTTCATGGTGATGAGCGGCAGGCTATTATCGCTCACCAGCCAGGCTTCCATATCGCGCCATTTTACCGATTGCACGGGCGGCGCAGCTTGTGCGGCAATGCTCACCACCAAGCAGAAACAAAGACCGATTAAAAAACGGTATCCAAGCATTATGGCGTGTCCCCCGTATTGATATTCGTCTCGATATTCGTCTCGATATTTCCTGTCAAATGTCCGGTAACCGAATGGGCGGCAACAAGAAATGCCTGCGCAGCGCGGCGCACATCATCGGCGGTGACCGCTTCAATTTCATCGACCCATGCCAGCACATCCTCGGGGCTGAGGCCGATCATAGCGGCGCTGCCGAAAATATTGGCCATGCTTTGCTGGCTGTCGCGGGCAAAGACCAAATCAGACACAAGCTGTCGTTTGGCGCGGCGCATGGCATCGGCATCCATCTGTGTGGTTTGAGCTTTATTGATTTCACCCTCAATGGCGCTCGCCAATTCTGCTAACCCGACCTGCGGGGCAGGCACGGCGTAAACCATAAACTCGCCATTATCGAGGCGGCTTGAATCGCTATAAGCGCCGACATTAACCGCCAGTTTTTGAGTGACCACCAGTTCTTGATACAGCCGACCGGTCAGCCCGCCGCCCAGAATTTCCGCCAATACATCAGCAGCAGCAAATTGGCGTTTGGCGGCGCTTTTATATTGCGGCAGGCGATACAGCCGCTGCCAGCTTGGTTGACGCACTCGCGCATCAGCCAGCACTTCGGCTTGGGCGTGATTTGCGACCGTCAGATCTGTCGCCGCGATACGGGGTGCGCGCGGTCGGCCGCTGGGTTTCAGACCGCCATAATGGGTTTGTGCCAAAGCCAGAACCTCATCAAGCGTTACCGCACCTGCGACGACCAAAACGGCATTATCAGGGGCGTAATAGCGGCGGTAAAAGGCGCTCGCATCGGCGGCGTTTAGTTTTTCAATCTCGGCGCGCCAGCCTATCACCGGCACTTCATAGGCTGTGCCCTCGTGCAGGCGATGGCGTAATTCTTCGCTCAGCAAAGAGGCAGGCCGCCCATCAACGCGCATTGACCGCTCTTCCAAAATCACATCGCGCTCAATGGCGACAATGTCATCTTGGATAATCAGTTTTTGCATACGTTCGGCTTCCATCTCCATCATCTTGCCAAGCTTGTCTTTGGCAATGCGCTGGAAATAGGCGGTGTAATCATAAGAAGTGAAAGCGTTATCTTGCCCACCCAAACGCGCCACGGTTTTTGAAAATTCGCCGGGCGGGATATTTTCCGTGCCGCGAAACATGAGATGTTCAAAAAAATGTGCAATGCCGGATTTGCCTTTCGGCTCATCAGCCGAGCCGACGCGATACCACAGCATATGGGTCACCACATCGGCACGGAAATCGGGAATGACGATAATGTCGAGGCCATTTTCGAGTGTGGCCGTTTCGACCTTTGGCCCGTCAGGTGCTTTGCCGCAAGCGGCCAAAGCCAGCACACAAAATAGCGCAACATAAAGCGGTTTTGGAGCTGACATCATGGGCGCGCGCGCCGCCTTATTCGGCGGTCTTTTCCGCCTGATTGCGCGTCAGATTTTCGACCAAATCAGCATCGATGCTGACCTTGCCGGAGCCTTCATTCAGCAAGGCATCACGCACACCGTCGCCGTAAATGCCGCCGTTAGAGGCTTTGTCGAGCAGGCGTTGCTCAACCGCATCGGGCTGCTTTTCATTGCTCGGCGCGCGCAGCACAACAAGGCGTGCCAATTCAGTGCCCGTTGCAATCGCCGGGGTCGTTTGGCCGCTTGATGGCGGGCGCAAATTAAATTCCGGTGGTAAAATCAATGGCGCACGACGCACGACATTAAATTCATTTGGCGGGTTCTTATTATAGCCGAGGCCGCAGGCCGCCAGCACAGGGGTCAACACGACGACAAGGGTCAGGGACAAAAGTGTTTTGTTTTTCATGGCCATTGGTATAGCGGAAATCATCGGCTGCGCAAAGCGTCATAAATAAGAATAATCACCGCAAAGGTAATCCACATATCGGCCAGATTAAATACATACCAATAATATCCGCCCGCGTGCAGTGAGATGAAATCAACCACCGCGCCGTGCCAGAGACGGTCGATAAGATTGCCCAGCGCGCCGCCGGCGATAAGCGCATAGGCAGCGGAGACGCGGGCATTTTCAGCGCCGCGCATCAGATAAATGAAAACGCCAATGGCCACGACAGAGAAACCGATTAACGCATAGCGCCCGGCATCGCCGCCCTCGGCAAACAGCCCATAGCTAATCCCGTAATTCCAAATCAGAGTGAAATCCAGAAACGGCAAGATAGCCATTGTCTCATGCGTGGCGAAACCGGCCCAGACGACAATGGCGATTTTGCTGAGCTGGTCGAGGGCCGCCAGTAACAGGGTCAGCCCCAGCGCAAGTCTCACCGACAGGGCATGCGCGCGGGCTTTAGCGGGCATCATATTCTGCCACCGCTGCGGCATCGCGCGGGGTCAAATCAGGATAGCCCTCAACCGAGCCGACATCGGGCAGAATTTTCCAAGAACGCTGGCATTTTTTACCCTCGGCCAGTCGCGGCACAACCGCCACGCCGGAGACATCATCGAGGGTGAAGGCTTCGTCAGGGGCGCCGGTGTCGGTCAATTCGATTTGTGAGGTGATGCAAATATCGGCCATGTTTTGGCCATCCACCGCCGCGCGCAAAGCCGGCTCTGCAATATAGACAATCGGCGCGGCTTCGAGGCTGGAGCCGATGCGCTTTTCACGACGCTCAACTTCCAACGCGCCTGTTACGACACGGCGGACTTTGCGGATATTATCCCATTTGGCGGCCAGCGCGTCGTCTTTCCAATTGGCGTCCATCTCGACAAATTGCTGCAAATGCACGCTGTCATCGGAAACGCCGAAACGCGATTGCCATACTTCCTCTGTGGTGAAGCACAAAACCGGCGCGAACCATCGGGTCAGGCAATGGAAAGCAACATCCATCACGGTGCGGCAGGCGCGCCGCTCAAGGCTGGAATCGGCGTCGCAATAAAGCGTATCCTTGCGAATGTCGAAATAAAACGCCGACAAATCAACCGTCATGAAATTGAACAAAGCTTGATAGATTTTACGGAAATCGAAATAGCTGTAATTGTCGCGCACCAGCGCGTCCAGTTCAGCCAGACGATGCAGCATATAGCGTTCCAATTCCGGCATCTCATCAAGCGGCACTTTTTCCGCCTCCTCGAAATCAGCCAGATTGCCCAAGAGAAAGCGGAAGCCATTGCGGATTTTGCGATAGGCATCGGTATTGGCTTTGATGATTTCCGGCCCAATGCGTTGGTCTTCTGAATAGTCGCACGACATCGTCCAAAGACGGATAATTTCAGCCCCCGATTGCTGAATGACCTTTAGCGGGTCAACCGCATTGCCCAGCGATTTCGACATTTTTTTGCCTTGCTCGGTCATGGTGAAGCCGTGCGTCACAACATTTTTATATGGCGCTGCGCCGCGGGTCGCGCAGGCTTCCAACAGGGAGGAGTGAAACCAGCCGCGATGCTGGTCGGAACCTTCCAAATAGACATCGGCAGGCCAGTGCAAATCATCACGCGCTTCCATCACAAATGCATGGGTCACGCCACTATCAAACCAGACATCGAGAATATCATTAACCTGCTCATAATCATCGGCGGCATAATCAGCGCCGAGAAATTCCTGCGGGTCAGTGTCGAACCAAGCATCGGCGCCCTTGGCCTTCACCGCCGCGAAGATGCGGCGATTGACGGCATCATCGCGCAATGGCGCGCCGGTTTTCTTGTCGACAAAAATGGTCAGCGGCACACCCCAAGCGCGTTGGCGCGAGACCACCCAATCGGGGCGGTTCTCAATCATCGAATGAATACGGTTTTTGCCTGCTTGGGGATACCAATTCACTGTATCAATGGCGTTGAGGGCGGTGTCGCGCAGGCCGGTTTTTTCCATTGAAATAAACCATTGCGGCGTATTGCGGAAAATCAGTGGCGCTTTTGACCGCCAGCTATGCGGATATTGGTGGCGCAATTTGCCTTTCGCCAGCAATGCCCCGGCCTCCACCAGCGCGCCGATGACCGCACCATTGGCGTCACCATCTTTGCCCTTATCATCAAGCACGCATTTGCCGGCAAAAACCGGAACGCTGTCGAGATAAATGCCACCCTCATCAACCGTAAATGGCACGTCGATATTGTGCTGCATTGCCAACTCAAAGTCGTCTTGACCGTGGCCGGGCGCGATATGCACCAGCCCCGTGCCGGTTTCATCAGTGACGAAATCACCGGCCAGCACCGGTACATCAAAATCATAGCCATGCGCGGCCAGCGGATGATGGCAGGTCAAGGCGCCCGGATTAATGTCGCCAAGGCGCTCATAATCCTCAATTTGCGCCGCTTGCATGACTTGGTCGGCAAGGTTGTCGCACAGCACAAGCTGCTCGCCATTGGCGGCATAGAGGCCATAGGTCAACCCCCTGGCATAGGCCATCGCCCGATTGCCCGGAATGGTCCATGGTGTCGTCGTCCAGATAACGGCGAAAGTATTGTCCATGCCCTGCACCGGAAATTTGACGAAAATGGTCGGTGAGACATGCTCTTCATATTCGACTTCGGCCTCGGCCAGAGCGGTTTTCTCCACCACCGACCACATGACCGGCTTGGAGCCACGATAGAGCGAGCCGTCCATGATAAATTTTTGAAACTCGGCGACAATCGTCGCTTCGGCTTCATAGGCCATTGTCGTATAAGGGTTTTCCCAATCGCCCAAAACGCCGAGGCGTTGGAATTGTTCGGATTGAACGGCGACCCATTTTTCAGCAAATTGGCGGCATTGGGCGCGGAACTCATTGGCCGGAACCTCGTCCTTATCTTGGCCTTTATTGCGATATTGCTCTTCAATCTTCCATTCAATCGGCAGGCCGTGGCAATCCCAGCCCGGCACATATACCGCATCGCGGCCCATCATTTGGTGGGCCCGCACAATGACGTCCTTCAGGATTTTATTCAGCGCATGGCCGATATGAATATCGCCATTGGCGTAAGGCGGGCCATCATGCAGCACAAATTTTTCGCGGCCCTTGGCATCGGCGCGCAACTTTTCATACAGGCCGATAGTGTGCCAATGCGTCAGCATATCCGGCTCGCGCTTGGGCAGGCCGGCTTTCATCGGAAACTCGGTCTGCGGCAGGTTCAGCGTCTCGCGCCAATCTCTTTGATTTGTCTCGTCACTCATGCTCGATTCCTATTTCAGGCCTTGTAGCAATAGAGGCCTTAACTGCCAAGCATTTCGCGTGCTTGGGCGCTATCAATGGTGATTTGCGCTTTCAGCGCGTCAAGGCCGTCAAATTTTTGTTCAGGCCGAATGAAATGTAACAACGAGACGCGCAATATGGCGCCATATAAATCGCCTTCAAAGTCAAAGAAATGACTTTCAAGACGCGGCTTGTCCGTGCCGACGGTCGGGCGCATGCCAAGATTGGCGACACCGGTCAAAACCTGTCCGGCAAAAGCGCCATCCAATATATCCGCGCGCACCGCATAGACGCCGAATTTCGGCAGCACATAATCATCAAGTGGCATATTGGCGGTCGCAAAACCGATTGTGCGCCCGCGCTGGTCGCCTTGTTGCACTTCCGCCTCAATAGCAAAAGCATGCCCCATCAGCTTGGCCGCTTGTTCGGGTGCGCCGTCACGCAGGAAATTGCGAATGGCTGAGGATGAATAAGGCGCTGTGCTGTCGGGCTGCATCACCGCTTCGGTAGCAAATGTCTCAAAGCCCATTTCGCCGCCAACATCTTGCAGCATTGCAAAATTACCCTTGCGGCCTTTGCCAAAGCAAAAATCATAACCGACGCATACGGCGCTGACGCCAAGCTGTGCCAGCAAAATATCGCTGATGAAATCTTCGGCTTCGCAGGCTGCCATAGTGGCATCAAAGGGCAGGGCGAGGGTGAAGTCGACGCCCAAATCGGCCAATAGAGCCGCGCGGGTGACCAGACGCGTTAATCGGAAGGGCGGCGCGTCAGGCGCAAAAAATTGTTGCGGGTGCGGGTCGAACAGCATCACCCCCAAAGGCACATCTTTGGCTTTTGCCAAAGCGCGGGCATCGGCAATCACCTGCTGATGGCCAAAATGCACCCCGTCAAAATTGCCGATGGCCAGCACTGCGCCGCGGGCCGTTTCGGGCAGGTCGCTCAGGCTTCGGTAAAGCGATATGGGTTTGGCGGCTGAAGAACTCATGGGGCTAATTTAGGGCGCGCTGTCATTATTAACAAGCGGCTACCAGACCAGATGACGCATGGCATAGCGCGCTTTTGTATTTTCATCGGCCAGCAAGGCGGCGATGGCGTCCGGGCTGTTCACATCTGCGCCCGAGGCGGCGGCCAATCCACCGGCGATAAACAGTGCGTCAATGCCGGCGGCTTCAGCGCCCAGAATATCGGTTTTCGGCCCATCGCCAATGGCCAGTAGGCGCGGTGCATCAACACCGGTCATGTCGCTTAATTGGGCGCGGGCGCGGGCGTAAACCGTCGGATAGGGTTTGCCGACCCATGTCACTGTGCCGCCCATATCCTCGTAAAGCTCGGCCACGGCACCGGCGCAATAAATAATTTTATCGCCAACCATCACCGTGCGGTCGGGGTTTGGGCATAAAAGCGGCAGCGCGCGCGCGCGAAACCGCGCCAGCATATCGGCATAATCATCAGGCGTTTCTTCATCATCGTCATACATGCCGGAAAACAAAATGGCGTCTGCTGCGTCTTCATCGACAAATTCAACGGCGAGATCGGCCATTAAATCGGCGTCTTTATCGGGGCCGATATGACATATTTTTTGCCCCTGAGCGCCCATTTCGTTCATCAGGGCGCGCACGGCGTCGCCAGAGGTCAGAATATCATCATAGCTGTCAGGGCTGTTGCCGATGGCGTGCAAACGCTTCAACGCAGACGGGCCGGGGCGGGGCGCATTGGACAAGAGCAGCACTTTACCGCCGGTTTCCCGATAGTTTTTCAACGCAGTATCGACGCCCGCAAACGGCGCGCGGCCATTATGCAGCACGCCCCATATATCGACGATAAGCGCGTCGTAATTTGCGGCGATTTCAGAAAAACCGGAAAGCATTTGTGGCAAGCTCATACCCACTCCTATCAGTGCCGCGAAGCTGCCTTTTTCGGGCTCTGAGGTCAAGACTTGTTAGATGGTGATTGTTTCTGCTAGTTTCCCCGCAGATTATTTGAGGGAGACAGACATGCAATTATTCGATCTGAGCGGCAAAACCGCAATCATCACCGGCGCGTCGCGCGGCATTGGCGAGGCGATTGCGCGCCAAATGGCTGACCACGGCGCCAATGTTGTGGTGTCGAGCCGCAAGGCAGCGGCGTGTGATGAAGTGACCAATTCGATCAATGAAAAGCACCCGGGGCGCGCCCGTACGGTGCAGTGCAATATCGGCAGCAAAGAAGAACTGCAAAAATTGGTTGACGAAACCAAAGCGCATTTCGGCCAAGTCGATATTTTGGTGTGCAATGCAGCGGTGAACCCGTATTTCGGTCCGGCCATGGATTGCCCCGATGATGCGTTCGACAAAATCATGTCGTCCAACGTCAAATCCAATCATTGGCTGAGCAATATGGTGCTGCCCGATATGATTGAGCGCAAAGACGGTCGCATTATCATCATTTCGTCAATCGGTGGCCTGAAAGGCTCGCCAGTGCTGGGCACTTACGCGATTTCCAAAGCGGCTGATTTCCAACTGGTGCGCAATATTGCGGTTGAGCATGGCCATCACAATATCCGCGCCAATGCGATTGCGCCGGGGCTTATCAAAACCTATTTCGCGCAAGCGCTGTGGGACAATCCCGATATTCTGGAGCAATCCACCGCCACCACACCACTGAAACGCATCGGCATGCCCGATGAGATTGCCGGTGCGGCCGTTTTCTTGGCCAGCAATGCCGGCAACTTCATGACCGGTCAGCAAATGGGCATTGATGGCGGTCAAACGATAGCTTAGGGCGGTTTTTGAAAGCCGTTTCTTGAGGTAATTTTTGCGCTTTAACGCAATAAATTAAATCCAGTGAAAATATTTTAGACCATTGGATTTATTGAGAATATCCCTATTGCCAGCGATCAGGGCATGCTTGAAATAGGCTTTGCACCTTTGCGGGTGCGCCGTTTTGTATGCCTGTGGAAAATGGTGCGGTTAATCCCACCTACCGTACTGCTTTCCTCCGCCCGGGCTGCGATATGGCGGCCGGTGGCGATTGCGTCATCGGCCAACTCTCTTTCATCTCTCCGGCTCAGCAAAAACGGCCTTTCTTATTTAGGCTTTTTTTTAACCCAGTCTCTTGACATGAACGGGCCTTCTCCCTATTTCCAAACAGCGTTCTGGCACTCTTTTGGTGAGAGTGCCAATTTGAATTCAATCTTAAATTCAATCACTGGGAGATTGACCAATGAAATTTCGTCCTTTGCATGACCGCGTATTGGTACGTCGCGTCGATGAAGACACAAAAACAGCCGGTGGGATTATCATTCCCGACTCGGCGCAGGAAAAGCCGTCACAAGGCGAAGTCGTTGCCACTGGCAATGGTTTGCAAGGTGATGATGGCAACGTCACGCCGCTGGACGTAAAGCCGAAGGACAAAGTGCTGTTCGGCAAATGGTCCGGTAGCGAAGTGACGATTGACGGCGAAGAGCTGTTGATCATGAAAGAAAGCGACATTTTGGGAATTATCGGCTAACCCCGACCCCTTACCCTATAGGAGACTATGATGGCTAAAGAAGTAATTTTTGGCTCAGAAGCCCGCGATAAAATGCTGAAAGGTGTCGACATTCTCGCCGATGCCGTGAAAGTGACGCTGGGCCCGAAAGGCCGCAATGTTGTGCTTGATAAAGCTTTTGGCGCGCCGCGCACCACCAAAGACGGTGTATCGGTTGCCAAAGAAATTGAGCTTGAAGATAAGTTTGAAAATATGGGCGCTCAAATGGTTCGCGAAGTGGCTTCGCGCACCAATGATGTCGCCGGTGACGGCACCACAACCGCCACGGTTCTGACGCAGGCGATTGTCCGCGAAGGCCATAAAGCGGTTGCCGCCGGTATGAACCCGATGGATTTGAAACGCGGTATCGAGCAAGCAGCCTCGGCCGCTTTGCGCGATATTGAAAAGCGGTCGAAAAAAGTGAAGTCCAATGAAGAGATTTCACAAGTCGGCACAATCTCTGCCAATGGCGAAGCTGAAATTGGCTCCATGATTGCTGAAGCTATGGATAAAGTCGGCAATGAAGGCGTTATCACGGTTGAAGAAGCCAAAGGTCTCGATAGCGAATTGGACGTTGTGGAAGGCATGCAGTTTGACCGCGGTTATCTGTCCCCTTACTTCATCACCAATGCCGATAAAATGACGGCTGAGTTGGAAGACCCGCTCATTTTGTTGCACGAAGCCAAGCTGTCAAACCTGCAAAGCATGGTGCCGATTTTGGAAGCCGTTGTGCAAGCCTCGCGTCCGCTGCTGATTATTGCAGAGGATATTGAAGGCGAAGCCCTGGCCACTTTGGTGGTCAATAAGCTGCGCGGTGGCCTGAAAATTGCTGCCGTTAAAGCCCCGGGCTTTGGCGATCGTCGCAAAGCCATGTTGGAAGACATTGCCATTCTGACCGGCGGTCAAGTGGTGTCTGAAGACCTCGGAATTAAGCTGGAAAATGTTACCCTCGATATGCTGGGCACAGCCAAGCGCGTGAACATTACCAAAGACGACTCGGTTGTTGTCGATGGGGCGGGCACGAAAAAAGATATTGAGGCGCGTGTCGGCCAAATTCGAGCGCAAATCGAAAACACCACATCTGATTATGACCGCGAGAAGCTGCAAGAGCGCGTTGCCAAATTGGCCGGCGGTGTTGCTGTGCTGAAAGTCGGCGGCGCAACAGAAGTAGAAGTGAAAGAGCGTAAAGACCGCGTCGATGATGCGCTGAACGCAACACGCGCTGCGGTTGAAGCCGGTATCGTACCGGGCGGCGGCACAGCCTTATTGCTGGCCACGCAAGCGGTTGATAAAGAAA
>JAKMDW010000025.1 GCA_022426245.1 Alphaproteobacteria bacterium | reverse complement strand
GGGTTGAGCCGCCGGCGCCATAGGTTACCGACACAAAATCGGGGCCGAGCGGCGCAAGGCGACCAATCGCTTGCCACAGCTTTTCGCCTGCCGCTTCTGACTTTGGCGGGAAAAATTCAAAACTGATGCCGGTCATAACTCTGTGCTTCTTATTGTTTTGTCGGCCTGCCACATGGCGACGGTTAACGGGGCATCTTTGGCGTTCAGCGTGTCGGCGGCTTTAGGCGCAAGCCCGGCCGCGAGCAGCATGGCGTGCATTTCTTCTTCAGCAAAGCCGAGGCGGCGATGGGCGTGTTCGTCGCGCAGACTTTCCATTTCATGCGGGCCGAAATCTGCAATCAGCACCGCCCCACCCGGTTTGGTGATGCGGGCCGCTTCATTCAGCGCGCGCTGCGGGTCATCGAGGAAATGCAGCACTTGATGCAGAATAACAATATCGGCCGTGCCATCTTCCAGCGGCACATTGGCGCAATCGCCCTGCCGCACCTGACAATTTTCTGCGCCCGTCTCATCAATCTTGGCGCGCGCAATGGTCAACATATCGGGGCTGATATCAAAACCGACAGCCCGCGCCGCACGGGGGCCAAAAATTTCCAACATGCGGCCTGTGCCCGTGCCCAAATCGACCAGCAGGTCAATCCTGCCCTCGCCCATTAAGTCACCCATTAATTCATCGATGCGGGTTTCAACAGCGGTTTCGGGAATGTGATGGGCGCGCAGATTGTCCCATTGCGCGGCATTGGCCGCAAAATAATCTTGCGCGCGTTTGGCACGTTCTGCCCGCACTTCGGCCAAGCGATCGCGGTCGCGCTGCAAGTCATGATCGCCCTCGGGCAGGCTGGCAATAATCTCACCCAGCAAATCGCCCAATGCGGCGTTCTCGTGCAAGCGATAAAACACCCAGCTTCCTTCAGGGTAGCGCAGCACCAAACCGGCATCAGCCAATAGTTTTAGGTGACGCGAAATGCGCGGCTGGCTTTGCAACAATACTTGCGTCAGTTCCGATACAGTCAATTCACCTAACGCCAAAATCGCAAGAATGCGAAGGCGGGTGGGCTCTCCGGCAGCACGTAAAGCGGATAACAGGTTTTCCATGCTCTCTATATACATAAAGATATCTTTATATGTCAAGTTTTCTGCGGGGCGCAGATTAAAACCAGCCTTTGACAAGCGCCCGAATAACCCTAAATTACCCGCAAATCAGGGAAAAAGATTACATGTTCCAAAAATCTCTTCTTATCGTGGCTGTTGCCCTTTCAGTGTCAGCCTGTGCCGGAAGCGGCCCTCAATCGCTTAACAATGACCCGTTTGAGCGTTCCAATCGCTTCATGTTCCGGGTGAATGTGCAGCTCGACAATTACATTCTAAAGCCTGTCGCCAAAGGGTATCTCTATGTGCCATCACCCGTGCGCCGGTCGGTTCGGAATTTCCTCGACAACCTCGCCTCGCCGGTGACGCTGGCCAATGACATGCTGCAGCTTGAAGGCAAACGCGCCAGCACCACGGCGCTGCGCCTCGGCATTAACACCACGGTTGGGCTTTTCGGCCTGTTCGACCCGGCCAGGCGGTTGGGATTGGAAAAGCATGATGAAGATTTCGGCCAGACCATGGCGGTTTGGGGTATGCCGGAAGGGCCCTATTTGTTCACGCCCGTCTATGGCCCCTCCAGCCCGCGTGAGTTTGGCGGCTGGATTGTCGGCTGGGGTTTTGATCCGATGACCTATCAGGATGATTGGGGATTGGAAGAGGCGATAGGCCGCTATGCGATTGACGGGATTGATTTCCGCGCCGACAATATCTCAGTGCTTGACGAGATTGAGCGTTCCTCGGTAGATTTTTATGCAACAGTGAGGAGTCTGTATCAACAAAACCGCGCCAGCGAGATTGTTAATGGCGTCACCGATATTGATGATTTGCCGGATATTGATGATCTGGACGATTTTTAGGAGGGCGACATGCGCGCCATTATAACCGCCTTTGCCCTATGGGCGCTGATGTTGACACCCGCGACGGCACAAGAAGCCGACCTGGCCAAGGCGCAAGCCTTTGTCACCGCGTTGGCTGATGATGCGATTGAAATTCTCTCAACCGAAACCACCCGCGCCGGCCGTGAAGAAAAATTCGGCAAGCTGCTTAATGAGCGCGCCAATATGCGCCGCATTGCCCGTTTCACACTGGGTCAATTTGGCCGCAAAATTTCGAATGATGATTTCGTCACATTTGAAACGCTGCTCGGTAAGTTTATCGTCAAAGTTTATGCCAATCGGCTGGGCGAATATTCAGACGAAAAAGTCATGGTCGGCAAAGCGCAGGCCAAGAAGAAAAATATCATTGTCGAAAGCCGCATTGAATTTGCCAATGGCCGCGACCCGATCGATATTGATTGGTGGTTGCGGCTGGAGAAAGACGCCAGCATGAGCCTGTTTGATGTGCGCGTGTTAGGTGTTTGGATGGCGCAAGAACAACGCGATGCTTTTGCTTCCGTGCTGAAGAACAATAAAGGCGACATCAACGCCCTGCTCGACCATTTGCGCAAGCAAATCTCACCGAATAAGGCCGATAGTTAAGCTAATCAGCAGTCTCGGTCGGCCTTTCCAACCTCGCCCTGGGATTATTTACCTATATAACGCAATGGGTTAGAGACTATTCAGGGTCTATTTTCAGCTTTCTATCATTTTCTTGTTGCAATTCATTCTCAATATCAGTATTTAGTTGCGAATGATTATCAGTCTTAGGAGAGTGCAGATGTCTTACCCACCCAAAAACCTAATGTTTCTGGCTACCTTAATGTCCGTCACGACAGGTTTGGCCCTTGTGCCGACCATAGCAGCAGCCCAAAGCGCGCTGGACGAAATCATCGTCACCGGCTCTTATAAGACGTCGGATGCCAATGCGCTCAAAATGCCAATCCCGCTTATTAACGTGCCGCAAAGCCTGACGATTATCAGCAGCGATGACATGGCGCGGCGTGGGTTTGACTCGCTCTCTGACATTGTGCGCTACACGCCCGGCATCAACACCTCGCAAGGTGAAGGCCATCGTGACGCGATTGTATTCCGCGGTGTGCGCTCCACGGCCGACTTCTTTCTCGATGGTATGCGCGATGATGTGCAATATTACCGCCCGCTTTACAATCTTGAGCAGGGCGAAATTCTGCGCGGCCCGAATGCCCTTTTATTCGGACGTGGCGGCACCGGCGGCGTGGTCAATCGGGTGACCAAAAAAGCCGTTATCGGCGCGCAATCCAATGCAATGGATATCAGCCTCGACACGTTTGGTGCTTATAATTTGGCCGCCGATGTCAACATGGCGACAAGCAGTAATTCCGCCCTGCGCGTCAACGCTTTTGTCGAGTCGCTGGAAAATGATCGCGACCTTTACGATGGCGACCGGATGGGCATCAACCCGACCCTGCGCGTCGCCCTAAGCCCGCAGACCGTTTTTGACGTGTCGTTGGAACTGATGGACCATGAGCGATTTATCGATCGCGGCATTCCGACGGACCGCGCGACAGGTGCGCCGGTGGACAGCCTGCGCGACATTGTCTTCGGCAGCGCGATCGACAATACAACCGAATTGGAAGCGACTGTGCTGCGCGGCACACTCAACCATCAATTCTCCGGCACGTTGAGCGGCGTGTTCAATTTGCATTATGGCGATTACGAAAAAATCTATCAAAACCTCTATGCTGACGGATATGACGCCGGTAGCGATAAAGTGACGCTTAAAGGCTATCGCGACCCGACCGAGCGCACGCATATGGTGTTGAACGGCCATCTGGTCAATCAATTCAGCGCCGGTGGCATAAATCACACCTTGCTTATCGGTGGGGAATATATTGACACGCAGTCCGAAAATTACCGCAATAATCCGACTTTTACGGCCGGAGGAGAGAGTGAAACCTCACAGACTTTCAACATCACCAGCCCCCTCGATTTGACGACAAATTCGGATGATGACGCGGTTACGCTGGAATTTACGGACTTAAAAACCAGCACAGAAACGGAAATCACCGTCACCTCGCTGTTTGTGCAAGACCAGATTGCCGTGACCGACAATCTGCAAGTGCTGCTTGGCGCACGGCTTGATAATTTTGACATTACGGTGAAAGACATCAAAAACAACGATACGCAAAACCGTGAAGATGAAGAGGTCTCCCCGCGTTTCGGTGTGATTTACAAGCCGCAAAATAATGTTTCGTTTTACGCCAGCATGAGCGAAAGCTTCATCCCGCGTTCAGGTGAACAATATAAAAAGCTCGAAGAAAGCGCAGCCCGCCTTGATCCGGACGTGTTTGAGAACACCGAATTCGGTATCAAATGGAACATTTCAGAAGCCCTAAAGCTGACGGCCAGCCTGTTTGACAATGAACAAGAGACCGCCGTCAGCAGTGGCGACGGCTCCGACTATATTCAAGGCCTGACAATTGACGGCTTTGAGTTGGAAGTAAAAGGCCGAGTGTCCGACAAAACCTCCGTCACATTCGGCTACAGCTCACTTGACGGCGAAACAAAGGACGGCGAGACGCCGCGGGAATTGCCTGAAACCATGTATTCGGTCTATGTCGAACGCCAGGCCAATGAGCGTTTGAGCTATGGCATCGGCCTGACCTATCAGGATGAGTCATTGATTAAGGACGGCTCAACCGCCTATCTGCCCGATTATACGCGCTTTGATGCGGCGCTTTCCTATCTCATATCAGCCGATATGATTGTGCGGGTGAGCATCGAAAATCTGGCCGATGAAACATATTATCCGCACGCGCACAGCACTGACCAAGTAAGTGTTGGCGACCCGATGAACGCCAAAGTCTCCCTGACGCGAAAGTTCTGATTGCAAATTTCGCAGACCGATGAACCCCGGCGTCTCCTCCCGATGCCGGGGTTTTTCGCTATCTGGAGAACTGCTTATATTTGATGCGTTTCGGCACTTCGGCATCTGCCCCCAGTCGGCGTTTGCGGTCTTCTTCATAATCCGCGTAATTGCCTTCAAACCACTCGACATGGCTGTCACCTTCAAAGGCCAGAATATGCGTCGCGATGCGGTCAAGAAACCAGCGATCATGCGAGATGATAACAGCGCAACCGGCGAATTCTTCCAAACCCTCTTCCAGCGCGCGCAGCGTCTCGACGTCCAAATCATTGGTCGGTTCATCGAGCAGCAGCAAATTAGACCCCGATTTCAGCATTTTGGCGAGATGCACGCGATTGCGCTCACCCCCTGACAGCAGACCGACTTTCTTTTGTTGGTCGCCGCCGCGAAAATTAAACGCGCTGACATAGGCACGCGAATTCATCTCACGATTGCCCAATTCTAAAATATCATTGCCGCCGGAAATTTCTTCCCAAACAGTTTTACCGTCCGCAAGACTATCGCGGCTTTGGTCGACATATCCCATGACGGCGGTGTCGCCAACACGCAATGCGCCATCATCAGGCTGCTCGCTGCCGGTCAACATTTTAAACAAAGTGGTTTTACCCGCGCCGTTTGGCCCGATAACCCCGACAATGCCGCCGGGCGGCAATTTGAACGACAAATCATCTATCAGCAGTTTTTCTTCAAAACCTTTGCTCAGATTTTCAGCCTCCAACACAATGCCGCCAAGGCGGGGGCCTGATGGAATGGTGATTTGCGCGCGGCCAACCTCTTCGCGGCCCTGGCTCTCCAACAATTCCTCATAGGCATTAATACGCGCTTTCGACTTGGCTTGACGGGCTTTGGGTGACTGGCGAATCCAGTCCAGCTCGCGGGCCAATGTGCGTGTCTTGCTGTCGTCTTCGCGCGATTCCTGCGCAAGGCGTTTCTGCTTTTGCTCAAGCCAGTTGGAATAATTACCCTCATAAGGAATACCCTGCCCTCGGTCGAGCTCGAGAATCCAGCCGGTAATCTGGTCGAGGAAATAGCGGTCGTGGGTTACCAATACCACCGTGCCGGCAAAATCTGCCAGATGGTGCTGAAGCCATGCGACGGTTTCCGCATCTAGATGGTTGGTAGGCTCATCGAGCAGCAGCAGATCGGGTTTTTCGAGCAGCAGCTTGCAAAGGGCTACGCGGCGCTTTTCACCGCCTGATAAATGCGCGACCTCGCTATCGCTCGGCGGACAGCGAAGCGCATCCATAGCCTGCTCCACTTGCGCGTCCAAATCCCATAGATTTTGCGCGTCAATCTGGTCCTGCAACGCAGCCATTTCTTCCGCCGTCTCGTCAGAATAATTCATCGCCAATTCATTGTAGCGGTCGAGCAGGGCTTTTTTCTCAGCCACGCCTTCCATCACATTGCCGAACACATCCTGCTCTTCATTCAATTGCGGCTCTTGTTCCAGATAGCCGACTTTTGCTCCCTCGGCCGCCCATGCCTCGCCCTGATATTCCGTGTCGATACCGGCCATGATTTTCAAAAGCGTCGACTTACCCGCGCCATTAACACCCACAATGCCGATTTTTGCGCCGGGAAAAAATGATAGGCGAACCTCTTTCAAAACCTGCTTGCCACCGGCATAGGTTTTGGACAATTGGTCCATGACATAAACATGTTGATACGAAGCCATAAGTGTCCCCTTGAGTTGCGATTGTTTTAGGCGGTTTTAGGTCAGGCTGGCAAGCAGTGCGTCAGAATCGAGCCGCGCCCGCAAATCGGCGCGCACTGTGTGCCATTTAAAATGCATGGAATTGGTGACAATCTCATCGTCATATTTTTTGAGCGCGTCGACAATCGGCGCTATCTCGATCAGCGCCTCGGCGCTTTTGGAGAACGCGGCAATGCCCTTATCGGGGGCAGAACGATCGGCCCACGCCTCGTGTTGACACGTCGCTTCGAAATCCTTTTGTGCTTTTGCTAAGTCATCTTCAGCAAGCTCATACCCCGCCAGCGTTGCGACGCCTTGCGCAAAAATATCAATCGCCAGCTGGCAGCGCGTTGCCGCGGCGGCATTCGGCAGAAGCCCCGCCGCATAAATCGCCAAATCCTCAAGACACACCAAAACCAATCGCGAGCGCGCCTCCCGCAAAAGTGGTGTAAAGGCCTTATCAGTAAACAGATTGAAATGCTGCAATCCGGCGCGGGTGCGCAAATAGCCGTATAGCGTGGTTTGCGCCACAAAAAGGGCCCGCTGTATGCAAAAAATCGCCAAAGCAGGCGCATCAGTAATTGGCGGGTCGCGCCGCCAAAACGCCAGACCGCCCATAATTGCTGCAAAATATGCTGCTATTTTATCCAAAACCACTTCCTTAAACCCGCCGGTGAGAGCTGATGAAACATGCCATCTGGCATTGCACGCGCCAAGTATTTTCGCAATACTAAATGCCAGCTTTAAGGGGGTATCATGGCGCAAAAACAGGCATTTACGGAGCATTGGCATCGCACGCGCAAGCTCACCTATACGACCCTCGCCATTTGGTTCTTATTTTCATTCGTCGTTCACTGGTTCGCGGCTGAATTAAACAACTTCAGCTTTATGGGTTTCCCGCTTGGCTTTTACATGGCGGCGCAAGGCTCGCCCATCATCTTTGTTATTCTGATTTTCTGGTCGGTAAGGCGGCAAGAAGCGATTGACGAAGAATGCGGCGTCGCAGAGTAAGGGGGCTGACCATGAACGAACGTTTTATCGACAATCTTCCTAAGGTTTATGGCCTCTATACAGGCGGCTTTTTGGTATTTATCGGCCTGATGGCCCTTCTCGAACAAATCGGCGTATCGTCTGACACATTAGGCATTTTATTTGTTGCCTTTACCATTCTGATTTATGCCGGCATTGGCTGGCTGTCGCGCACCATGCAAGTCGATGCCTATTATGTTGCGGGGCGCGAAGTTCCTGCATTTTACAATGGCATGGCGACCGCCGCCGACTGGATGTCCGGTGCAAGCTTTGTAGCCATGGCAGGTGGCGTATATTTCGGTGGCTATGGCTATCTCGCCTTTATCGTCGGCTGGACGGGCGGCTATGTGCTGGTCAATTCTTTGCTCGCACCCTATTTGCGCAAATTCGGCTGCTATACCGTGCCCGATTTTATCGGCACGCGTTACGGCGGCAACACAGCGCGCTTACTCGCTGTCATTGTGCTGGTCGTGGCCAGCTTCACCTATGTGACGGCGCAAATAAATGCGACCGGCACGATTGCGGCGCGGGCTTTGCAAATTCCGTTTGAGG
>JAKMDW010000016.1 GCA_022426245.1 Alphaproteobacteria bacterium | reverse complement strand
CAGGTTGTTCGCCAAGCGCTACTGTTTTGTCAGCAGACAAGGCTCTCACTGACCCGGTCGGCTCGGCCTTGAACGCTACGGGCGCGGGCTATTATTTGCCGACGGGCGCATTCACTGCTGCTCTGCGGTATAATGGTGAAGTTTTCCTTGAATATCCGGATGACATCGAGGTCTATGGCTTGAGCTTTGCAACGACAATAGCTGGTTGGGGTGTTCAGGGTGAGGTTGCGTATCGCGAGGCGATGCCGCTTCAGATTGATACTGATATGGTAACAATCTCGGCGATTGCTGGATCGTGCACATGGGAGCAATTTACTGGCGTTAAAGGTCTATTGTATGGTCAACAGCTGACCACAACAACCTGCGGCGATTATGGTAAATACCAGGGCTATGTTGAAGAAGAAGTTTTCCATTATGACATTGGAACAACTGCAACCTTCACGCGTTCGAATCCTCTCGTGGACTTTGTTGGCGCTGATTTGGCAATCTTGTTGACTGAGTTCCAGCATATTTATGCTCCGGGCGTGGGTGATTACTCTAAAGACTACAACGCCAATAAAACTGATGGCTATTCAAACACTGAACAGCTTTTGCTTAACGTGGCTGCAGGCGTAGGTCGTGCACCACGCCTCGCTGGGCGTTGCACTAGTGGCTCTGATTTGCCACTAGGCGGTGTCTTGTCTTTGGATCCTCGTTCGCCTGAGGAATGCCGTCCAACCGCAGAGTCATCTGGTGCATTGCTATTCCTTCAGCTCCAGTACAACAATGTGTTTGGAACAGCCTGGTCGGCTCGCCCGCAACTTGTTCACCGCTGGGGTATCGATGGAATGTCGCCGACTCCTGCGGGTTCTTGGGTGGAGGATCAGTCGACCACAGGTCTCTCGGTAGCCTTTGAGCGCCAAGGAAACCTAGCGATTAATCTGGGTTACACTATGCAAGATGGTGACCTCCTGTATAACCCTAACCTGGATCGTGATAATGTAAGCTTGAGTGTAACTTACGCCTACTAATCAGTGTCTTTTGGGGGCGGTTCGCCGCCCCTGAAAACCGAATTAATTTTGGATGGAGATTAAAATGAAAACCAAAATGTTAACCACGGCATTGACACTGAGCCTCGCGGCAGGTGTTGCATATGCTGAAGTGCCGGCCAATCAGACTGCCCGTTTGGGTGCTGATCTGACACCGACCGGCGCTGAGAAAGCCGGTTCGCGCTCAGGCGTTGATGCCTGGAGCGGCCGGGGAATTGATGGCTCAAGCCTTTTGTCAGGCTGGGATGGCGGCGCGCTGCCAAACCCGTTTGCGGGTGACAAAGCCCTCTATACTGTCAACGCTTCAAATGCGGCACAGTATGACAGCCAACTGACTGTTGGCCAGAAGGCCATGCTGGCGACTTATCCCGACACGTACAAAATGAATGTCTATAAGTCGAACCGTTCATGCGTATATCCGGATTTTGTGTATAAAGCTGCCAAGCGGAATACACAGGTCGGTAAAGTCGTTGATGGTGGTAATGGCATCTCAGAATCGATCATGGCTTCGCCATTCCCGATTCCGAGCAGTGCACTTGAGATTGTTTGGAACCACACGCTGCGTTACCGTGGTGAGCGGGTTGCTCGCGACTTCAATTTTGCTGCGCCGACCGTAGGTGGGGATTACGTTCTTACCTATACCCGCGACGAGGTAGTGTTCCCGTATTCCAATGCTCAAAATCAACGGGCCGAAGATTTGAACAATATTTCAATCTACCTCGTAGCTTACACCTCAGCGCCTGCACGTCGTGCCGGTAATGTGGTTCTGGTACACGAAACATTGAATATGGCAAAAGAGGGCCGCAAGGCTTGGACCTATAGCCCTGGCACGCGTCGAGTCCGTCGCGCTCCAAATATTGCATATGATAATCCGCTCACCAATGGTGACGGTCTGGCGACGTCAGATATGTATGATGGCTATAATGGTGCACCCGATCGCTATCATTGGACTGTACAAGGTAAAGAAGAGAAGCTGTCTATTCAGAATAACTACCAAGTTAATCTGACACCGGCTTCTGTTATGCTGCAACCAGGACATGCCAATCAAGACCCGGTTCGATATGAAATGCGTCGACAGTGGGTTGTCGAGGGCAATCTGAAAAGCTCAGCGCGTCACATTTATGCTAAGCGCGTTCTGCGTATGGATGAAGACAGTGGTCAAATGACTGCTGGCGAAATTTATGATGGCCGTGGTGAGCTGTGGCGTATTCAAGAAGTTGGTCAAGCACCCGATTACCGTCCTGAAGCCAACACATGTTGGACGACAGGTGGTGAGTGGGTTTATGATCTGCTGGCTGGTCGCTATATCGCCCTTCAGTTGAAATCCGGTCGTCCGGCGAATGCCGTAACCGGTCTGGAGCGTCTGACGCCTGACTATTACACGCCTGCTAACGTTCGTCGTCTCGGCCGTTAATCCAAAGCGTGTCTCAATCTGGGGCGGGTCTCAATGAGGCCCGCCCTTTTTTGTTGCCTGGAGAAAAAGTTTATGGCTTGCTATTTTCCGAATGTAAGGGAGTTTTGCATGCTAATTATTTCGCCATTTGTTAGGGAACTAAAATATCACGTCGCGGTAAGAAAAACCGGTCAATTGCCGCCTAAAGCCATTATATCGATTGTCCTTCTGCTGGGCCTCGCCATCAGCCCCAGTTACGCTGATGTTCCGCCCGAACAAATTGTCCGCCTGCAAGAAGATTTGACACCTTTGGGGTCGGAGCGCCGCGGCAATGCCGATGGCTCGATACCGGCTTGGACCGGCGGCCTGAGCAGCCCGCCTACGGGGATTGGCTATGAAAAGGGCAAGCATTTGCCCGACCCATTTGCCGCTGACAAACCCCTTTTGCGCGTGACTGGTGACAATGCGGATGCTTACGACGCCTTCATCACCCGTGGTCAAAAGGCGCTGCTGGAGCGCCATGACAGCTATTTCATGGATATCTATCCGACCCGACGCTCTTGCGCTCAACCCGAGCATGTCTATAAGGCGGCGGCGCGCAACGCTGAGATTGGTGAGCTGGTGGCCGGCGGCAACGGAGTTGCTAAAGCAATTATGGCCTCGCCGTTTCCGATACCCAATAATGGCCTAGAAATCGTATGGAACCATACTTTGCGTTATCGCGGCTTTAAGTTACAGCGCGAGTTCACCGCCATTCCGGTCAATCAGAACGGCGATTACTACGAGATAACCGTTCATGATGACGCGATTTTGCGTTGGTCTGACCCGCAAAAAAACAATGCCGAAGAGCTCGACAACATTTCCATTCTATATCTCTTGCAGACAAAGGCCCCGGCGCGTTCAGCCGGGTACGTGGTCCTGGTACAGGAAAGCCTCAACATGTCGGTAGAGGCCCGTCGCGCTTGGACCTACAGCCCGGGCACTAGACGGGTCCGCCGTGCGCCAACAATTGCCTATGATAATCCTGGCACCAATAGTGACGGCATCACCACTGCAGACAGCTTTGGCGGCTTTAATGGCGCGCCCGACCGGTTTGATTGGACAATGCGCGGGCGCAGCGAAAAATTTATCGTTTACAATAATTTCCGCCGCGTGCTGACGCCCTATGCCGAGATGATTGGCAAGCACCACATCAATCAAGAGGTGATGCGCTATGAGAAGCATCGCGTTTGGGAGGTTGAGGGCAATCTGAAAGACGATTTCCGTCATGTTTATGCGCGCCGCGTCTTTTATATCGATGAAGACACGAAGGGCATTGTCGCGACCGAAATTTACGACGGGCGCGGCGACCTATGGCGCGTGCAAGAATTGGGCGGCGGGGTGCAATATGAATTGCCGCTTTGCGGCGGCTCCGGCGATACAGTTTATGATCTGGTGGTCGGGCGTTATCTGATGCTCGGTCTCATAAATGAAGAAAAACCGATTAATTTCGACGCTAGTCACCTCGACGCCAATCGCTACACACCGGCCAATATTCGCCGATTGGGACGATAGCGCTTTTTTGTCGCTTGCCCTTTGCGTCACGAGTTTTTATGTTATGGCTTAATAGAACGGGGTTTCCGTTTGGGAGGATTTAATGAACAAAACTAATTCGTCAGAGCCGCTTCGCGTGGCGCGCCACCTGTTGGGTGCAACTTTTAAAATGCTGGTGATTGCTGTGGCATCGCTCAGCCTGCCGGCATCTCTCGGCCAGTCGGCCAGAGCCGATAGCAGCAATGGCGCCATCACCCCGCACGAATATGCGATTAGCAGCATCAAGGCGCAGCAGACGCTGTTGCTCGATGTTAGCCGCGCCGGGCCCCGTCTGGTGGCTGTCGGCGAGTTCGGCCATATTCTGTTATCTGATGATAATGGTGAAAGCTGGGCGCAAGCCGCCTCCGTGCCGACCCGCAATACGCTGGTGGGTGTTACCTTTATCGACAATCAAAACGGCTATGTCGTCGGTCACGGCGCAACCATTTTGAAAACTTCAGATGGCGGCCAAAATTGGACGCTGCAACACAATGAGCCCAATGGCGAAACTCCGCTCTTTGCGGTTTATTTTGCCGATGCCCAAAATGGCATTGCCGTGGGTGGTTTTTCATACACATTCGAAACCTCAGATGGCGGTCAAAGCTGGAGCCAACGCACGCTGGTTGAAGACAGCTATGATGACTTCCACCTGAATGATTTATTCGCTGACAAAAAAGGCAATGTCTATATTCCGGCTGAATTTGGCACGGTTTATAAATCAGTTGACCGCGGCCGCAATTGGAAAGCCATTGAAACCGGATATGACGGTTCATTCTGGGGCGGCTTTGGCCTCGACAACGGCGATGTGTTGGTCTTCGGCATGCGCGGTAATGTGTGGCGTTCATCAAATGCCGGCAAAAGCTGGAAGAAGGTTGAAACTGGCACTGACCAATCGGTCTCGGGCGGCACTCAATTAGAAGACGGCCGCATTGTGCTGGCCGGTCTATCGGGCACTATTTTGGTGTCAGATAATGGCGGCAAGAGCTTCTACAACCAGTCGCGCCCCGACCGCCTCAGCTTCGCCACGGCCATCGGCAAATCCGGCGATGACATTATCTTGCTCGGCGACCCGGGCATTAAAGCGCATAACTTGTCCGAATAAGGGCTTGGCTGAATAAAGCCACGCCTCACAGGTTTACAGAATTCAAAGCGGCGCTCTCGGGCGTCGCTTTTTTATTAGCCACTGACTTATCCCCCTTGCAAAAAACCGCGGCCACTCTACGATAATCGTCAAATCGGGGAGAATTTTATGGACATGCCGCAACTGCCGGACTGCATCACGCTGACACGCGATAATGGCCTTGCCATTGTGAAGCTCGACCGGGGCAGCTATGGCGGCGGCATGAATCCGCTTTCGGCTGAGGTTATGGCGGGGCTGCGCGATGTGGCGCGCTGGCTCAAAACGGATATTGAAACCCATTGCGTTATTCTTACCGGCGCCCGGGTGTTCTCCGTCGGCGCTGACCTTAAAGACAAGAAAATGCACACCCACGATCTCGACGCGCTGACGCAACGCCAGCGGCTTTTGCTTGGCCCCGATATGTGCGCCGCTTGGGAGGCGTTGGAACAAGTCACGATTTGCGCGATAGAGCGCTATGCCATTGGGGGCGCTTTGGCGTTGGCTGTTTCATGTGATTGGCGTGTTGCCTCCGAAGATTGTGATATTCGCCTGCCGGAAGTGCCGCTGGGAATTAATATGTCGTGGCAGGCCAATCCCCGCATCACTGTTCTTGTCGGACCGTCACGCGCCAAGCAACTGGTTATTTTAGGCGAGAATATTGGCGCAGAAATCGCCGCAGATTGGGGTTTGGTTGATCTGGTCACACCGTCGGGCGGCGCATTGTCGGTAGCGATAGACCTGGCTCAAAAAGTGCTGGCGCTGCCGCCTTTGCCAGTCCGAATGAGCAAGCAGGCGATCAACGCGCAAGCCAATGCGCTCAATCATCTTTCATCATTCATGGACCGCGAGCAATATGCGCTGCTAACCGGTTCAGACGATAATAAGGCGGCGGTGCGCGCTGTCATGGGTAAATCAAAAAATAAATAGGAGATATTTCATGCGGGTTCAGGGAAAAATGGCATTCATCACCGGCGCGGCTTCGGGCTTGGGCAAAGCTTCGGCTATGATGCTGGCACATGAGGGCGCGAAAGTCGCGCTCAGTGACATAAACGAAGACGGCGTCAAAGCCGCCGCCGATGAGATTAACCAAAAATATCCCGGTCAGGCTGTCGCCTATCGCCTCGATGTCACCAATGAAGAAAACT
>JAKMDW010000071.1 GCA_022426245.1 Alphaproteobacteria bacterium | reverse complement strand
AAAAACCGGTGGATTGGCGGCGCTTAATGACCATGTGAGCGCATCGCCATCAGGGTCAACGGCGCTCAACACATCAATCAACACAGCGCCTTGTCCGGCACCGGCAGAGACGTCTGACGGCTGCCAGCCGGCCGGCGTGACAATGCGCGGAGCCATATTATTGGCGACGTCTTCATAGTCATCTCGATCAAGGTCTGAGCAATCTGAATCAACGGAAGCCGAAGCGCCGAGCTTAGCGCGGCATGCGTCGGCATTCTCATCGTCACTTGTCGCTATCATGCATAGCTGTAAGTCGGCGGAAGACGCGCTATAGCCGTGGCTTTTACAATTGGCAGCGTCTTCTTCGTCACCGCCCTGCTCTTCAACGCCATCGACGAAGGAGCCCATTTCAGTCAAATTATTAAAGCCCAGACCGATACAAATTTGGATTTGCGGAACGATGGGACGAAAATCATCAGCGTCCACTTCGGCGCATACAGAACCGAATAAGGTGATGCAATCTTCGTCAAATTGCTCTGAAGAGGCATAATCCCAGGCAACAGCATCATTTGCATTGGCCTCATAGCCCTGCTCGGCAGCAGCTTCCATATCCTCAATGCTGTCATAACCAATATCTTGCGCTAAAGAACTTGGACTGGTTAGCCCCTGGTCACCGGTTCTTTCGCCGGTACCAGAACCGCTGGTAACCCATTGTGCGGCTGCCAAACCGGCAAAAAACTGAACGCAAACAACAAAGATAAACAGACGTTTCATGATAATTCCTTACGCAACACGAATTAAAGTCACTTAATGGTGAAATACCTTCATTGTCAATGAAAATGCGGCAAAAAGGCCACAGATAGCAACAAAAATAATCGCTTTCGTTTTAAGCACTTAATCCGCTGATTTGCCTGCCCACAACTTATTTGTGGTGAAGGCGAGGCACTTTCTACGTAACTTTTTGAGGCGTATCAATCGTCAAATTTTAATGAGGGAAATATCATGATTTTTTCAGCAAATGTTTTTACTACCCACCCCGGCCATGCCGATGAGTTTACCGGCTTGATGGGCAATATGCTGGTGACCATTTTGGAGCATGGCGTGCAAGCCGCCATTAAAGTTACGGTTTCGGGCACAGACACGACCGAGGTTTTCATCAACAGCGTTTTCAGCGATATGAGGGATTTTGCTGGAGCCACCGCCAATATGCGCCAATCCGCCAAATGGGTTGACGCCTATATGGCGATTGGCAACAGCGAAGCCGTTAAACCGGTGGATAGCTTTATCGCTGAAGTCCTACCCGGTTTCGATGAGGCCCCTGCCCTTTCTGAAGGTGTCATTATGGCGAACATGTGGAAACCCCACCCGGGTCGCTTGGCTGATCTGAAAGGTGGCATGGCCATCGCCAAAGATATGCATATGTCGCATGGCGCCAGTTCAGTACGGGCCTATCAGCTTTATGGCGGGCGTTATAATGGCTGCTTCGGTTATAATGTGTCTTTCCCGGATATGCCTGCTATGGGTAGCTGGTGGGATGCCGCGCGCGAGGATAATGACAAATTCTTCGATGAAGCGGGTAAAAACCCTTCGGCTGAAATCCAAGCACAAATCATCATGGATAACCCTGCCGTTATCGGCAAGTAAGCGTCACAGCAAAAAATTGGAGGCTTGCGGTTTATATCGCGAGCCTTTTTATTTAATTGTCAGCGATACCTTGATAAAAAATGCCATCTCGCTTATTTTTCGGCCTGATAAATGTTGAACGGAGGGGCCGTCATGACAATCGATGCGTCAAAATCAATCGAAGCGTGTGCCAAATATTACGGCGATGATGAAGCCGCCATGCGCGATTATCTTGTTGCCGGACAAGCACAAGCCCTTGCGCTAGACAATCGTGGGCCCATTCAATTTGACGAAGCTGGCAATCTCGACCCCACCATTCTCGATGCCTATTCTCGCTACGGTTTCTATATTTTTGAGAATGTTCTTGATGCGACCGAGCTTGAAGAAATCAAACGCGACCTTGACGACATGCGCGATAAGTTCCCCACTGGCCCGGATAGCGAGGTCAATCATCGCGGCGAAAAAGCATTGGGCGCCGGCAATAAAGCGCTCAATCTGGTTTGGTCAAAACCCCTGGGCGACCCGCTTGGCGGCACCAGCCTGGCCAATGGCCGCCACGAAGTAAAAATGTTCGAGCCCGAAGCCAAAAGCGACACGCCCGCTGCCGCCCCATTTATCCTGCTCGGCTCACTACAATTTTCCGAAGCCTGTTTGCGGGTTTATGGCCATCCGGATTTGTTAAGAGTCACAGAAGCGGTCAATGGCAAAGACTTCGCGCCATTTAACGAAGCCCTGTTCATCAAGGACCCGGGCATTGGCGCGGCCGTATCTTGGCACCAAGACGGCGTGACCCATTGGGACAATCCTGACTTTGACCAAGACATTCATGGCTTCAATTTCATGGCGCAAGTTTATGGCAGCACCGCAGTCAATGGCGTTTGGGTTTTGCCCGGCACACATAAACTCGGTAAGCTTGATATTACTGAATTGGTGGAAGCATCCGGCAGCGAACGCCTCGAAGGCGCTGTTCCGATTGTTTGCAATCCCGGCGATGTCGCTATTTGCAATCGCCAATTGCTGCACGGTTCATTCCCGAATTGCGGTTTTGAGCCGCGCATCACTGTGAATTTTGGCTTTCATCGCCGCAGCTCAGTGCTCGGCATTGCCGGTGGCGGCGTGCATAGCGATAGCCAGATTTTTGACGAGGATGTCATTGCCCGCCGTTCGCGCACAATCGGTTATGCCATTGACGCGCGCAAGCAGCACTTCCCAAATGAGACACCTTATGTCTATGAGCCGTTTGCCAAAAATATTGGTGCTTATGCCTGGAACGACACTGCGCGAGCTGATTTGCGCGATTACAATATCGACGATTTGAGCATTTAACGCGCCGGCTAAGTCTGCCGAATAAAATTTGGCCTGCTTAGCTCGATTGATTGATTTTCTGAACCACTTCCAAAGCTTCGTAATCACCCAAGCTTGACTCAGCGGTTTCAATGCCCAGTGCATATTCCGGCGGCACAACCTCCGGTGCTTCGCCCGGTGCGCCGGGTGGGGTAAAATAACCGAGCGCATATTGCCCCATTGTATAGCCTGCCAGCGCCTGCAATTCGCGCGGCAATGTTTTCGCAAGATCCGGCGGACATGTGAGATATTGATTTTCTTCCTGCCTGAGCCAGCCCAGCGTATAGGTTATGTTTATGCCGATGCGGTCAGCATCGCTGCGGTTTTGCCCACCGCCATGAAACACCGAGCCGGAATAAATCAACACAGAGCCCGCTTTCATCTCAGCTTGGGTAATTTGCTCCGGTTCGATTTTGGCATCATCAGGCCATTTCGTGCTGCCCGGCACAACTTGGGTCGCGCCATTTTCAGCGGTGAAATCGGTGATTGCCCAAATCGTATTAAATTGCGGTTCGACATGCGCCAAATGCTTGCCCCATGCCCAGCGGTCTCGATGTATCGGTTGCGCCTTCTCACCCGCTCGAATGCGAATAATTTGCGTCAGGTGAAGCTGCACCTTCTCACAATAAGGGGCCAGGAAGGTGTTGCAGGGTTCCAAAATACGCGGATCCATAATCAAATCACGACACCTCGCCGACCGGGTCACCAGCCCCCCCGTGCGCGTTGTCAAGCGCCCACCAAAATCATCAGCGCCATTGCTGGTCGCCTCCATATAGGGGTCGGTTTCCGCCCGCAGTGCCGCTAAAAAATCGGCATCTACGACATTGTCCAAAATTAACGCCCCGTCTTTTTCAAGCGTGTCATTAATTGTTTTTACATCTGCGGTTCTGTCGAAATGTTTGAGCTCGGGCATCGCCCCCTCCCCTTCATCTGAGTGCTATGCCAAAACAGCCACGCACTTAATTTCTATATGATAAGTAGGATCAACAAGTGCGGCGACACCAACCAGCGTCTGGCAGACCTCCGGCGTCTTGCCGTAAATTTCTTGGCGCGCACCAAATAATTCACCGACCTTCGCCATGCAATCACCCACATCGGTGACGAACCAAGTCTCCTCCACCACATTATCCATTGTCGCGCCATACTCAGCCAAAACTGATTGTATATGGGCATATGCCAGTTTCATTTGCTCGACGATATCGGCCGGTGCTGCCCCGGCCTCATCTGTGCCAACCTGGCCGGACAAGTAAACCGTGTTGCCAACCTGAACGCCTTGACTGAAGAAGTCGGCGTAAGGCCCGCTGCGAAAAAGTTTCTTTTTGACCATCACATCACCCTCCCAATGCGCGCAAAAAACATTACCGAGCTCGCGCGATATTGTAAAATGGAACATCGGGATAAAATGGCGATGCGGTCTGCCGGTTTAATCATGGCTAACCCGTCAACGCGACACCACTTAGCGTTTCGTGAAACCGCAGCATCGCCCAATAAACCGCAAGACCGATGACCACCACAACGGCATCGCGGTAAAGCGGTTGGGGTTCTTGCGGTTTGGATGCCAGCGAAAACCGACGATACAAAGCATACCCACCAAAGGTGATAAAGATAATCGTCGAGGCCAAATCCCCATTGGCAAGCAAATGTAACGCCGCCCACAGCACGATGCCGGTGAGCATGGAATGCGGCACATAGCGCGAAATGTTGCAGGGCAGGTTTCCCGCGACCAGTAAAATAGCGGCAATCGGCATGAGATAGAGCGCCAATTTATAAGACGGCGCAAGTGGCAGCCACAAAAACTGTGCTTCCATCTGCTTATAACCGAACACAATCATGATGATGCTGATAATCGAACCGACGGTCACCAGTCCCATATACCCATGATGACCGGCCACAGCCTCAACGCGCGGGCGATAACCCCACGCATTTATGAAGTGACTACCGAGAAACAGAGCACAGCCCAAAATCATTATTGTCATTCGAAACCCCCATATTTAATGCCGTTAAACTCTGGAACAAAAACCAGATAACGTAAAGTTAATCCGGTTTGGGCTTTCCACATCCTTTTGATCGGGCAGCCTCGTTTTCGTTCATCATCCACTTCGATCCCAGCGAGCGAAGTATCGTAACGCTGATTTCTCGAAAAATGGCTTTTTACTGCGGTCAACAGACAAAAGACGCAGAAGTAAATTACGGTGAGCCCGGAACTATTTGTTAGTTATTTCTTGTAATAAAAACCGTATTTTACAAAACTTTTGTGTTTTATTTTTTACCGCGCCGCGCTTCATCCAGCAGCCGGTCAATGTGTTTGTTCCATAGCACGAACAGCTGCTCGACTTTCTTGTCTATCTGGCGCAGCCGTTCATCCTGTGTTTCGTTCCGGCCTTTTAACTCGCTGATCGTGCGGCTAATCCAAAAGACTAGAATGAATAGCGCCGTTATCTGCGGCCACCACTTTGTTATTACTTCAGCACTCACCGCTTTTACCGGCGCTTTTGTTTTTTGTCGCGAGGGACGTAACGCCGACCATTAAACAGTTCAACCATCCGGTTCGTGAACTCCCTTTTGGCGTCTGCGCTTCCAAAGATTTATAATCGCCAAGGCTTGAGCCTTCGAAATTAATGTTCAAAGCATATTCCGACGAAACAAATTCCGGTGCTTCGCCCGGCGCACCTAGTGGGGTGGCGATTTTGCAAGGCTTTGCCAGCATGGGGATGGTTTGTATTAAAACCGGCTGGTTCGGCTTTTGATTTAGTCATGCCGCTGGTGCTCTACGCATCGGGTCCGACTTTTAACGGGCGTGCCGGATCGGAAGCCCACTCAGACATTGACCCGTCGTAGACGCCCACATTGTCGTGGCCGAGTAGCATGCAAGCGAAGCCGTCCAAAGTAGCTGCGATTCCGCCGCCACAATAAATCAGGGTTCTTTCGTCGTTCAGCATACCTTGCGCGGTCAACAGCTTTTGCAGTTCATCACTGGGGAGGAATTCCTCGTCGCGCAGCACTTTATCAAAAGGTAGTGATAGGCTGCCAGGAATATGCCCTTTGCGGCCGTAATAAAAATCGCCTGTGCCTTCATATACCGCAGATGGTAGCGCATTAATGGTGCATGTTTTATCTTCGATTCCTTGGACAATTTCTTCAGTGCCGGCAAATAATTCGGGGCGCGGCGACGCCGTGAAGGTCGCCGAGGGATAGTTTTCTTGGCCGCTTTTGGTCGGCAGGCCAGTTGCGAGCCAGGCGTTCAAATTACCGTTCAGCACGC
>JAKMDW010000066.1 GCA_022426245.1 Alphaproteobacteria bacterium | reverse complement strand
TCAGACTGCTCGATAAATCCCATTGTGGCAGGGTTTCGACAGCCTCGCCGCTGCGATGAAAACTTGGATTGGTGAGGCTGAACAGGCCGTTTCTAATTTCTCCGACAGGGGCGGTGATGCGGCTTTCCAATGTGCCGGTCGCATCGAGCTGCATAATTTCAATATCCAATAATCGTCCGGCTTTTGTCTCGTCAATTTGTTTGGCGCGGCTGATATAGCTTCCGGTCGGCGTGGTTTCGCGAAACCAAATGCCGCCGGTCGAAAAACTCAAGCTCGATTTTTGTGAGGTCAGCTTGGCGTAATTATCAGTAAAGCGATTGTGAAGCTGCGCGCCAATCGGCTCCAGCGCGAGGATAATCAGTGTCGATAAGACAAAGGTGAAAACCAGAAGCGGTTTCAAAAACTGCCAAACCGACAGACCGGCGGCGCGAATAACCGCAAGCTCTTGCGCTTGGCTGAGGCGCAGCAGGCAAAACACGGTCGCGAATAAAAACACGAAGGGCAGGAAATCCATCAAAAGCAGGGGCAGACGGTGCAGGGTGAAGCCAAATGCCGTGCCGGCGCCGAGGTTCAGGCGGTTCGACAGGCGCAGCATTTCAAGAAAATCGCCCAGCATGGCTATTGTGCCAAAGCCTAAAGTAACAATCATCAGCCACACAGCAAAGCGGCGCACCAGATAGAGATTGAGTGTGCTTATCATGTCGCGCGCCCCATCATGCGGCCCAAAATTCTTTTAACCATATCGGGGTCATTTTGTTTTTGAATGAAAGCCATTAAGCCTGACAGGAATAACACCGGCCAAATGAAAATAATGTTCGGGGCGTTTTCCTCGACCGCCAAATCAGCCAGAGCGATGACCCCAATTTGAAAAACAATCGCCAGCAAAACAGCTGCCACAATGCGCTGCCCATAGCCGCTACGACTAATGCCACCTGCGGTGATGACAGCAAAACCAATCAGCATGAAAACAATCGGCTGGGCGAGATTGGAGATAAGCTCCAGCCCGCGGCCTTTCATGCGGGCGATGCGTTTTTCAGACGCCACACCATGCGCGGCAGGGTTCAGTAATTGGTGTATCATCATATGATTGCGGTTAAAGGTGATGCGCTTTTTTTGCGCGGGCGTCGGTTGGCTGAGCGGCAGGAGATATTGCGAGAAGCGAATAATCTGTCCGCCATCTTGCGCGCCCGTGTTCGTGCTGCCAATCAGCTGGCTGCCATCTTGCAGAATGAAATAAGGTTCGCCATTGCGCTCGCTAATGCGCGCTTTCTTCGCCAGATAGGTTACCGGCTGCTGCGGTTTGCCGGTGTCGTATATCATCAAGTCAAGCCAGTTGCCGTCACCACCTTGGCCGCTGGTAAAAGCGGTCATGCCCGGTTTTAAATCTTTGAAGGCACCGGGCTGTAAATCGGCTAATGCAATTTGGCTGCCGCCGTCGAACGAGCTTAGTTTCAGCGTTTTCATGGCTGTCGGTGAAATATAGAAAGCCAGCAGCCCTTGCAGAACCATCACCACTGTGCCGAGCAACAACATAGGGCGCAGCACACGCAACGGGCTGAGACCGGCAGCCGTGAGCGCGAAATATTCATAATCTTGCAACAGCCGCACCATTTGCGAAACAACCGTAATCAGCAGCGCAGGGGCGAGGGTGAAGGTCAATACACGGGGCAATACCAACGCCGAAAGCATAAGCGTTTCGAGGGGCGACGTGCCGCTGGTCAGCGCCTTGTCAATCAGGTCGAGCGCCTGCACCAGCCAGATGACAGCCGATAATATCAATGTCAGCGCAAGCTGGCTTTGCAATAGGCGCATGAATAAATAGCGGTCAAGCATGTGCAGACAATATCAGCGCTTCGCCCGGCTTACTATGATTTTGACCAATAAATTTACCCCTAAATTTCCCGACATGTCGCAGCGCGCAATTATCGGTTTGCGCCACGGATTTTGTTTGCTTAGACTTTTGCCAAAGGGAGTTTGTGCCATGGATTTGAATCTCACGCAGGAATATGAAGATTTCCGCGCCGAAGTGCGCGGCTTTTTGGAGAAGCATAAGGACAGCGCGCCAAGCCGGTCTGACCGTTCGGTGCGCAGTAAAAAGCGTCTCGCTTGGCAGGAATTATTGTTGCAAAACGGCTATGCCGCGCGCACACATCCGAAACAATATGGCGGTTTCGGTGCCGCGCCTGATGCGCTGAAAGCGCGTATCATTGCCGAGGAGTTTGCCCGTGCATCTGCGCCCGGCGGTATTTCGGGGCAGGGTATAAACATGCTGGTGCCGACGCTTTTGGAATTGGGCACGGATGAGCAGAAAGACACATACATTAAGCCGACACTGGCGGGCGAGATGGTGTGGTGTCAGGGTTATTCCGAGCCGGGGGCGGGGTCAGACCTTGCCGCCTTGCGCACGGCGGCGGTGGTCGATGGCGATGATTTCGTCATTAACGGCCAGAAGATTTGGACGTCGACGGCGCAATTTGCCGATATGATGTTCTGTCTGGTGCGGACCGAGCCGGATGCGCCCAAGCATCAGGGCATCAGCTATATTCTCATTGATATGAACACGCCGGGGATTGAAGTGCGCCCGCTGATGACCATGACCGGTTTTGCTGAGTTTAACGAAGTCTTCTTCACCGATGTGCGGGTGCCGGTGACGTCGATTGTCGGTAATCGTGGTGAGGGTTGGATGGTGGCCAATGCGACGCTGACGCATGAGCGCGGCATGTTGGGCGACCCTGACGCCGCGCTGGGCCGACTGCGGTCAATCGCTGAGATTATGCAAAAAGAGCATATTGACGGCAAACCGCTGATTGAAGACGCGGTATATCGTGACCGATTGGTGAAGCTGCAAGCCGAGGCGCAGGCGATGAAGATGAACGGTATGCGCCTGACCACATTGTCGAGTGAGAAGAAATCTTCCGGTATGGCGGGGCTGCTGGTGAAGTTGCAGGGCTGCGAGTTGAACCATCAAATGGCCGATTTGGCGATTGATGTGATGGGCGAATACGGCATTTTATACGAAGACAGCCCGTTTATCCGCGATCAGGGCATGTGGCAAACCCATTATATGTTTGACCTCGGGCTGATTATCGGCGGCGGCTCGGCGCAAATTCAAAAGAATATTATTTCCGAGCGTGGTCTCGGTATGCCGCGCGAGCCGAAGCCCCAGCCCGGATCATTTAAGTCCGGCGCGTCTAAAGCCAATTAGGAGGCTCTCATGTATTTCGGATTATCAGAAGATCAAATCATGCTGCAAGACTCCGTCGGCCGCTACCTTGAAGGCGCGTCAGAATTGGAAGCAGTGCGGAAATTCACCGAGGGCGATACGACGCTGGCCGACACGCTGCATAGCGGCATGGAAGAATTGGGCGTGCCTTTCGTATTATTGCCGGAGGCGCTCAATGGTCAAATATTGGGCGGTCTCGGCATGGGTGTGTTGGAGGCGGCATTGATCCAAGAAGCCCTGGGGCGGCATATCGCGCCATCCTCTTTCGCCACCGCCTATGGCATGGCGGTTGTCGGCTTGCGTGAGGCGGGCGATGAGGATTGGCTGTCGCAAATTGCGATGGGCAGCGCGCGCATGGCTGTCGGCATGACCGAAGCGATTGGCGTGCGCGAGGATGCCGGTTTGAGCCTGTCGGGCGACACCGTGTCGGGCCGCGCCAGTTTTGTCATGGGCGCTGATGGCGCGACGCATTTTCTGCTCACCACCGGTGACCAGCTGATTGTCGTTGAACGCGGCGCAAAAGGCGTCAGTGAAACGGCGCTAACGACAATTGATAAGACCCGCAATGTGGTGACGCTTGATCTCGATAAGGCGTCAGCCGCGCTTATTGCCGGTAATAATCACGCTGTGGCCTTGCGCAAAATGATTGATGCGGGGCGCGTGCTTTTGGCAGCCGATACGCTCGGCGCGGCGGCGATGATGCTCGAAAAAGCGGTCGCCTATTCGAAAGAGCGTGACCAGTTCAACCGGCCGATTGGCTCGTTTCAGGCGGTGAAACATATGTGTGCCGAAATGGCGGCGAGACTGGAGCCGTGCCGCGCGCTGGTGTGGTATGCGGCTTATGCGCAAGACCATGTGCCGGAGGAAGCGGCGCTGATGGCCTGTTTGGCTAAATCGCATGTCTCCGATGTCAGCAAATTCGTCGCCCGCACGGCGACCGAAGTGCATGGCGGCATGGGCTTTACCGATTTGTTGGGCTTACATTATTGGTTCAAACGCATTGGCGCGAACAGGCAATTGCTTGGTGGGCCGGAGAAGTTGCGCGCCGAAGCAGCCGAATTGCAAGGCTGGGGTTAGCCCATTAAACCCTCAAGTATGGCCCAAAAACCTTCCGTGCTGTTTATGTCCTTTATGCTGAAACCTAGATAATTAACGGCTACCCAAGCTGTCGAAGCAGCAAGAACAGCTTGACCTGCAATCGTTGTAACCAGCGCTGAGGTTATGATTGCTGCTGCGCTGATAATGGAAGCGGATAGGGGAAGCGCGATTGCGCGAAGAATTGTCAAAGAAGCAAGCGATGCCGGAATAAGCACCCACTTCCAAACAAATATTAAGAGGTCGCGGACATAAGGCCATATGACAATCCAGTATTGCCAAGCTTTTGCAAAACCTGCCCAAGTTTTGGTTGAAGCCAGTTTGGCAAAACGAACAAACCGGTTTGGAACAAATTCCTCATTTTTCATTCCATCCCCCTTTTCTTATTTTTATTGGAGAGTTGGTGGCGGGCTAACTCATTCAGCCGCTAATTGTTGACGCGGGAAGCGGATATAGTGACCGACCATCATGGTAGCGAAAGCTGTCGGGTCGGGCCGGTCGCCGGTCAGCACGCCTTTGGCGCGCAAATCGTCTTCCAGCCGGTTTAGGATAAATTCAATCGACAGGTCGTCGCTGCCGCTGCGCCAGAGATTTTCTTCCGCTTCGTCTTTGAAGCAATAGCCTTTCCACGAGATGGAATAGCGCAATTCCGACCAGTCATAATCGCCCAGCACCTCGCCCTCATGGCGCAATTGCCAGTGGTCATCGCCCATAAAATGCAGGCGCGCAGTTTTATTGATGACCGGAATATCCGGCTTGGTTTCAAACACCCGATCAACGCCGTGAAATACTTTATCCGTGTCGATGACAATCGCCGAATTATGGTCGGATTGAATGGCCTCGCGCGGGCCGTCCGTGCCCTCGGGGTAAAACGCAAACGCGCCGCCTTTCGATTTGCCGAACCATGACACGCAGGTGGTGATGGGGATGCGCCATTCGTCAAACAGGCCTGAATGGAGCATGGTGACCAGCAGCCATTGTGGCGTCACTTTGCGGTTAGCCCCACGAAATTCCGGCACATCGGTATGCACGGCAAGCTCTTGGCCGGGGATGAGGATATTGGCAAAAATAATCGCCGGCACAATGCGCTCAACACCGGAGATTTTGCGTGCCGTTTCGGCCAAAGCCGGATGGTTCATAAACGGCTCGACGCCGGGCGCGCGCACCTCATCACCATAGGCATAAGTCTCGCGGAAATAATTGGTTCGCGCGGCGGCTGTGTGCATGTCGTCTTGGTTTTCGCTGCCGTCCATGCCGTGCGCGATATAGTTAAACGCCGCATCGAAACGCTGCGGCAGTTCCTCGCCAATGCCATCATTTTCGGCCTCATTGGCATAGGGGCCAAAGCTGCCGAAATTTTCGGCCAAACGCAGCATGGTGTCAGCGTCTTCTGCGGTCAGAAACGGATCAAGATGGTTGTAATGCGCACGCATAATTGCCTCCTCGGATTTTTGACAGTTTGGGATAGAAATTGCGCTGCGGTCAAGCAAAAGGGCGCGATGCCAGCACCGCGCCCTCAAATTTCAATCGGATGGTGCCTAGACGCGTTCGATAATAATCGCCGGAGCCATGCCGCCTGCGGCACACATGGTAATCAGACCGAATTGTTTGTCTTGGCGTTCCAGCTCATCGAGCATGGTGCCGACCAGAATGGAACCGGTCGCGCCGATCGGGTGACCTAGCGCCATCGCACCGCCATTTACATTGACCAAATTGCGGTCAAGGTCGAGGTCGCGAATGAATTTCTCGGCAACGACCGAAAACGCTTCATTGATTTCAAACAGGTCGATATCGGCAATCGTCAAGCCGGCTTTTTCGAGAACTTTTTTGGCAGCAGGCACCGGCGCGTTCAACATCAGTGTCGGGCTGTCCCCCATATTGGCAATCGCGCGGACCTTGGCGCGCGCTTTCAGGCCATTGGCTTTGGCATAATCCTCAGATGCCAGCAGCAGCGCCGCCGCACCGTCAACAACGCCGGAAGAGTTACCGGCATGGTGGACATGGTTGATGTCCAAATCCGGATAGGCTTGCGCCACCAGCTTACGGAAAGTTGTGCCGTCTTCGTCAAGCGGAATATCAGCCAGCTTGGCAAAGCTCGGCTCAAGTTCGGCAAGGCTCTCCGGTGTTGTTTGCGGGCGCGGAAACTCTTCCTTGTCGAGCGCCAGCGAACCGTCTTCTTTATGCACGGCCACCAGTGATTTATCGAAGCGGCCTTCTTCAATGGCGCGTTGAGCGTTTTGCTGACTGACATAAGCCAGCGCGTCAACCGCCTCGCGGTCAATGCCTTCCAGTGTGGCAATCGCATCGGCGCAAACGCCTTGGTGCGGCTGCGGATGCACTTCGCGCAAACGCTTATTGCCGCTATCGAGGAAGGGTGAATCAGATTTCGCATCTGTGCCGAAGCGCGACATCATTTCCGTGCCACCGGCAATCGTCATATCTTCCATGCCCGACATGATATTGGTCGCGGCGATATTGACCGAGGTGATACCTGAGCCGCAAAACCGGTCGAGCGTCATGGCGCTGGAGCGCACATCATATCCGGCATCAAGCGCTGCCATGCGGCCCAAATCGCCGGACTGCGTGCCGCGCTGTGAGCTTGTGCCCCAGATGATGTCGTCAACTTCAGCCGTGTTGATTTTATTGCGCTCAGCCAGTGCTTTCAGCACGGTTGCGCCTAATTGTTGCGGGTGAATTTCGCTAAGGGCGCCTTTGCCCGGTTTGCCGATGCCGCGCGGTGTGCGGCAGGCGTCAATGATAAAAGCCTCTGTCATTTCTTTCTCCCAAAAGTCAATTTTCAACTTGGGGCACAGCTTGTCGCGAAAATGCCGCGAAAGCAAGTTTCATCATTGCCCCCTGATTGCCCCCTTATTAGGAGAGGCAAATGCTGGACGCAAGGCAAACGGCTTTCTATAAAAAGAGCAGGGAGACTTCTTATGGATTTTCAACTAACAGATGCTCAGCGCGAATTGCGCGACGCGGCGCGGAAATTTGCCCGTGCTGAAATGCCGGACGTGGCGACTTATTGCGAGCAGACCGGCCATCCGGTGAAGCCCGATATTCTGAAAAAACTCGGTGATATGGGCTTTCTCGGCATCAACATTCCTGAAAATCTCGGCGGCTTGGGGCTGGGCAATTTGGAGGCACTTCTGGTGCTGGAGGAGTTCGCCAAAATTTCATCAGCCTCGGCCTTCCCGCTGTTTGAAGCCAATGTCGGGCCGGTTCATGCGTTGGTGCATTTTGCCTCCGACAAGTTGAAGCAAGAAGTCGTGCCGCAAGTCTGCAAAGGCGAAATGGTGCTGGCGGTCTCAATGTCGGAGCCGCAAGCGGGCAGCGCGTTGACCGACCTGACCACTAAAGGCGAGATTAAGGACGGCAAGGTGACGCTGAACGGCCAGAAGCGCTGGTGCTCAGGCGGCGGTCACTCTGACGGCTATTTGGTTTATTGCCGCTTGTCTGACGACCCGGGCGCGAAGGGCATTGGCGCGGTATTTGTGCATAAAGACACGCCGGGCCTCAGCTTCGGCAAGCAGGAGGAATTGATGGGCTTTCGCGGTGTGCCGTCAGCTGATATTTTCCTCGATAATGTCACCGTGCCGGAAGACAATATCGTTGTGCCTGCCGGCGGTTTTCGGAAATTGATGGAAGCCTTTGACCTTGAGCGCTGCGGCAATGCGACCATGGCGCTGGGGCAAGCTTCGGGCGCGCTGGAAGATGTGCTGGACTATGTGCAGGAGCGCAAACAATTCGGCAAAGAGCTGGTTGATTTCCAGGGTGTGCAAATCAAGCTGGCGGAAATGCAGATGAAGGTTGAGGCGGCGCGGCTGCTCATTCATCGCGCCGCGGTGAATGCCGAAGACGGTCTGCCAAGCGTTATCGACAGCTCGGTCGGTAAATGCTTTTCCAATGAAATGTGCCGCGAGGTAACCGGTGCGGCAGTGCAGCTTATGGGCGGCTATGGCTATTCGCGCGATTACCCGATGGAAAGACGCATGCGCGACGCGTGGGGCTGGGGCATTGCGGGCGGGGCGATTGATATTCAAAAAACCAATATCGCCGCCGCCATGATTGGCCGACGGTTCGACCAAAGAAGGTAATTACTTCAAAAAGCCTATTTCAAAAAATCCGGCATATTGCCTTCAAAGGCATCACCCTTTTTGCCGCCTGATTTGCTAACCGGCTTATTGGCGGATTTCTGCTGAGCCTGTTGCGGCTTTGCCGCTTTCGGCTTTTCCACTTTCGGCTGGTCGCCCTGTGGTGTGCCGTTCTCAATTTTGTTCTCAACTTTCGCGTTCTTATCGCCGCGCCGATTGCGTCCCAGCAGGCCGCGACGCTTTCCGCCTGATTTATTTTCCGACGCGTCTTGCTTATCGCCGCTCTCAGCTTTCGGGCCACGGCTATTTTCGCCACGCCCTTTGCCACCGCGACCATTACGACTGTTGCGATTGCTTCGGCCATGCGGCTTGTCATCACCGCCTTCGCCGCTATCGCCGCCACGAAAGGCTTCGCGTTCGATTTTTTGTTCAATCAGCTGCTCAATCGCATCGACATATTTGCCGTCATTGCGCGTCGCCAGCGTAAAGGCAGCACCCGAACGACCGGCGCGGCCGGTGCGGCCAATGCGGTGGACATAATCTTCCGCATGGGTTGGCACATCAAAGTTAAACACATGGCTCACGGCCGGAATATCCAAGCCCCGCGCCGCGACATCAGAGGCAATCAGATAGGTCGCTTCGCCCGACTTAAACTGGTCGAGCATTTTCAGCCGCATATGCTGGTCCATATCGCCATGCAGCGACACGGCCTTATAGTCATGGCGGTGCAGGCTTTTCAGGAGATCGCCAATGTCGCGCTTGCGGTTGCAGAAGATAATGCCATTGGTCACTTCTTCCTTGTCGAACAGGTCGCGCAACGCCTCGCGCTTCTTCATCGGCGCAACCTCAATCAGCTTTTGCGATACATTGTCATTGGTTGAAGAGGGGCGGGCGACTTCGATGCGTTTCGGGGCAGAAAGAAACTGCTCCGATAGACGGGTGATTTCCGGCGGCATGGTGGCCGAGAAAAACAGCGTCTGGCGGGTGAACGGTATCATGCCGACAATCTTCTCAATATCGGGAATGAACCCCATATCGAGCATACGGTCGGCCTCGTCAATCACCAGCACCTCGACGCCGCGCAACAACACACCGCCGCGTTCCACATGGTCAAGCAGGCGGCCCGGCGTGGCAATCAGCACGTCCGCGCCGCGCATAATGGCTTGCTCTTGATCCTTAAAGCTGACGCCACCAATCAGCAGCGCTTTGGTCAGCTTGGTATATTTGCCATAAAGGTCGAAATTTTCCGCTACCTGTGCCGCCAATTCGCGGGTCGGCTCCAGAATAAGCGTCCGCGGCATACGCGCTTTGGCGCGCCCTTTCATCAGCCGGTGTATCATCGGCAAGGTGAAGCTGGCGGTTTTGCCGGTGCCGGTTTGGGCGATGCCCAAAACGTCCTGATTGGCAATTACTTGCGGAATGGCTTCCGCCTGAATAGGGGTTGGCTCAGTATAACCGACATCATTAATGGCCTTCATTATTTCGGGGGCCAGACCGAGATCATCAAACGTCATAGCGTCTTTCCGTGTTGGCGTTTTGCGCGTCAGCTTTTCCGATGAAAGGCGATTGCGAAACGCGAAGCTGCGTGGGTGTCACGCGCTCAGGCCACCACGGCCTGACCTGTCTTCATGGCGCGGAAGATAGATGTTTTTACCGGAATGTAAACCCTAGCTAAATATCCAGCATATCCTCGCCGGCAAAGGCGGCGTTTTCTTGGATGAATTTAAAGCGCAGTTCGGGTTTATTGCCCATCAGGTCTTTCACCGCCTTTTCGGTGGCCTTGCTTTCCTCGTCGGGAATATGCACCTGCAATAGCGTGCGCGAGCCGGGCAACATGGTGGTTTCCTTTAACTGCGCTGGCAGCATTTCGCCCAAGCCCTTAAAGCGGCTGATATCAACTTTGGCGTTGGCGCGAAACTCGGTTTTCAATAATTCCTCGCGGTGCGCGTCATCGCGGGCGTAGAAAGTCTTCGCGCCTTGCGCCAATCGATAAAGCGGCGGCACGGCGATATAGAGATGTCCCTGCCGAATTAGGTCGGGCATTTGCTCATGGAAAAACGTTACCAGCAGGGCGGCGATATGCGCGCCGTCAACATCGGCATCGGTCATGATGATAATCTTCTCATAACGCAGCCGTGCTTCGTCATAAGATGCACCCATGCCGCAGCCCAGCGCCAGCACAAGATCTGCGATTTGCTGGCTTTGCTGCATTTTCGTTTGGGTGGCATTGGCAACATTGAGGATTTTACCGCGCAGCGGCAGAATAGCTTGGTTCCTGCGGTTGCGGCCTTGTTTGGCTGACCCGCCGGCGCTGTCGCCCTCGACGATAAACAGCTCGGCGCCCTCGCTGGAATTTTGCGAGCAATCAGCCAGCTTGCCGGGCAGGCGCAATTTACGCACGGCTGATTTGCGGCTAACTTCTTTTTCCTGCCGCCGTTTGACGCGCTCCTCGGCGCGGTCAATCACCCAACCAAGTAGCTTGTCTGCATCGGCGGGGGCCGAGGTGAGGTAATGTTCAAAGTGGTCGCGTAGGGTGGTCTCGACAATTTTGGCCGCTTCCGGCGTCGCCAGCTTGTCTTTCGTTTGACCCTGAAATTCCGGTTCACGGACAAATACCGAGACCAAAGCGGCGGCGGTGCCCATTACATCCTCGCCGGTAATCATGCCGGCTTTTTTATTATTAATGCGGTCCCCATAGGCTTTCAGCCCTTTCGTCAGCGCGGCCCGCATGCCTTGTTCATGGGTGCCGCCTTCGGGGGTCGGCACGGTGTTGCAATAGCTGGCATTCATGCCATCGGCATTGCCGATACCGGCAGCAACCCAAGTGACCGCCCATTCGCAGGAGCCGTGGCCACCGGTTTTTTGCACTTTACCGGCAAACGGTTGCGGCGTGACGACCGCGCGTCCGCCAATTTGCTCTTCCAAATAATCTTGCAAACCATTGGGGAATTTTAGCGTGTCCTCAGGCGGGCATTTTTCTTGGTCTTTAATCAGCGCCGGGTCGCACCGCCAGCGAATTTCAACGCCGCCGAACAAGTAAGCTTTAGCTTTGGCCATGGCGTAAAGCCGCGCCGGGTCAAACTGAATTTTGCCGAAAATTTCTTCATCGGGCACAAAGCTGACAGTCGTGCCGCGCTTGTTTTTCGCTTCACCGATTTTCTCTACCTTGCCTTGCGCCAAGCCGCGCGAAAATGTTTGTCGGTGCATTTGCTGGTCGCGCGCCACCTCGACAATAAGGTCTGAGGCGAGGGCGTTGACCACGGAAACACCGACGCCGTGCAAGCCACCGGAGGTGTCATAGGCATCGCCGCCAAACTTACCGCCGGCATGCAGTGTCGTCATAATCACTTCCAGCGCTGACTTGTCTTTATATTTCGGGTGCGGGTCAACCGGAATACCGCGCCCATTATCGCGCACCGAAAGGCGATTGCCCGCCATCATCTCGACCTCAATAAATGTCGCATGGCCGGCCACCGCCTCATCCATCGAATTGTCGATAACTTCGGCAAACAGATGATGCATGGCGCGGCCATCGGTGCCGCCAATATACATGCCCGGGCGGCGGCGCACCGGCTCCAACCCCTCAAGCACCTCAATATCGGCTGCTGAGTAGCCTTTTTCAGCCGCTTTTTTTACCGGCGCTTTTTTCTGTTTGGCAGGCATCTTGGTGTCGCTTGTCGCGGCGGGTGTGTCGTCAAACAGGTCGGCTGATTTCTTTTTCGCCATAAGGCACTCCGCACTTGCAAGTGTTTTGATTCGTTTGGTAGTTTACCCGACACAAGCCTTGGGAGGTAGATTATGAGTAACGTTAATATAGAAAATTCCCTGACTTTGCCTTGTGGGGCGATAATCAAGAACCGCATTTGCAAAGCGGCGATGACCGAAGGGCTGGCCGATGAGCAAAACCGCGCCACGCAAAAACATGTCGCGCTTTATAGCCGTTGGGCGGAAGGCGGGTCGGGCATTTTGCTGACCGGCAATGTGCAGATTGACCATCGCTATCTTGAGCGTCCGGCCAATGTGGTGATTGAAGGCAAGCAAACCAATGAACAGATTTCGCGGCTGCGCGCTTACGCTGAAGCCGGCACCAAAAACAATTCGCATTTATGGATGCAAATCTCGCATGCCGGTCGGCAAACACCGGCTGCTGTCGCGCCGACACCGGTCGGCCCGTCCGATATTCAACTGCAAATGCCGGGAGCGGCATTCGGAAAGCCGCGCGCGCTGGAGCATGAAGAAATCCTCGATGTTATTGAGCGTTTCGCGCATGCCGCGAAAGTGGCGCAAGACACCGGCTTTACCGGCGTGCAATTGCATGGCGCGCATGGCTATTTGCTGTCTGAGTTTTTGTCGCCCGACGTCAATACCCGCACTGACCAATGGGGTGGCAATCTGGAAAACCGCGCACGGCTTTTGCTGGAAAGCATTCGCGCCGTTCGCAAAGCGGTGGGTGATAAATTCCCCGTCGCACTGAAACTCAATTCTGCCGATTTCCAAAAAGGCGGTTTTAGCCATGAAGAATCCGTGCAGGTCGCCACCTGGCTGAATGATGAGGGGCTGGACATGTTAGAAGTTTCCGGCGGAACCTATGAGCAGCCGAAACTTGTCGGCCTCGATAATTTGACCTTGAACCCAGACCGCGCCGAAGACGTGCGTGAAAGCACGGTCGCGCGCGAGGCCTATTTCCTCGATTACGCCAAAGACATTCGCGCCGTTTACAAAGCGCCGATGATGGTGACGGGTGGCTTCCGCTCGCGCGCCGGTATGGACGCCGCATTGGAGGCCGATGCCTGCGATATGATCGGTGTCGGGCGTCCGCTTTGTGTCGATAGCGATATCATTAATAAGCTGATGTCGGGCGAAGAAGAGACCACCACGATTTTTGAAAAATCAATGGAGATTGGGCCGAAGTTTTTGCGTCCATTGCTTGGCCTTAATTCCCCGTCGCGCACCATGGCGTCGCTTAATGGGTGGGGCCAGCAAGGTTGGTGGTGCTTGCAAATCATCAATATGGGCGAGGGCCGCGAACCCGACCTCGACCTCGGCGTGTTCAAAGCCTTTACCGGTTATCAATCGAGCGAGAAAAAAGCCGCCGCTGCCTATAACGCGCATTGGAACGGGTAACAAAAACGGCTCCATCGTGAGATGGAGCCGTTCTATCGCTTGCCGATTAAATGCTTTAACGGCTAAACCACCTCCAGTGTCACCAGACTGAAGTCGCTCTCGGTCAACGTGTCGGTAAAGCCTTCAAGAATGACCAATGCCGTGCCGCCGATGAGAATTTCGGTATCGACGGGTATTTCATCTTCATTCGAAACTTGGCTAATTACATAAGTGGACGTTGACAGTATTTCCAATTTGTCTTCGCCTTGGGCGAAATCCAATATGGTGTGTTTTTCCGATAGGTTTTTGCCCGATAATTCTTCATCTTTAGACGTCTCATCAATACCGAAACTGTAAAGCACGAATGTGTCATTGCCTTCGCCGCCGGTCAGCCGGTTTTTCCCTAGGCCGCCGGCCAGTGAGTCATCACCTGCACCCCCGTCCAATGAATCATCGCCGTCAGATCCGAATAATACATCGTTGCCGTTTCCGCCGGTTACAATGTCGTTGCCACCGCCACCGTTAACTCGATCATCACCGTCACCGCCATGCACTTTGTCATCGCCACGCGCGCCGGTCAATTTATCATTACCGGCCTCCCCGTAAATCGTGTCATTGCCTTCGCCGCCGTGAACACGATCATTGCCGGCTCCGGCATGAACCAAATCATCGCCGGGGCGGGCCAATATTTGATCATCGCCGCCGCCGCTATGAACCTTGTCATCGCCTCGGCGGGAAATAATAAAGTCATCGCCATCACCGGTAGATACATAATCGTCGCCAATGCCGCTATCAATCGAAACAGAACCGGGTTGGGCTGGGCTATCGGCATCGGCATCGGCATCTTCATCGTCATCGTCATCGGCATCGGGGCTTGTTTTAACCTCAATGTGATTGTCGCCATCCTTTCCAAATATGGTGACTGCCGATTCACCGACGAAAACGTTTAGTTTGTTTGACGCTTCACTGCCGACAATTCTTCTGCCAGTGGTTCCATCTTCATAGACCACATCCTGATAAGTAACGCCGTCAATAACAAATTGGAAATTGACCTTACGCACGTCAGGTTCTTTGTCTGGGTTTCTCGCGGGCATGATTTTCTCCTTGAAATAAAAATGCAATGGGATGTTGGATGAAAATCCGGCCACACCACAATCGGCGCTGCGCTTTGGGGGCAAATGAAAGGTCGATAGCGGCTTAAAGGCCACATCGGCCAAGGCGCATAAAAAAACGGCTCCATCGTGAGATAGAGCCGTTCTCTGGAGGGGGAGGGAGGAGCCCCCTGTCATATGGTCTGTTTAGGGTCTCAAATTAGACGCTGTAATACATGTCAAATTCGACCGGATGCGGTGTGTGCTCGTAATTGTAGATTTCTTCCCATTTCAGCTCGATATAAGCGTCAATTTGGTCATCATCCATCACACCACCTTTTTTGAGGAACTCGCGGTCAGCATCCAATGCTTCAATGGCATCGCGCAGAGACCCACATACTTGCGGAACATCTTTCAGTTCTTCCGGCGGCAATTCATACAAGTCTTTATCCATCGGGTCGCCCGGATCGATTTTGTTCTCAATGCCGTCCAGACCGGCCATCATCATTGCCGTGAAGGCGAGATATGGGTTGGCGGTCGGGTCAGGGAAGCGGATTTCAACACGCTTGCCCGGGGCCGAAGTGGCGAACGGAATACGGCAGGAAGCTGAACGGTTGCGGGCTGAGTAAGCCAGCAATACCGGTGCTTCAAAGCCCGGAATCAGACGCTTATAGCTGTTGGTTGACGGATTGGTCAGAGCATTCAGCGCACGGGCGTGCTTAATGATACCGCCAATGTAATACAGGCACTCTTGGCTCAAATCGCCATATTTGTCGCCTGCGAAAAGCGGCTTGCCGTCTTTCCAAATTGACTGGTGGCAGTGCATGCCTGTGCCGTTATCACCGGCAACCGGCTTCGGCATAAAGGTAGCTGACTTGCCATAGGCATGGGCCACATTATGCACGACATATTTATAAAGCTGCAAATCATCAGCAATGCTTGTCATGGTGCCGAATTTCAGGCCAAGCTCGTGCTGAGCCGCCGCCACTTCGTGGTGGTGCTTTTCAACGCTGAGGCCCATTTCTTTCATCACAGACAGCATCTCGCCGCGCAGGTCGTGACCGCTATCAACCGGATTGACCGGGAAGTAGCCGCCTTTGGTGCGTGGACGGTGGCCCATATTACCGGATTCATATTCAGTGCCTGAATTGTCGGGCAGCTCGGTGCTGTCCAGCGCAAAGCCTGTATTATACGGGTCGGTTGAGAAGCGCACATCGTCAAACACGAAAAATTCAGCTTCCGGGCCGAAATATACCGTGTCACCGATACCTGTTGATTTCAGATATTCTTCAGCGCGCAGCGCGGTTGAGCGCGGGTCGCGATTATAGGCCTCGCCTGAGTTCGGCTCGAGAATATTGCAGAACAGGGTCAGTGTCTGTTGCGCATAAAACGGGTCGAGGCGGGCGGTTGAGCAATCGGGCATCAGAACCATGTCTGACTCGTTAATGGCTTTCCAACCGGCAATGGATGAACCATCAAACATTGTGCCGTCGGCAAAGAAATCATCATCGATAAGGTCAGTGTCCAGCGTGAGGTGCTGCATTTTACCGCGCGGGTCGGTAAAGCGAAGGTCAACATACTGGACTTCATTGTCCTTAATCATTTTTTGAACGGTAGAAGCGTCTGACATCTGAAATCTCCAAATCTGGTCAGTGAAAATTAAAACTTAAAGGGCTTCGTCGCCGGTCTCGCCGGTACGAATGCGGATAGCTTGACTGATATCCGACACAAAAATCTTGCCATCGCCAATGCGGCCGGTTTCAGCTGCCGTCTTGATAGCCTCAATAGCCCCTTTCAACAAGTCATCAGCGACAACGACTTCGAGTTTTACCTTGGGCAGAAAGTCAACCACATATTCTGCGCCGCGATACAATTCCGTATGACCTTTTTGGCGGCCGAAACCTTTCGCTTCGACAACCGTAATACCTTGAATACCTGCTTCTTGCAGTGCATCTTTAACTTCGTCCAATTTGAACGGTTTGATAATGGCCTCAATTTTTTTCATTATCGTCTCCTGACTATCTATCTCGTAAATATATGCAAAAATCGTGCCAATTTGATCTGGTTTCATTTTCAAGGCCACAGAGCGAGTTTTAAGGGCGAGGTTTGAGGGCGAGGTTTAGGATACCCCTGCCTATTTTGCCTAAATTTTATACAGATGATTAAAAATTAGACAATTTAGGCAAAAAACCGACGGAAACGCATAATTGGCTTCAAATGCACCTCATGTGTGGATACACTCGCGACCAATTCGGGAGAAACACATGCCAAATGATAATACACCCATTCTTATCGGTGCCGGACTGACGGTGCAGAAAGAGAAAGACGCCCAAAAAGCCAAATCACCCATGCTGCTGCTGGCCGAAGCGGCGGAGCGCGCGATTGCCGATGCGGCACTCGACAAAACAAAAATTGACACTGTGGCGGGTATTCGTTTTGTCACTGACTCGCCGGAGGGGCGTAATTTGCCAATCGGCAGATATAATAATATCGCCCTCAGCGTGGCCCGCAGCTTGGGCATTGAACCGGGGCAATCTTTGATTGCTGCCACCGGCGGCAATAGCCCGCAAATGATGATTAATGAATTGGCTGAGCGCATTGCCAATGGTGATGTCGGCACGGCCATGCTGGTCGGTGGCGAGGGGCTTGGCTCTATCATGCGCGCGCTGGGGCAGGGCGTTGACCATACTGACACGCCGGGCTGGAATGACGAGGTCGAGGGCCCGGGCGAGGAAGTCGGCGTTGAAAAGGACGGCTGCTCGCCGGTTGAACGCCGTCACATGCTTTACTATCCGGTCAATTACTATCCGATATTTGAAAACGCGCTGCGTCATCATTTGGGACGCGATATGCCGACCCATATGCAAAAGCTCGGCGCCTTGATGCAGCCCTTCACTGAAGTGGCCGCGCATAATGAATATAGCTGGTTTCCGATTGCGCGCTCGGCCGATGAGATTGCCACAGTCAATGACGCCAATCGGCTCGTTGGCTATCCCTATCCAAAATATATGAACTCAGTCATTCGCATTGACCAAGCCTCAGCCATTATCATGACCTCGGTCGGCAAGGCGCGCACAATGGGGATTGACGAAAGCAAATGGGTTTATCTGCATGGCTGCGCCGAGGCCAATGATATTTGGAACCCGATTGAGCGGCCTGAATTATACCGCAGCCATGCGATGAACGGCATGGCCAAGCTGGCGCTGAATATGGCGGATTGGACGGTTGATGATATTGATTATTTCGACCTCTATTCCTGCTTCCCGGTCGCTGTAGAAGTGGCATGTCGCGAAATGGGCATTGCCGAGGATGACCCGCGGCCTTTCACCGTGACCGGCGGCCTGCCGTATTTTGGCGGTGCGGGTAACGCCTATACGCTGATGTCGGTCGCGCTGATGGCACAAAAGCTGCGCGCCAATCCGGGCCGTAAAGGCTTTTGCAACGGCAATGGCTGGTTCTTGACCAAACATTCACTGGGGCTTTATTCGACCACGCCATTTGAGGGCGATTGGCAACGCCAAACACCGAGCGTGCTGCAAGGCAAAATTGATGCGATGGAAAAAATGCCGATTGTTGAGGAAGCCAATGGCAGCGGCACGATTGAGAGCTACACGGTGGCCCATGTCGCGGGCAAAGATGCCGACGGTATTCTCATCGGGCGCATGGCAAGCGGCGAACGCTTTTGCGCCCATATGACCAAAGAGGGCGGGCAAACCGACAGGTTAATGGCGGAGGATTGCATCGGCATGACGGGCTCGCTGGCGGTCAATGATGGCAAGCTCAACATTTTTACACCGGACCATTAAATGACCCGCATTTACATGATACGCCACGGCAAAGCCGCTGCCGGTTGGGATGGCGATGCCGACCCCGGCCTCGACGCATTGGGGCAAGCGCAAGCCGAAGCGGTAGCGCAAAAAGTGCAATCGCTGATCGCCGATCCGGTTGCGATATTTTCAAGCCCATTGAAGCGTTGCCAAGAAACCGCCGCGCCATTGGCTGCGGCTTGGGGCGTGACGCCGCAAATCGAAGCGGGTGTCGGGGAAATTCCGCCGCCTTTAACGGATTTGACTGAACGCACCGCATGGTTGCGCCGTGTCATGGCGGGCACATGGGATGGGCTTTATGCCGATGCGGTGAGCATTGAAAGCGGGGTCGATTTTCGGGGCTGGAACGACAATGTGCGCGCCACTTTAAACCGCATGAGCGATATGAGTTCGTCAGATGTCGTTATCTTCTCGCATTTCATTGCGCTCAATGCCGCCTATTGCGCCGCCACCGGCACAGAAGATGTCGTCAGTTTCGCGCCGCAAAACTGCTCGCTGTCCATTTTTGAGACCGATGGCACTAAGCTGAACTTGATAGAGCAGGGCGAAGAAACCGAGGACATGAAAATCGCACTCGGCAAAAGCACTTAACAGCTTTGCTGTTTCGTGCGCCTTGCGCCAGCGTGGGGCGCAGCCCCAAATCGGGGCGAGAAGTCACCGGTTGAACAATCTCAAATAGCGTTAACTTTTGGCGACCCGTTCTCGCCTAGCGGCGCTTGAAGCTATTCGTCTTCAAGGCCTTTCACCATAATCGCATTGCCGACGCTGGCTTCCAGCCGGTGTTTGGCGATTTCCTGATATTCGGGCGAGCCCATCCAGGCCATTGCGGCTTCGGCATTTGAAAATGCGATGAGCACGGAACGGGTGAAGTCAAATTCACCTTGCAGCACGGTCGGTTCTTCATCGACGCTCAACATGGTGCCACCAAACGGCTCAAACACATCCATGAAGTTTTCTTCATAGCGGTCATATCCGGCGCGGTCGTGAATTTTGAAACGGGCAATGATATATACGGTCATGGGTGGTCTCCTGTTTAGACCGGATATATGACACAATATCTATTTGTCTAAGACCTTTTTAAGACCTTGCGGTTATCTTGCTGTCTTTAGTATGGCGTTTGCGCGCGTCTCCTGCTATAGAGCGCCCCATGAGTTTTATGCGGGCGTGGCGGAATTGGTAGACGCGCCAGATTTAGGTTCTGGTACTGAGAGGTGTGGGGGTTCAAGTCCCTCCGCCCGCACCAAACAAAGCCCGCCAAGCGCGGGGATAAGAGGAAGAAAATGAATATTAAGGAAGTGAGCGCCGAAGGACTGGCGCGTGAAGTGCAAATCACCGTTGCAGCAGCCGATTTGGCCGGCAAGCTGGAAACCAAGATCGACAGCATTAAAGATCAGGTGCAGTTGAAGGGTTTCCGCCCGGGCAAAGTGCCGATCGCGCATATTCGCAAAACCTATGGCGAACAGCTTATGGGTGAAATTATTCAGGAAACCGTCAATGAATCGAGCCAGCAAATGCTGACCGACCGTGACGAACGCCCCGCCATGCAGCCTGAAATCAAGCTGGTTGGCGAAGCCGATGATATTATCGGCGGCAAGACCGACCTGGTTTATGATGTCACTTACGAAGTCATTCCGCCGATTGAGCTGGCTGACTTTGCAAAGCTGAAGCTTGAAAAGCCGGTTGTTGAGGTTGATGAGGCGCGCGTCGATGAGGCGCTTGAGCGTCTGGCATCAAGCCGCAAAGATTTTGTTGCACGCGCCAAAACAGCGAAAGCCCAAGAAGGCGACCGCGTGAAAATCGACTTTATCGGACGCATTGACGGCGAAGCTTTTGAAGGCGGTGCCGGAGAAGGTTTCGACCTTGAGCTTGGCTCAGGGCAGTTTATTCCGGGTTTTGAAGAGCAGCTTGTGGGCGCGAAAGCCGGTGACAAAAAAGACGTTGAAGTATCTTTTCCGGAAGAATATGGCGCGTCTGAATTGGCCGGTAAGGCAGCGGTGTTTGAATGCACTGTGCACGAAGTGAGCGAGCCGAAAGATGCCGAAATTACTGAAGAGTTCGCCACATCTTTGGGTATGGAAAGCCTCGAAAAACTGAAAGAGGCGATGCGGGAGCAAATCGGCCGCGATCACGAACAAATGTCGCGTGGGCATATGAAGAAAGATTTGCTCGACCAATTATCCGACAGCCACAGTTTTGAGCTGCCGCCGAGCATGGTTGACATGGAGTTCAACCAAATTTGGCACCAATTCGAGCATGAGCTTGAAAACAATCAGCAAAAAGTCGAAGACCTTGACGAAAGTGAAGCGGATTTGCGGGCTGAATATCGCGGCATTGCCGAACGTCGCGTTCGCACCGGATTGGTGCTGGCTGAAGTTGGCAATAATAATGATATCCAGGTGACGCAGGAAGAATTGAACCAGGGGCTGATGCAACGTGTGCAGCAATTCCCGGGGCAAGAACAGCAAGTGTTCGAATACTTCCAGCAAAATCCGGAAGCGATGGCACAGATCCGCGCTCCTATTTTTGAGGAAAAAGTTGTCGATTTCATTTGCGAGTTGGCAACCGTTAGTGACAAAAGCGTATCGCTTGAGGAATTGATGGTAGAGCCGGGTTCGGAAGAAGCTGATAAGCCAAAGGCCAAAAAGGCCGCTGCTAAAAAAGCGCCCGCGAAAAAAGCACCTGCTAAAAAAGCAGCTGCAAAGAAAGCTGACGCCAAAAAGCCTGCTGCCAAAACGCCTGCTGCCAAAAAGCCGGCTGCCAAGAAAAAGGCACCTGCAAAAAAAGCAGCGGCTAAAAAGGACGCAGATAAAAAGTAAAATTCGACCGCGGCAATTTTGCGTCCTTTAATACTTGGCGTTCGGGGCAAAACACCCCACATTAGGCAAAGTTAAGAAGGAGACAGAAATGCACGATCCGGTTGATACCTATATGAACACGCTAGTGCCGATGGTGGTGGAGCAATCCAGCCGCGGTGAGCGTGCCTTCGATATTTACTCACGTTTGTTGAAAGAGCGGGTGATTTTTGTCACCGGCGGTGTCGAAGATTATATGGCCAGCCTGATTACGGCGCAGCTTTTGTTCCTCGAAGCGGAGAACCCGAAAAAGGAAATCTCCATGTATATTAATTCGCCGGGCGGGGTGGTGACATCCGGCATGGCGATTTATGACACCATGCAATATATCCGCGCACCGGTGGCGACATTGTGCATCGGCCAAGCAGCTTCAATGGGCTCGCTGCTATTGGCGGCGGGTGAAAGCGGCATGCGTTTCGCGCTGCCCAATGCGCGCATTATGGTGCATCAGCCTTCCGGCGGTTTTCAGGGTCAGGCCTCAGATATTGAACGCCATGCCCAGGAAATTCTCGATATGCGGGCGCGTCTCAACAAAATTTATGTCGAGCATACCGGCCAGACCTTGCGGAAAATTGAAGATGCGCTGGAACGCGATACCTTTATGACCGCCGACCAAGCCAAAGATTTCGGCATTGTTGATGAAGTGACCACCAAGCGTACGGAAGACGCGAAAGCCGAGTAGCGCGCGGGACTTGCACTTTTCACCGCGCCTGTGGTGAAATGAATGAATGAATCAGAACCCCAGCCCTGTTTTGATGGGCTGATGAAAGGACTGAAACTATGAGTAAAGTTGGCAGCGGAAGCGATAGTAGCGGCAGCGGCGATAGCAAAAGCACCCTCTATTGCTCTTTTTGCGGCAAAAGCCAGCACGAAGTTCGCAAGCTGATTGCAGGCCCGACCGTTTTCATCTGTGATGAATGCGTTGAGTTGTGCATGGACATTATCCGTGAGGAAAGCAAAGCCTCTTTGGTGAAAACCGATGATGGCGTGCCGACTCCGGGCGAAATTCTTGAAGTGCTTGATGATTATGTTATCGGCCAATCACATGCCAAGCGCGTGCTGTCTGTGGCTGTTCACAATCACTATAAGCGCCTCAATCATGCGCAGAAAAATGGCGATGTGGAATTGTCGAAGTCAAATATTTTGCTGGTTGGCCCGACCGGTTGCGGTAAGACGTTGCTGGCGCAAACACTGGCGCGCATTCTTGATGTGCCGTTCACCATGGCCGACGCCACAACCCTGACCGAAGCCGGTTATGTGGGTGAAGATGTCGAGAACATTATTTTGAAATTGTTGCAGGCCGCCGATTATAATGTCGAGCGGGCGCAGCGCGGCATTGTCTATATTGACGAAGTGGACAAGATTAGCCGCAAGTCTGACAACCCCTCCATCACGCGAGATGTCTCGGGTGAGGGTGTGCAACAGGCCTTATTGAAAATCATGGAAGGCACGGTCGCTTCTGTGCCACCGCAAGGTGGACGCAAGCATCCGCAGCAAGAATTCCTGCAAGTTGATACGACCAATATTCTGTTCATTTGTGGCGGTGCTTTCGCCGGATTGGAGCGGGTCATTTCGCGGCGTGGCAATGAAACCTCAATCGGCTTTAATGCGCGCGTTGATATGCCCGAGGAGCGCAATACGGGCGAGCTTTTGAAAGAGCTTGAGCCCGAGGATTTGCTGAAGTTCGGCCTCATTCCTGAGTTTGTCGGTCGTCTGCCGGTTCTGGCAACGCTGGAAGATTTGGACGAGAACGCGCTGGTGACGATTTTGAGCCAGCCGAAAAACGCTTTGGTCAAACAATATCAACGCCTGTTTGATATGGAAGACAGCATTCTAACCTTCCAAGACGACGCCTTATTGGCGGTGGCGCGAAAAGCGATTGATCGTAAAACCGGCGCGCGCGGGCTTCGCTCGGTGATTGAGGGCATTTTACTCGATACTATGTTCGAGCTGCCGGCCCTTGATGGTGTCGAAGAAGTGGTCATCAGCAAAGAAGTCGTCGAAGGCACGGCCAAGCCGCTTTATATTTATGCTAAAAAGGAAGACGAAGCGGCGAGTGCGCCGACCGCTTCCTAAGCGCTTTCCGGCTTCAGGCGAGGCTTTCATGCAGTTTTAAAAATGGCGGCTCTCGGGCCGCCATTTTGTCGCGGGGTGTTTTTTCCCCACAGCATTGAAAACCATGTGGAAGACCACCACATTAATGTTGAACAGCGTCTCGGAATCGCGGGTTACTGAAACCCCCGTCACCGCAAACGGAAACGTAAAAGGAAAGTTGAAATAATGAGCGATAACCTCGAACAACAGACCGAATACCCCGTCGTCCTGCCGGTATTGCCCTTGCGTAATATCGTTGTCTTCCCCGGCATGATTGTGCCGCTTTTTGTCGGTCGCGAAAAATCCATTCGCGCGCTTGAAGACGTTATGGCCAATGACAAAGACATGTTGCTGGTCAGCCAAAAAGACGGTGACCAAGACGATCCGCAAACCGCTGATATGCATGAAATCGGCACCATTGGCTCGGTGCTGCAAATGCTGAAACTGCCTGATGGCACGGTGAAGGTTCTGGTCGAAGGCCAGTCGCGCGCTAAAATGCTCGATTATCTCGACAATGAAGCCTTTTTTGAAGCCAGCGCACTGCTATTGAATGAAAGTGTTGAGGATGGCGAAGAAATACGCGCGCTGATGCGCTCGGCAGTCAGCCAATTTGACGGCTATGTAAAGCTGAACCGAAAAATTCCGCCGGAAGTGCAATCAAATGTCAGTCAAATCGACGACCCGATTAAGCTGGCCGATACCATTGCCGGTCATTTGAATATCAGCCTTGATGAGAAGCAGGCGCTGCTGGAAATCATTGATGTTGAAAAACGCCTTGAGGCCATTCTCGGCCATATGGAAGGCGAAGTCGGTGTGCTGCAAGTGGAGAAAAAAATCCGCGGCCGCGTGAAGCGCCAAATGGAAAAAACCCAGCGTGAGTATTATCTGAATGAGCAGATGAAAGCGATCCAGAAAGAGCTGGGCGAGGGCGAAGATGGCAGCAATGAGCTGGCTGAGCTGGAAGAGCAAATCGCCAAGACGAAATTGTCAAAAGAAGCGCGCGAAAAAGCCGATGCGGAGATGAAGAAGCTCAAATCCATGAGCCCGATGTCTGCCGAGGCAACAGTTGTGCGCAATTATCTTGATTGGCTGCTGGCCGTGCCGTGGGGCAAAAAGAGCCGCATCAAAAAAGACCTGAACCATGCTGAGAAAGTGCTGAATGCCGACCATTATGGTCTCGAAAAAGTTAAAGAGCGCATTCTTGAATATCTTGCCGTGCAACAGCGCTCGAAAAAGCTGAAAGGGCCGATTTTGTGCCTTGTCGGCCCTCCCGGTGTAGGTAAAACCTCGCTCGGTAAGTCGATTGCCAATGCGACCGGACGCGAATTTGTTCGAATGTCGCTGGGTGGGGTGCGCGATGAGAGCGAGATTCGCGGCCACCGTCGCACCTATATCGGTTCCATGCCGGGCAAGGTCATTCAATCTATGAAGAAGATGAAGGCTACCAACCCGCTCATGCTGCTCGATGAGATTGACAAGCTGGGCGCTGATTATCGCGGTGACCCGTCTTCGGCGCTGCTTGAGGTGCTTGACCCTGAGCAAAACAACGCATTTGCCGACCATTACATGGAAGTCGATTACGATCTGTCCAATGTGATGTTCGTCACCACGGCCAATTCACTTAATATTCCGGGGCCGTTGCTCGATCGCATGGAAATCATTCGCATTGCCGGTTACACGGAAGATGAGAAGATTGAAATCGCCAAAGAGCATTTGCTGCCGCAAACCATTGAAGAGCATGGGCTGCGTACCGGCGAATATGAAGTCAGCGAAGATGCCATTCGCAAGCTGATACGTAATTATTCGCGCGAAGCGGGTGTGCGTGGGCTGAAACGCGAGCTGGCCTCATTGGCCCGCAAAGCGACCACAAAAATCGTCAAAGGCGAGGCGGAAACCGTTTCCATCACGGCTGAAAATTTGGGCGACTTTGCAGGCGTTGAACGCTTCCGCTTTGGCCTTGCTGAAGTCGAAGACCAAGTCGGCGTGGTGACCGGATTGGCGTGGACAGAGGTTGGCGGTGAGTTGTTGACCATTGAAGGTGTCATGCTGCCGGGCAAGGGGCGCATGACCACAACCGGCAAATTGGGCGATGTGATGAAAGAATCAATTAACGCCGCTTCGTCATATGTGCGCTCTCGCGCGACTGTTTTTGGCATTGAGCCGCCACTTTTTGATAAAAAAGATATTCACGTTCATGTGCCTGAAGGCGCCACTCCGAAGGACGGTCCGTCGGCCGGCACGGCGATGGCAACAGCCATTGTGTCGGTGATGACCGGCATTCCTGTCAGCAAAGATATTGCCATGACGGGCGAGGTGACATTGCGCGGTCGCGTCTTGCCAATCGGTGGATTGAAAGAAAAGCTGTTGGCAGCATTGCGTGGCGGTATCACTAAGGTATTGATTCCATTGGAAAATGAGAAAGACCTCGCAGATGTTCCGGACAATATTAAAGAGGGTCTGGAAATCGTGCCGGTTGAAAATATGGACCAAGTGCTGAAGCACGCCTTACAAAAAATGCCGACCGAGATTGAATGGGATGAGGAAGCTTATTACGCCAGCCGCAATTTGCGCGGTGATAATGGCGGTGATGTCTCGCAACCACACTGATTGGATTCTTTCGGGCTGTTGAAAAACTTGCCATTTTCTCTTTGACGAGACCGTGAATCGGCGCATAGGCTTAGATTGTCGATATGTTGGAGCCATTTAAGGAGGGTCTCATGAACAAAAACGATTTGATTAGTCAGGTAGCTGACGACTCAGGTTTGTCGAAGGCCGACGCTACGAAAGCCGTAGACGCCGTTCTCGATAATATTGCCGGTTCTTTGAGCAATGGCGGCGAAGTCCGTCTTGTTGGGTTTGGTACTTTTTCGGTAACACACCGTAAAGCTACAACCGGTCGCAATCCGCGCACCGGCGAAAGCATCCAAATCAAAGCCTCAAATCAGCCTAAATTCAAGGCCGGTAAAGCTCTTAAAGACGCCGTAAACTAAGCGCCTTTATCAAAATTTGCATCGGCTGTTCTTTTTTTCGAACAGCCGATGTTTTTTTTTGCTTTTTTAACGGTGATGCGCTACACGCTGTCTCCGTGGGGCGGTTAGCTCAGCTGGGAGAGCATCTCGTTTACACCGAGAGGGTCGGCGGTTCGATCCCGTCACC
>JAKMDW010000123.1 GCA_022426245.1 Alphaproteobacteria bacterium | reverse complement strand
CACTCGACATAAAGCTGTCATATGTGTATCAGCAGGCATCCGAAACGCCTCGAGAGGATTCTCTGATGTCAAAATATACCGATTTGGTTGCTGAAAAAGCCGCCACCATCAAACAAGGCGGAGCCCCATGGGCCGCCATTAACCCTGAATATGCAGCCCGTATGGAATTGCAAAACCGCTTCAAAACTGGTCTTGATATTGCCCGCTACACAGCCGGCATTATGCGCAAAGATATGGCCGATTATGACGGCGATAGCAGTCAATACACCCAATCATTGGGGTGCTGGCATGGTTTCACCGCGCAACAAATGATGATGGCCGTCAAACGTCACCGCAAAACAACCGACAAATCTTATGTTTATCTTTCCGGTTGGATGGTTGCTGCGCTGCGCTCTGACTTTGGGCCGCTGCCGGACCAGTCAATGCACGAAAAAACAGCCGTATCGGGTTTGATTGAAGAAATTTATACCTTCCTGCGCCAAGCCGATGCGCGCGAGCTGCGCCATTTGTTTGTCGATCTCGATGAGGCCCGCAAAAACGGCGGCGACGTCGATGCCGCGCTGGCCGCGATTGATAATCACGAGACGCATGTTGTGCCGATTATCGCTGATATTGATGCCGGTTTCGGTAATGAAGAAGCGACCTATTTGCTGGCCAAACAAATGATTGAAGCCGGTGCGTGCTGCATTCAGATTGAAAACCAAGTGTCAGACGCCAAACAGTGTGGCCACCAAGACGGTAAAGTCACCGTGCCGCATGAAGACTTCCTGTCAAAAATCAACGCTGTGCGTTACGCCTTCCTCGAGCTGGGTGTGAATGATGGCGTGATTGTTGCGCGGACCGATAGCCTCGGTGCCGGTCTGACGCAAAAAATTCCGGTTTCACAAACACCGGGCGATTTGGCCGACCAATATAACGCCTTCCTGCAACTGGAAGAAGTTTCTGACCTGTCAGGCATCAAACAAGGCGACCAAGTGGTCACGCAAGGCGGCAAAACTTATAAGCCGGTGCGCCTGCCCAATGGTCTGTATGCATTTAAAGATGGCTCAGGCGAAGACCGCTGTGTGCTGGATTGCGTCACCGCGCTGCAAAACGGCGCAGATCTGTTGTGGATCGAAACCGAGAAGCCGCATGTCGCCCAAATCGGTGGCATGGTCAGCCGCATTCGTGAAACCATTCCGAATGCCAAGCTGGTTTACAACAACTCACCGAGCTTTAACTGGACGCTGAACTTCCGCAAGCAAGTGCATGGCGAATGGGTTGCTGCCGGTAAAGATGTGTCTGCCTATCCGGATCCTGCATCTGACCCGCAAGGCCTGATGGATACAAAATTTGACGATAGCGAATTGGCCGTTGAAGCCGACAAGCTGGTGCAAAGCTTCCAGGCCGATGGTGCCCGCGAAGCCGGTATCTTCCACCACCTCATCACCCTGCCGACCTATCACGATACGGCGCTGGGCACGGATGTGTTGTCAGAAGGTTACTTCGGTGACCTCGGCATGTTGGCCTATGTGCGCGACGTGCAGCGCAAAGAAATCCGCCGTGGCATGGCGTCGGTTAAGCACCAAGATTTGGCCGGTTCCAATATTGGTGACGACCATAAAGAATATTTCTCCGGTGACATGGCTCTGCTGGCGTCGGGTGAAGACAATACAATGAACCAGTTTTAATCCGGTTCAATGAATGTGAGGGGCTTCGCGGTTTTCGCTGCGAGGCCCCTTTTCTTTTAGGAGACATCATGACTGACCTTTTGGCCAACACTGAGTTTATGACGACAGATTTGTCCGATGCGCATGGGGGTTTGAGCTATCTGGCTACGGACTATCAAGATTTCGGCGGCACAATGCGCTTTCACGGGCCGGCCAAAACATTGGTGACTTTTGAAGACAACACCAAACTTCGCGCGGCAGTAGAGCAGCCGGGCGAGGGCCGTGTGCTGGTCGTTGATGGTGGCGGCTCGATGAATTGCGCCCTGTTTGGCGGTAATTTGGCCAAGCTGGCCGCCGATAATGGCTGGGCCGGGATTATTATCCACGGCTGTGTGCGTGACCGCGCCGAATTGGCGGGCGAAGCGCTCGGCATTAAGGCGCTGGCCAGCCATCCGAAGAAAAGCCAAAAGCGCGACCTCGGTTCATATGATGTGAGCTTGCAGTTTTCCGGCGTGACCATTCACTCGGGCGACTGGATTTACGCCGATGAGGATGGGGTGCTCGTTTCTGACCGGCAATTATCGCTTTAGAAGCCCTGCGCCATACCGCCCATGCGACCGGCGACGGTCTGAAACTCATCTACCATTTCGCTGATAATGGCGGCCACTGGCCGCACTTCATCAATCAGCCCGGCTGTCTGTCCGGCAAGGCCGACCGAGGCTTCCATATCGCCGCCGAAATACAGATCGAGGATATTTTTAAACGTATCGGGCGGCATCAGCCCGTCCTCGTGAATTTTATGCGTGCGCTGCGTGCGTAAAGCGCGAATGCAGGGGCTGGCTTTTTTGTTCAACACATAAGTGCCGGTGGTCGGCGCGTCGACAATGGCGTTTTTGTAATTATCGTGCACCGGGCTTTCGGCTGAGGAGACAAAGCGCGTGCCCATTTGCACCGCTTCGGCGCCCAAGGCAAAGGCTGCTGCCATGCCCTTGCCATCACAAATACCGCCCGCTGCCACCAAGGGCAGATCAACCGCCGCGCGCACGGCTTGTAAAAGCACCAGCGTCGAAACTTCCTCGGGGTTTTTGAAACCGCCGCCTTCGCCGCCCTCAACCACCAGCCCGTCAACCCCGGCATCGGCGCAACGAATGGCCGCTTCGACCGTCGGCACGGCGTGATAGACGGTGATGCCGGCTTCTTGAAGCGGGCCGACATATTTAGCCGGAGAACCGGCCGAAGTGGTGACGAATTTAACGCCGCTCTCGCAAATCCAATTCATCATCGCGTCATCTTTCAAAAACATGATCGGCAAATTGACGCCAAAGGGAGCGTCGGTCAGCGCGAACATTTTTTCAATTTCGGCTTTGCAAATATCGGTTTCACCAGATGAGGTCTCAATAATACCGAGGCCACCGGCGTCGCATACGGCGCTGGCCAATTGCGAGCGGGCAATCCAGCCCATCGGTGCTTGCACGATTGGATATTTGGCGCCCGTATGGGCGAGAAAGCGATTACTCATCAAATGTCTCCCTTATTTGCCGCTTCTAATTGTATGAAAGGCTAGCCAATTTGACGAGGCTCTTAAAGGGGGCAAAACGGTTTTATGGCTTATAAAACAGTGCGTGAGACGAATAGAAAAACGCCGAAAATCGTCAGCATAAGCGCCGCAATATCTGCCCATTTGACAGGCGGCGTCGGCAGCTCTTCCAGCACATAAGGGCCGAGGATAACCAACGGCACAAACACCAATAATTGCCCCACCTCAATGCCGATATTAAAGCCGAATAAAGCCCCGACAACATTATCGGGCGGCAAGCCGATATCGCTCAATAATCCGGCAAAACCGAAGCCGTGTATCAAACCGAAAGCCAGTGTCATCAGTGGCGCCAGCTTCAACGCATCGTCTTGGGTGCGAATGAGCTGCCCATAGGCCAAGCAGAATAAGATCAAACCGACCCATACACCCAGACCGAAATCGGAACCGCCTTGCGTGAAGGTAAAGATAAAGGACAGAATAAAAAACGTGCCCGCCGCCGCCACGCCGGTTATCGGCATGAGGCGATTGCGAGCCAAAATGCGCTCGGCCGCAACCAGCGCAATCGAAAAGCCGATAAGCGCTTCAACTACTTGCGGGTCGGCGCGCACCAGTCCCAATACGGCCATTGCCAAAGTGAGCGAATGGCCGATGGTAAAGCCGGTGATGAGCAAGAGTGATTGACGCCGCGTGCCGCCAATAAGCAGCAGGCAGAATACAAACGCCAAATGGTCATAGCCGGTGACAATATGCTCCATGCCGAGCCAGAAATGGCTGGAGAATATCTCGCCAAAGGTCACGCCGGTTTCGATGCTGCCTTCTTCGCCGGGCGCGATGCGGTGCATGCGTTGGCTGGCGGTAAACAGAATTTCCGCGCCGCCCAATTCGGGTTTTTCCTGCAAAGACAGACGGGCGAAATGCACATGGCTGCGCGCCAGATTAAAGAAGGCATGATTGTGCATCTCAATCTGCGTGGTCTCGTTAAAGCAATCGAAACGGCCGGTAATGCGCACATAGCCTTTATGCGCCGGCGCGGCCTCAAATGCGCGCTCAAGCCGACAGGGTGTATTGACCTGCAAGAGCTTTAAATGTTTTCCGACATGTGTCGACAGCGCTTGGGCGAGGTTTTGGCTGGTCACCACTTCGGGCAATAGCGTGACATCGCGCGACGGCGCGGTGAAGCTGACATGCAAGGCTCTGCCGTCCCAAAACCAGTCGGAGAAGCTGAGGCTTTTATTATGCGCTTTTGATGGGGTGAGCGCGAGTATCGCCAAAACCAAAAACGCAAAGACACCCCGCAACATTATGAACCCCTATCGCGGCGCGTCGGGGGCGAGAATAATATCGGCGCGGCTGTGCAACCAATCGAGGTAATCGCGCAATGCCGTATCGTCATTTTCGCGGCGCATAGCGTCAATAATTTGCCCACGAATATCGCCAAAAGCCGGTGCTGTGCCGCGCTGGTTGCGGATAATTTTTAAAAAATGCCAACCGGTCGCGCCCGGCAAAGCGTCTGAAATGGACCCTTGCGGTAATTGCGCCGCCGCAGCCGTTAAATCGGGGCCGAGATAATCGGTCATTTTATTGGGGGGCAGCATAACGCGCGGTAAAGCGGGCAGAATTTCTGTGCCCAAAGCGGCGGCTGTGGCGACGAAATCATCACCACGGCGCAAGGCGACCCGTATGTCATCGAGCCGTTTTATCATCGCTGCATCATCGGGCGTATGGCCATAGGGCACAAAAATTTGCGCCACTTGCAGGCGGTTGGCCGGGGCGAAACGCTGTTTGTTTTGGTTGTAAAAAGCACGCAGGCTGCTTTCGCTCATCGCGTCAGACCCCTCTTGCGCCAGCACAAACTCAATCACCGCCATGGCCACGGCTTTACGCACGGCGGCATCGCCGTCCAGCAGGCCAATTTCCAACCCGCGCTGCACCAGCAATTCTTCTTCAATCAAGCGCGCCAGCACCAGTTTTTTGTCGTCTTGCGTCGGCGCTTTTGATTTATCTGACAGCAGCGCTTGATAGGCTGACGCAAACTCAGAGCGATCGATATGGCGCTCATTGACTTTGGCAATGGCACCTTCCTCAGCCAGTCGCGCGCGGTCAGCCGGCGTGGCCGCGACCAGCGCAATCAACAGGCCAAGCACAGCGGCAGCGGCGAGGCCGCCGCGCACCCGTTTCTCATATAACGCATCTCCATTCATTGCGCCTAATCTAGCGGCGAAAAATTATTGTGCAAGTTCTGCAGGTAAAGCCGGTCGCGCAGTGGTTTTCGTGTCACGGGCTGCTACTATGTGGGCGAGTCGTTCACAGCCAACACGCGCCCCAGCAAGATGAGGTGATAGGAAATATAATGAAGCAGATTTTGACCCACGCCATTGATGATGCCGCGCAGCCCCATTTTGATAAAATGGTTGATGCCTTGTCCGGCGCGCATGGGCTTTATCAGAAGCGGCCTTTGCCGCATATGCTGCTGGGTGAGAAAACAGATGATATGGCCGCTATGCAAAATATGGCGGATGTGTTGGGTGATGGCGCTGCGCGCATTCTTATTTTGGGCACGGGCGGCTCGAGCTTGGGCGCGCAAGTGCTGGCCCAAGTGCATGGCGCGCTGACCCCGGCCGGACAAATGGGCGGCCCGGATTTGATATTTGTCGATAATCTCGACGCCGAGACCTACGCACGCCTGCTCGCGGGTGATTTGTCGGCCAGTCGTTTTCTGGTCGTCTCAAAATCAGGCGGCACGGCTGAAACGATGATGCAGGCCGGCGGGGCTTTGTTGGCGCTTCAAAAACAAGGGCTTGATGTTGCGCGCCATATGGGCGGCATTGCCGGTCGGGGCGATAATGCGCTGCGCCGTCTGGCTGATACCTATGGGTTTGCGCTGCTCGACCATGAAGATGAAATTGGCGGGCGGTTTTCCGTATTCACCAATGTCGGGCTGCTGCCTGCCATTTGGGCGGGTGGCAATGCGCAAAAAATTCGCGCCGGCGCGGCATCGGTCATGGCCGGTCTGTCGGGTGCGGCGGCAGATTACGGGCCGCTTTTGGGCGCCGCGGCGCAGCTCGCGCATATGGCGGCAGGGCGCAATATCTCGGTAATGATGGCTTATGCCGACCGGTTGGAGCGCTTGGCATTTTGGTATCGTCAGCTTTGGGCGGAAAGTCTGGGCAAGCTGGGCAAGGGCTCCGTGCCGGTTAATGCGTTGGGGCCGGTCGACCAGCACAGCCAGATGCAGCTTTATATGGCCGGACCGGATGACAAATTTTATACCGTATTGACGCACGCAACACGCGGCCAGGGTCCGGGCGTGCCCGACAGCTTTGCCGATGATGAGGGGCTGGCCGCTTTGGTCGGTCACACAATGGGCAATCTTGTTGATGCCGAGGCTCGCGGTACGATGGATACGCTGGTTGAGGCGGGTCGCCCGCTGCGTCATATGGCGCTGAGTGCGATTGATGATGAAGCCATTGGGGCGCTGCTGATGCATTTTCAGCTCGAAACAATTTATGCGGCGGAAGGGTTGGGCGTTGATGCGTTTGACCAGCCTGCTGTTGAGGCGGGTAAAATTCGCGCCAAACATTATCTCTCGGAAATGGCTTAAAATATGGTTCAAATTCGCCGCCTGAGTGAGGAAACGATTAACCGCATCGCCGCCGGTGAAGTGGTTGAGCGACCTGCCAGCGCGGTGAAAGAGCTTGTCGAAAATGCGATTGATGCGCGCGCGACCCAAATAAATATCAGTCTCGGCAATGGCGGTAAGAGCCTCATTCTGGTCGAGGATAATGGGCATGGCATGAGTGCGGACGCGCTGGCACTGGCGATTGAGCGTCACGCCACATCAAAATTACCCGAAGGTGATGGTGGCAATCGGATGTTTCACATTGCCAGCCTCGGCTTTCGCGGCGAAGCCCTGCCCAGTATTGGCGCGGTGGCGCATCTCAGCCTGACCAGTCGCACGGCAGACGGCGATAATAAGACTGATAATGCGCATATGGTGCGGGTTGATGGCGGCGAAGTGTCAAGCGTTGCACCGGCAGCGGGGGGTATTGGCACGCGGGTCGAGGTGCGCGATTTGTTTTTTGCTACACCGGCGCGGCTTAAATTTCTGAAATCCGACCGCGCCGAAACAACCGCTGTGAGCGATATTTTGAAACGCCTGGCGATGGCGCATCCGGCGATTGGCTTTTCTCTGACCAGCGATGGGCGCAAGACATTTGCCTATCCGCCCGAAACCGGCGCCGATGGGCAGCTTAAACGCCTCGGTGCGATTTTGGGGCGTGATTTCGCCGACAATGCCGTGCCGGTTATGGCTGAACGCGGCGACAATGATGAGGAAACCGTGCGGCTTTATGGCTTCGCCGGATTGCCGACCTTTAATCACGCAACCGCGCAGAAACAATATCTTGTCGTCAATGGTCGTCCGGTGCGGGATAAATTACTGAACGGCGCGGTGCGCGGTGCGTATCAAGATTTTTTGGCAGGCAATCGCCACCCGGCTTTGGCGCTGTTTATCGACGTGCCGTCGGGCGCGCTTGATGTCAATGTGCATCCGGCCAAAACCGAAGTGCGCTTTAAAGATGCAGGTCTCATTCGGTCGATGATTGTCGGCGGTTTGCGCGCTGCTTTGGCTGAGGCCGGTCATCGCGCCTCCACCACAGTGGCGGGGCAAACCATGGCGGCGTTTCGTCCGGGCATGAACTTGAATGTCGGTGACGCGGCGCGGCAGGGCGATTTTGCAGCGCAAAATATCAACGCGCAGAATTTTCAAGCGCCGATTAACCCGAGCAGTGCAGGCGGTATGAGCGAGGCTGCCGCCGAATGGCTATCAACACCGCAGGCCGCGGCGGCGATGGCCGACTCGGCGCTCTCTCCTGCCATGTCGTCCTCATTGGCGCATTTGCCGCTGGGTTTGGCCCGCGCGCAATTACACGAGACCTATGTGTTGGCGCAAACCCATGATGGCTTTGTGATTGTTGACCAACATGCAGCGCATGAGCGGTTGGTCTATGAACGCATGAAAACGCAAATTGCCGAGGCCGGCATTAAGCGGCAGATTTTGTTGGTGCCCGAAATAGCCGAGCTTGAAGAAGATGCCGCCGTGCTGCTTCTGACGCGCGCCGAAGAATTGGCCGATTTGGGTTTTGTGATTGAAGATTTTGGCCCGGCCCAAGCCGGACGCAAAGCGGTCATGCTGCGCGAAGTGCCCGCCATGCTTTACGGCGCAGATTTAAAAGCCATGCTGGCCGATATGGCCGAGGAAATGCGCGAACTGGGCGCCGGATTGGCGCTGAAAGAAAAGCTTGAGGAAATCGCCGGAACCTTGGCCTGCCATACCTCGGTGCGCGCCGGTCGTCGTCTCAATATAGATGAAATGAATGCCCTCTTGCGCGATATGGAAGCGACACCCAATTCGGGCCAATGCAATCATGGTCGCCCGACTTATGTGGAACTGAAGCTCAATGATATTGAGCGGCTATTCGGGCGGCGATAGCTGATTATTCCGGGCAAATAAAAACCCCGCCATCCGTGTCAGATAGCGGGGCTCTTCTTCAGAGGCGTCAGGCTTTAAGAGCGCGGCACATCCAATGTTTTCATTTCTGCGTCACCGGCTTGGCTCAGATCGGCATATTGTTTCATCTCAAGGCGCGCAATGGTACGGTTATGCACTTCGTCGGGGCCATCGGCCAGACGCAATGTGCGGATACCGGCATACATTTTGGCCAGACCGAAATCAGTCGTCACACCGCCACCACCATGCGCCTGAATGGCGTCGTCGATGATTTGCAGCGCGATGCGCGGACCGGCAACTTTAATTTGCGCAATCTCACTTTTCGCAACCTTATTGCCGACCGTGTCCATCATATAAGCGGCTTTCATGGTCAGCAGGCGTGACATTTCGATATTGGTGCGGGCTTCGGCGATACGCTGTTCCCAAATGCTGTGGTCAGCAACGCGCTTGCCGAAAGCAACCCGCGTCATCAGACGCGTGCACATTTTCTCCAGTGCGCGCTCGGCAACACCGATGGTCCGCATGCAGTGGTGAATCCGGCCCGGGCCGAGGCGGCCTTGCGCAATCTCAAAACCACGGCCTTCGCCGAGCAGTAGATTTTCAGCCGGCACACGCACATCTTTCAGAATAACTTCAGCGTGACCATGCGGGGCATCGTCATAACCAAACACCGGCAACATGCGCACAACCTCAATGCCCGGGGTATCAAGCGGCACAAGAATTTGGCTTTGCTGCTGGTGGCGTGGGGCTTCCGGATTGGTTTTGCCCATCACAATGGCGATTTTACAGCGCGGGTCACCCACACCTGATGACCACCATTTGCGACCGTTAATGACATATTCATCGCCATCACGCTCGATGCGGGTTTCGATATTCGTCGCATCCGATGAAGCGACGGCCGGCTCGGTCATCAAAAAGGCCGAGCGGATTTCGCCGTTCAGCAACGGCACCATATATTCTTCCTTATGGCGGTCATTGCCGTAGCGCTCCAATACTTCCATATTGCCGGTGTCGGGGGCTGAACAGTTGAAGACTTCTGAGGCAAAGCCGACCCGACCCATGATTTCGCACAAGGGTGCATATTCGACATTGGAGAGACCGAAACCGCGCTCGCTTTCCGGCAGGAACAGATTCCACAGGCCCTCAGCTTTGGCTTTTTCTTTCAACTCTTCCAAAATCGGCACAACCTGCCACGGATTTCCGGCGGCGCGGAAGCCGTCCATTTGCTCGTGATAAGTGCTTTCATTCGGGTGGATGTGCGCGTCCATGAAGCCTTCAACGCGGGCAATCAATTCTTTTGTGCGATCATTATGTTCGAAAATCATTTTCGTCTCCCTCTCGATTGGCCAAACTCTATGAAATGACCGGCCCAGTGCCAAGAAAAAAATGCAGTTAAGCCCTAACCATTTCGCCGCAGGGCAAAAAAATCTCTCAGCAGGGCGGCGCATTCGCTCTCGCGCAAGCCGCCGATTACCTCGGGCGCGTGGTGACAGCTTTTCTGGTCAAACAGGGCGACGCCATTATCAACCGCGCCGCCTTTCACATCGGCTGCGCCATAAAATAATTTGGCGATGCGCGCTTCGGCAATCGCTCCGGCGCACATTGGACACGGCTCTAGGGTCACATATAGGCTGCAATCGGTGAGCCGCTCATTGTCCAGCTTTTCGCATGCCGCGCGAATGGCGGCAATTTCGGCATGGGCGGTCGGGTCAAGCGAGGCGCGCATTTGATTGCGCGCTTGCGCCAAAATCGTGCCATCAGGCCCAACAATCACCGCACCCACCGGCACTTCTCCGGCGGCGGCGGCGGCGTGGGCTTGGTCCAGCGCCATTTGCATGAAATCATCACTCATAAAGGCGAGACTAGCATGGCGGGCGCGGCGCATGCTACAGCAAGGCATGAATAAACAGAGCGATAAAACCCCAGACCATAGTTCAAGCTATGAAGGCGACCGGATTGCCAAAGTGTTGGCCCGTGCCGGTGTGTGTTCGCGCCGCGATGCCGAGCGCATGATTGCCGATGGGCGGGTGGCGGTAAATGGCCGCCGCCTCGATACGCCGGCGCTGAATGTGACGCCGAGCGATAATATTACGGTTGATGGCAAGCCGGTGGGCGAGCCGGACCCGCCGCGGCTTTGGCGCTATCACAAACCGGCCGGACTGGTGACCACCGAGCGCGACCCTGAGGGCCGCGATACGGTATTTCAAAAATTGCCCGCCAGCCTGCCGCGGGTCAATGCGGTGGGGCGGCTGGATATCAATACCGAAGGGCTGCTTTTGCTGACCAATGATGGCGGCATGAAACGGTTTTTGGAATTGCCCAGCACGGGCTGGCTGCGTCGCTATCGCGTCCGCGCTTTCGGCAAGGCCGATGAGGCGAGACTGGCGGCGCTGAAAAAAGGTATCGAGATTGACGGCGTTAATTATCGCTCGATTGACGCGGTTTTGGAGCGCGTGCAGGGCGGCAATGTGTGGTTGACCATAGCGCTGCGCGAGGGTAAAAACCGCGAGATTAAAAAAGTGCTGGAGGCGCTCGACCTGAAGGTGAACCGGCTTATTCGCCTGAGCTTCGGGCCGTTCCAACTGGGGCAATTGGATAGCGGTCGCGTCGAAGAAGTGCCGCGTCGCGTTCTGCGTCAACAGCTTGGTAAAAACTGGCAGGCGATTGTCGATGGCACGATTCCCAAAGGGGCCGATGACACTTCGGATGAAGCGCCGCCGCATAAAACAAGTGCCGGTAAATTCGGCGGCGGCAAATCTAAAAGCAATAAGCCCAGAAGCGATAAACCGAGAGGGCCCCAAAAAAATGCGCGTCATAAGCGGTAAATGGGGCGGCACGCGCTTGGTCGCACCAAAAGGGCGCGGCCCACGGCCAACCACCCGACCGACTTCGGGCCGCAATCGCGAGGCCTTGTTTTCCATGCTCGGCGCGCGGCTCGATTTTGACGGCTTGAAAATATTGGACGCATTTGCCGGTTCGGGCGCGCTGGGGCTGGAGGCGTTATCGCGCGGCGCGGCGCATTGCACATTTATTGAAAATGACCATGCGGCCTGCGCGACCATTCAGCAAAACATCGCCATTTGCGGGGCGGCCGATGCCACCACACTCATTCGCCGCGATGTCCGCAAGGTGAATTTCAAAACCGATTTCGGTGGCGCGGCATTTGATTTGGTGTTGCTCGACCCGCCCTATGGCAAGGGTTTGGGCGACGCTTTGCTGCCGCTTTTGCCCCCCGCTTTGGCTGATGATGCGCTGCTGGTGCTGGAAGAGGACAGGCGTTGCGCGCTTGTCGCGCCCGACGGGTTTGACGAAATTGACAGGCGGGTGAAAGGCGATACGGCGTTAACTTTCTTGACGAAACGCTAGCTAATGGCGAGGCAAACATGCATGATAAAACTGAAGAATAAGAACGGGCAAGCTGATGGCTTTCAAGAAGAGCGAATTCATATCCGATGCGATGAAGGCGGGCATGGAAGAAGCGCAAGCGGATTTGCTGTTTGATAATCAAACAAAATTATTCGACCATGTGCCGAGTAAAAAAGATCTTACTGATATGCAAACCAGCATTCAGGTTCAGCAGACCAATTTGCGCCATGAGATTGATGGCAAGATTGATGAAGCAAGCAATGCCATGCGCCGCGAGCTCAATGAGCAAGTTCAAAAAACCCGCTTTCTGATTGACGATGTTCAGAGTGATGTCAAAAAAACCGAAGCGCGCCTCGAGGGGCTTTTGCGCCTCGGCTTCGCTTCGGTGAATTATAAATTCAACGTGCTGGCCTTTTCCAACACGGCCGTGATTATCAC
>JAKMDW010000081.1 GCA_022426245.1 Alphaproteobacteria bacterium | reverse complement strand
TTACGCCCTCGTCGATCCTATGTCGCCCCCAAAACGCTAGAGAAATGGTGGAGGCGCCGGGTACTGCCCCCGGGTCCGATAGGTTTATTGCGAAGCCCGTTTATCGCCATAGTCGGCAAGCCGACAAGCCCTATATAACAGTTTTCACAGTAAAATAACAGTGCGACAGGAAAACCCGTTGCGAATCTTGGGTGAAAAACCAAATATAATTTCATGAAGCAATATCTCGACCTTCTCGAACATGTTTTGCACCACGGCGTGCAGCGCGATGACCGCACAGGCACAGGCACTTTGTCGGTGTTCGGACATCAAATGCGATTTAATCTGGGGCAGGGCTTTCCGGTTCTGACAACCAAGAAGCTACATTTGAAATCAATTATTCATGAGCTTCTTTGGTTTTTATCGGGCGAAACCAATATCGCTTATTTGAAGGAAAACGGCGTCTCGATTTGGGATGAATGGGCCGATGCGCAGGGCGAGTTGGGGCCGGTTTACGGCAAACAATGGCGCAGTTGGCAAACCCCAACCGGCGCGCATATTGACCAGATAACCGGTCTGGTCGAGCAGTTGAAAAGCAATCCGGATTCGCGTCGTCATATTGTGACGGCATGGAATCCGGCAGACGTCGATCACATGGCACTGCCGCCCTGCCATTGCTTGTTTCAGTTTTACGTCGCCAAGGGCAAGCTGTCCTGTCAGCTTTATCAGCGCTCAGCCGATATTTTCCTCGGTGTGCCGTTCAACATTGCTTCCTATGCCCTGCTGACGCAAATGCTGGCGCAAGTGTGCGATTTGGAGGCCGGTGATTTCGTGCACACGCTGGGCGACGCGCATCTTTATCTCAATCATATTGACCAAGCGCGCACTCAATTACAGCGCCGCCCGAGCAATTTGCCGAGCCTTAAAATCAACCCCGATAAAAAAGATATTTTCGGTTTTGTATTTGATGATTTCGAACTGGTTGATTATACCGCGCAACCGCATATTGCAGCGCCGGTCGCGGTTTAATCATGCCGGCAGTCGAACTCGTGGTGGCGGTTGCCGAGAACGGCATTATCGGCCGAGATGGTGATATGCCGTGGCGTTTGCCATCCGACCTTAAACATTTCAAACAGGTAACCATGGGCTGCCCGATTGTCATGGGGCGTTTGACATGGGATTCGATTGGCCGCGCTTTGCCGGGCCGGTTGAATATTGTCATCAGCCGTAGCGGTTTTGATGCGCCCGATGGCGTGGTCGTGGTGCAAACCCCCGATGCGGCACTGGACGCCGCCAAAGATGCGGCGACAGTGATGATTATCGGCGGTGGGCAGATTTACACATTATTCGAACCAATGGCGCAGACCATTCATTTGACGCAAGTGCACGCGCAGCCCGATGGCGATACGGCGTTTGCCTTGCGCCAGCCCGATGACTGGAACGAGATTGACCGCGAAAGATTTTCGGCTGGCGAAAATGACAGCGCCGATTATAGTTTTATCACGCTAAAACGTCGCTAATCGCGAGCGGCGGCAAAGAGCTGTCGAGGAGGGTGATATGCGTGAAATTGCATCGGGACTGTTATTTCCCGAAGGGCCGATTGCCATGGATGATGGCTCGGTCATTTTGGTAGAAATCGCGCGCGGAACCCTGAGCCGCGTCACCCCCGACGGCAGAGTTGAGGTGATTGCCGAAACCGGTGGCGGGCCAAATGGCGCGGCGCTTGGTCCCGATGGCGCAGTGTATATTTGCAATAATGGCGGCTTTGAATGGCATGATGTTAATGGCCTTCTATTTGCCGGTGATATCGCCAGGGATTATTCCGGTGGGCGCATTGAGCGGGTTGATTTGAGCACCGGAAAAGTCGAGGTGCTATATACGCAAGTCGACGGCCATCCGCTGCGCGGGCCAAATGATATTGTCTTTGATAAGCAGGGCGGCTTTTGGTTCACCGATTTGGGCAAGGGCTTTGATCGGTTGAAAGACAGGGGCGCGCTGTTTTACGCCAAGACCGATGGTAGCCATGTCGCGGAAATGGTGTTCCCGATTGAAACCGCCAATGGCGTCGGTCTTAGCCCCGGCGAGGATTATGTTTATGTCGCCGAGACGCAAGGCGCGCGGCTATGGCGCTGGAAACTCGACGGGCCGGGCAAACTGGCTGAGAGCGGGCGCACCGGCCAGAAAAACTTTGTTGCGTCACCTGCCGGTTACAGCTTTTTCGATTCTATGGCGGTAGAAGCCGATGGAACGGTTTGCGTGGCGACCATCATTAATGGCGGTATCTCGCGCATCGACCCAGAGACCGGCGCCATTCGCCATGTTGCAACCGGCGACCCGATGACCACCAATATCTGCTTTGGCGGGGCCGATTTAAAAACTGCCTATATCACCGCCTCCGGCACCGGAAAGCTGCTGGCGACAGAATGGGACAGGCCCGGCCTACCGCTTAATTTTCTGAATAAGTAGAGAGAAACTCAGGCAGCACGACCGCTTGCCCGCAATGGCGATTGCCGTTGGCATCGACCTCCAGCAGCGGCGGGCCATATAGCACCCAGCCATCGCGCAGCGCATCGGATACGCGCTGGCAAAAAACCACATCATCATCACCGGTCAGAAACCGATAGGCTTTTTTGCCTTCACTGATATCTGCACTCATGCCGTTTCCTTTATCGATTTGCTGATGCGCGTCGCCAATGCTTCAAACGCGTCATGGCCGCCATCAGTGCCAATGGCGGGGTCAAGGGGCAGGGTCGCGAGATGGGCAAGGTCGAGATTCTTGGCCATTGCCGTGCCGCCTTCGCCAAACGGATATAGGCGGGTGCCGTCCGGCGCATCGAGATAGGCCATATTCTCAATCAACCCCAATACCGGCACATTGGTTTTTTCAAACATGGCGACGGCGCGGGTGACATCTGCCAGCGCCAGTTCTGACGGGGTGGTGACCAGCACCGCGCCCGATACCGGAATACGCTGCGCCATTGTCAGTTGAATATCGCCTGTGCCGGGCGGCAGGTCGAGCACCAGCACGTCCAACTCAGGCCAAGCGACATCGTCGAGCATTTGCACCAGCGCGCCCTGCGCCATTGGCCCGCGCCAAATCATTGCTTGGTCGGTATCCACCAAATAACCAATCGACATGGTGTGCATGCCATTGGCCTTAATCGGAATGAGTTTTTTGTCTTCCGTCAGATGCGGTTTGTCGGTAATGCCCAAAAGTTGTGGCATGCTTGGCCCATAAATATCAGCATCGAGCAAGCCGGTGGCGTTGCCCGCTTTGGCCAGAGCGGCGGCGAGATTGACCGCGACAGTTGATTTGCCGACACCACCTTTGCCCGAGGCCACGGCGATAACGGTTTTAATGCGCTTGAAAACCGTCGGCACTTCAGTGCTGGCACTATTATGCGGCGCTTTAGCGGCGGCGGCCTCTTGCGGGCGATGCGCGGTTAAAACGCAGGTGACGGACAGCACGCCATCGAGTTTTTGAACGGCGGCTTCGGCTTGTTGTTTTACCGCCTCCAGCCCGTCAGGGGCCAGTCCATCGACCTCAATCGAGAAGCCGATATTGCCATCGCGGACAACCAAGCCCTGTATCCGGTCGGCGGCGACCAGCGATTGCGCCTCGCCCGCAGCGGTGACGGCGTCCAATGCGGATAGAATATCGATCTCTGCTAATTGGGCTGTCGGTGAGGACATCGTTAAAAACTCTCGGTTAAAGCTTGAATTTATGTGACATGCTCACCACATAGAACTCTATATGAAGCGCTTGTCAATTGATGCAGGGTTTGCGTTGGTCTTGCACAAGTGTCACATTGCGACGCATAAGAGATAGCCTTATACAAGTTATCTCGTTCAACGGAGGACAGGCAATGCCTTGGGACAATAATTCCAACAACAATCAGAACCCGTGGGGAAATGGTGGCGGCTCTAACCGAGGCCCCGGTCGCGGTAATGGCGGCGGCCCCCGCAGAGGTTCGGGCGGCAATGAGCCCGATATTGAAGAAATCATTCGCCAAGCGCAGCAGCGCTTTGGGCGTTTATTGCCGAGCGCTGGCGGCGGTTCCGGCATGGTTGTCATCCTCGCTGTTCTGCTTGGCCTTTGGGCATTGAGCGGCTTTTACCGCGTGCAAGCCGATGAGCAGGGCGTTGTTTTGCGTTTCGGCAAGTTCCATACGCAAACCAGCCCGGGTCTGAATTATCACCTGCCATGGCCGATTGAGACAGCCGTGACCCCGAAAGTCACGACGGAAAACCTTGTTGATATCGGCATGCGCGCAGGCGGCGACCGTCGTTCAGCCGGTGTTACCCGCGATGTGCCCGAAGAAAGCTTGATGCTGACCGGCGACGAAAATATTGTTGATGTCGATTTCTCGGTTTTCTGGGTTATCAAAGACGCTCCGGATTATCTGTTCAATATTCAAAACCCGAATGGCACGGTGAAAGCTGTTGCTGAGAGCACCATGCGCGAAATTATCGGGCAAAACGATATTCAGCCGATTTTGACCGAGCAGCGTCAAACCAATGAAGAGCAAGTGAAAGCGCTGATGCAAAAAACCCTCGACCAATATGGGGCCGGTATTACCGTCACACGGGTGAAGATGCAGAAAGTTGACCCGCCGGCAGCCGTTATTGACGCTTTCCGCGATGTGCAAGCGGCGCGGGCTGACCAAGAACGCGCACGCAATGAGGCCAATAAATACGCCAATCGCGTTGTTCCTGAAGCACAAGGCGAGGCGGTTCGAATTCGCCGCGAGGCAGAAGCCTATCTCGCGCAAACAGTGGCTGAAGCTGATGGTGAAGCCACCCGCTTCGCTTCAATTTATGATGAATACCGCATTGCGCGTGGCGTCACGCGCCAGCGTATGTTCCTTGAAACCCTCGAAAAAGTTCTCGGCCGCACCAATAAGGTGATTATCGAGCAAGACGGACAAGGCGTTGTGCCTTACCTGCCGCTCGACCAGCTGAACCGCAATAGGGAGACAAAATAATGAAACGTCCTAGTCTCGTGATTTCTCTGATTCTCGTTGCCGCACTGGGTGTGCTGGCCTCGGCTTCTCTGTTCACTGTGCATCAAACAAAGCAGGCGCTGGTGCTGCAATTTGGTGACCCGCGCCGCGTCATTATGGATGCCGGTTTGCATTTCAAAGTGCCGTTTGTGCAGAATGTCATTTTCATCGACAAGCGGATACTCGACCTTGATACACCGGCGGAAGAGCTGATTGCCTCAGACCAAAAGCGTTTGGTGGTTGATGCCTTTACCCGCTATCGCATTACCGACCCGCTGCAATTCTACAAAGCCCTGCGGGATGAACGCCGGGCGCAATCGCGTCTCTCAACCATTGTGTCGTCCTCTATGCGGTCGGTTTTGGGTGAAGAGAAATTTGAAACCGTGGTGCGCGACCAGCGCTCTGACCTGATGGAGCGCATTAGCTCATTGGTCAATCAACAAGCGGCTGATTTTGGTATTGAAATTATTGATGTGCGTATCCGCCGCGCCGATTTGCCGGAGGCCAACAGCCAAGCGATTTATCGCCGAATGCAAACCGAACGCGAGCAGGAAGCGGCCGAGTTCCGCGCCCGTGGTCAAGAAGTTGGCCGCGCCATTCGCGCGCAAGCCGATAAGCAGGTCACGGTTCTTATCGCGGAAGCGACCCGCGATAGCGAAGTTATTCGCGGGCAAGGGGATGGGTGTCGTAACCGCGTCTTCGCCAAAGTGTTTGGTCAAGACCCCGATTTCTTTGCTTTTTACCGCTCAATGCAGGCTTATGAAACGGCGCTGGAAGAAGAGGGCACGACCATGGTTCTGTCGCCTGATAGCGCGTTTTTCCAATTCTTGAAAAACCCGAATAGCGTGCTGGCACCGAGTAAGAACGGTCAAGTTAAGCGCGGCGCGCGGGTCGATGTCGATAAGTTGACGAAAGACGGCAAATCATTGAGCCAAAGCATGTGTCCGGAAATCGTTGTTAAGGCGCCGACGGAGCAGGCTGCAAACTAATGCTTGAAAAGCTGTTTCTGGCCATTGGGTTGGTGCTGGCTTTCGAAGGGGCGCTCTATGCCCTTTTTCCGTCATTTTTGCGCTCTATGGTCAAACAAATCGACACGGTCAGTGATGCCACCCTCCGCAATGGCGGGATGATAGCATTGGGCATCGGTGTCGGTTTGGTTTGGCTGCTTGGATAGGATCTTTTATGTTTGAAAACGCGCTCACTCGCTTCTCCTTTATTATTGCTCTGCTTGTCGTGCCTCTGGTGATGACACCTGCGCTGGCGCGCCCGGTAGATGGTTTTGCCGATTTGGCGGAAAAGCTGACCCCCGCCGTGGTCAATATTTCGACCTCGCAAACAGTCGAGGAGAGACGCTCGCGTGGCCCCGGGCAACCGCCTTTCGACCGCTTTTTTGAAGAGTTTTTCAACCAACGCCGTGGCGGCGGAAAAGCACCCAGCCAGAAAGTGTCCTCGCTTGGCTCGGGTTTTGTTGTCGACCCCAAAGGCATCATCATCACCAATAATCATGTGATTGAGGAAGCCGATGAGATCACCGTCACTTTTTCGGACGGTAGTAAGTTAGACGCTGAACTCATCGGGCGTGACCCGAAAACCGATTTGGCTTTGCTCAAAGTATCATCCAAAAAAAACCTGCCTTTCGTGCCGCTTGGTGATAGCGATAAGGCACGGGTCGGTGATTGGGTGATTGCCATTGGCAACCCGTTCGGGCTTGGCGGTTCTTTATCGGCCGGTGTCATATCAGCGATTAATCGCGACATTAATGCCGGCCCCTATGACAGCTTTATTCAAACTGACGCCGCGATTAACCGCGGCAATTCCGGCGGCCCGCTGTTTAATATGAAGGGCGAGGTGATTGGCGTGAACTCAGCGATTATTTCACCGTCAGGCGGCTCGGTCGGTATCGGTTTTTCTATCCCATCCAATCTCGCAAAAACCGTAACCGCGCAATTGCAGGATTTCGGTGAGACGCGGCGCGGCTGGTTGGGTGTTCGCATTCAGCAAGTCACGGACGAGTTGGCCGATGGCCTGTCTCTCGGTAAGGCGCGCGGCGCATTGGTTTCTGAAATTTCCCCCGATGGGCCGGCTGAAAAAGGCGGCGTTAAAGTCGGTGACGTGATTGTGCGATTTGACGGCAAGCTTGTGCCGACAATGCGCGACTTGCCGCGCATTGTGGCTGAAACCAAAATCGACAAGCCGGTGCAGGTTGAAGTTATTCGACGCGGCAAATCACGCATGCTGAAAATCGTCACCGGTCGTCTGGAAGAGGCCAGCACCAAAGCGACGCAAGAAGAGCGCCCGCAAGAAAAAGCGCGCACCACTGACGATGTGACCATTCTTGGCATTACCGTGCAAAGCCTGAGCCGTGAAAACCGTCAACGATTCGGTTTGGCCGAGGATGTTATCGGTGCCGTAATCATTGATGTGGCACGCGATAGCGCGGCCTTTGAAGCGGGCATTCGCCCGGGCGATGTGGTGTCTGAGATTGACCAGAAATCGGTCGGCTCTGCCGAGGCTGCGGTTGATGCGTTGAAGGCGGCCAAGAAGACCGGCCGCAATTCGGTATTGGCATTTATCCGCTCAGGGGAGACCGTGCGGTTTATCGCTATCCCGCTCAGCGACTAGAAAATCAGGCAAATTCGGCTTGGCGATAGCCCTGCAAATATAGCAGGGATGTTAGATCGCCATGGGTAATGCGATAGCGCGCGCTTTGGGCTACCGCAGGCTTGGCCCGAAATGCCACGCCCATTCCGGCAATGCCCAGCATGGCAAGGTCGTTGGAACCGTCGCCCGTGGCCAATACGTCGGCATCTGAAAAACCCAATTCGGTGGCCCAAGCGGTGAGGATTTCGGCCTTGGCGGCGCGTCCCAAAATCGGCTCGACAACCGTGCCGTCCAGCACCCCATCGGCAACATTCAAATCATTGCACTGAAAGCGATTGAAATGGAGCTTGTCGGCAATGCGGTTGGCGAAAAACGCAAAGCCGCCCGATACCAGCCCACAAAACACATCATGCTTGCGTAAAGTGGCCAGCAGGGTTTCCGCCCCGGGCATGAGGGTGATGCCGGTATCATAGAGCTCTCGCAAGGCGCTTTCGGGCAGGCCTTTCAGCATGGCGACACGCTCTTTCAACGCCGGTTCAAAATCCAACTCGCCGCGCATGGCGCGTGTGGTAATATCGACAATCACATCTTCCTTGCCGATGGTTTTGGCCAGTTCATCGAGGCATTCTTGCTCGATGATCGTGCTTTCCAAATCGGCAATCAGCATCTTCTTTTGCCGCGCCGCATCGCTGACGCGGTTAATGTCGATCGGCGCATTGTGAAAGCGGTCGGCCACTGCATCGGCAATGCCCAGCATGTCGGGCGCGATAGCATATTGCACTGCTTCCTCGCCCAAGCGGTCGGCCGCGGGCAGGGTCGGAACGGTTTCGGCAAGGTCGGTCAACATGGTGTCGTTTAGAACACCGCTGCCCGGCTCGGCAGTAACGACCAGAAAATCTGTTTCAGCCGCTTTTGTCATATGCAAGAACCCTATAAGAATAAGTTATGTCAGAGCTTCCCATTCTTATTGCAGGCGCAACGGCCAGCGGCAAGTCCGCATTGGCACTGGCGCTGGCTGAACGGTTAAACGGCCGCATCATTAATGCTGACAGCATGCAGGTCTATGACACGCTTGATGTTTTGACGGCGCGCCCGCCGCGCGCGGATTTGCGCCGTGCGCCGCATGTGCTTTATGGCCATGTGCCGGTGGCTGCGCCCTATAGTGTCGGGCAATGGCAGGCGGCAGCTCTGTCTGAGATTGATGCGGCGCGGGCAGCAGGGCAGCGGCCTATTATTGTCGGCGGCACGGGGCTGTATTTTAAAAGCCTGACAACCGGACTGGCTGATATTCCCGATATCCCCGACAGCATTCGGGATGGGTTGCGCGACCGGCTTAACAGCGATGGCCTAACCGCACTTTATGGCGAATTGGAGCGCGTTGATGCGGCGCTGGCAGCGCGCTTGCCGCCAACCGATACGCAGCGCATTTTGCGCGGGCTTGAGGTTTTTGAAGCGACTGAAAAGCCGCTCTCGGTTTGGCAAGCGCATCCGCAGGACCCGCCGCTATCGGATTATCTGGGCCTATTGCTGATGCCTGAGCGCGAATGGCTGTATGCGCGGTGTAATCAGCGTTTTGAGGCAATGCTGGAAGCCGGTGCGCTTTCAGAGGTGGAGCGTGTTTGGGCGCTCAACTTGCCGCCGGATACAACAGCGTTAAGAGCACTGGGTGTGGCCGACTTGATGGCGCTTCTGGAGGACAAGATTGACCGCGACACGGCGATTGCCCAAGCACAGCAGGCGACGCGGCGTTATGCCAAACGGCAAATGACCTGGTTCCGCAATCAGATGAGCGATTGGCCGCGCTTCTCTGAGCAAGATTATGAAAATAACTTTGCTAAAACCTTTTCATTTATTTCAAAATAAGCCTTGACGGCGACATAAATTTCGCTAATTTTGCCCCGTCTGGGCGCGCATGCGCCCGTAACATTTTGGAGACGCGCAAAAAAGGCGCGGGTGGAATGATGGAAAAACAGATAAACGGCGCTGAAATCGTCTTGCAAGCACTGCGCGATAATGGTGTGCAGCATATTTTCGGCTATCCCGGCGGGGCTGTGCTGCCGATTTATGACGCATTATTCCAGCAGGAAGACATTGAGCATATTCTGGTGCGCCATGAGCAAGGCGCGACCCATGCGGCGGAAGGCTATGCCCGTTCCAGCGGCAAATGTGGCGTTGTGCTTGTTACGTCCGGCCCCGGCGCGACCAATGCGGTTACCGGTCTGACCGATGCGCTGATGGACTCCATTCCGATGGTTTGCATTACCGGACAAGTGCCAACCCATCTTATCGGCGCTGATGCCTTTCAAGAGGCCGATACAGTGGGCATCACCCGTGCTTGCACGAAGCATAATTACCTCGTCAAGGACGTGAATGATTTGGCACGCGTTATGCATGAAGCGTTTTACGTCGCCACCACAGGCCGCCCCGGCCCGGTGGTTGTCGATATCCCGAAAGATGTTCAATTCGCCATGGGCGATTATCTGAAACCGACATCGGTGAAGCACAAATCTTACCAGCCGAAAATCAAAGGCGAGATGGACGCAATTAACGCGGCTGTTGACCTGATTGCCAATGCCAAAAAGCCGGTTTTCTATACGGGCGGCGGGGTTATCAATTCCGGCCCGCAAGCCAGCCAGCTTTTGCGCGAGTTTGTCAAACTGACCGGCTATCCCATCACCTCGACCCTGATGGGGCTGGGCAGCTATCCCTCAGCCGATAAGCAATGGCTCGGCATGCTGGGCATGCATGGCACTTATGAGGCCAATTTGGCGATGCATGATTGCGACGTGATGATAAATATCGGGGCGCGCTTTGATGACCGCATCACCGGGGCGCTGGATAAGTTTTCGCCCGACAGCAAGAAAATTCATATCGATATCGACCCATCAAGCATCAACAAAAACGTTATGGTTGATGTGCCGATTGTTGGTGATGTCGCGCATGTGCTGGAGGATATGCTGCGCGTTTATAAATCGCGCGCGGTCACGCCGAACAAAAAAGCGCTGGCGCATTGGTGGGAAGAAATCGAGGGCTGGCGCGGGCGAGATTGTCTGGCTTATCGCAAAGACGATAAAGCGATTAAGCCGCAATATGCGGTTCAGCGTCTTTACGAGCTGACCAAAGGGCCCGACACTTTCATCACCACGGAAGTCGGTCAGCATCAAATGTGGGCGGCACAATATTATCGTTTTGAGGACCCTAATCGCTGGATGACCTCCGGCGGCTTGGGCACGATGGGCTATGGCATTCCGGCGGCGGTCGGCGTGCAGGTCGCCCATCCGAAGGGCTTGGTGATTGACATTGCCGGTGAGGCGTCTGCGATGATGACCATGCAGGAGCTTTCAACAGCGGTTCAGCATCGCCTGCCGATTAAGATTTTCATTTTGAATAATGAATATATGGGCATGGTGCGCCAATGGCAGGAATTGCTGCATGGCGGCCGCTATTCCAATTCTTATTCCGAGGCACTGCCGGATTTCGTGAAGCTGGCCGAGGCTTATGGCGCGACCGGCATTCGCGCCCAAACGCCGGGCGAGTTGGATGATGCGATTAAGCGCATGGTCAAAACCGATGGTCCAGTGATTTTCGATTGCGTTGTCACCAAGGAAGAAAACTGCTTCCCGATGATACCGTCGGGCGCGGCGCATAATGACATGCTGCTGGCCGATGATCAGGGGCTGGAAGTCGAAGTTTCCGACGAAGGCAAGGCGCTCGTTTAACAGTTGATAATGGGGCTTCCCCCGCTTGCGGTGCTGCGCTATAGAGTGCCGATAAGAGGGGCGGGCCAAACAGGGTTTCCAATGGACGAACAAGCAATAGCAACGCATACGATTTCAGTGCTGGTCGATAATGAGGCCGGTGTGTTGGCGCGCGTCATTGGGCTGTTTTCCGGTCGTGGCTATAATATTGATAGTCTGACGG
>JAKMDW010000126.1 GCA_022426245.1 Alphaproteobacteria bacterium | reverse complement strand
GGCTTTTTTCGGATCGTCAGCCATCGCCCTTGCCGAGGACAATATACAGACCGGCAGCGCGACAAATTTTGTTCTTATCGATTATGGTCTTAACCTGTCAGCCGATGCAGACATCAAAGACACCATGACCTTGGGAACCGGCGGTGATGAAGCTAATGAAAGCGAACTTCTTTTCAGCGGAGAGGCTGTCGACGACACGTCAGGCTTTATAGGCATCGGTATCGGTCATCGTTACAACAACAACATTGCCGCCGTGCTGCGATATGAAACAGGTGAGACGGAAGCGGGAACTATGGGCGCACTCATCGCGGAGGGCTCTCCAATCACAAGTGTTGATGTTGCCTCCATCGACCTCGATATCACGACAATTATGCTGGAGGGTGTTTACTTCATTCCCTATTCAGAGCGAATTGAGCTTTGGGGGTTGGTCGGGATCGGTCAATCGGAAGTTGAGACCAACAAGGTTTCTGCAACTATTGATGGCACTGCTGTGATCGCTGTCTGCGGTGATAGCGAAGATAACACCTCAACACGCTTGGGAGTAGGTGCCACTTACTATATGAACCAAACGCAAGGTTTTTATGCTGGTCTGACCATGAGCCAATATGGCGACGCAAGTTTTAAAGCCGAGGACGACGGTAGTTGCTCTAACCAAGCCGATACAGCGTCCATAGAAGACATTGAAGCCACCGATTTTCGTATCGGATATTTCCGTAGCTTCTAATTCGCATTCATTCAGTTCGTCAAACGGCGGACAGTTCTTTGAAAAGGCGGGGTTGCGACCTCGCCTTTTTTATGCCGATTATTGGCTAGGCCGTCAGCAAAGGCGCATCCGGTGTGGCGCGGCCCCAGCTGACGCCGCCCAGCCGACCGGTGACCGGACATATGGGTTGCCATTCATCAAGCCGCAGCCCACCGGCGCGCCAACCATCCTCAGCCGGCGCACGGCGCGCTTTTTCGCGCCACCCTTGCGCTTCGCCCTCACGCTCCAGCCCGACCTCAATCTCGGCCATCAGCACACACAAACGCCGCGATGGCCGCGCGCCCGCGATAAACGGGCTGACTAAATTGGCCGCCTGACGAAACCGCCGCGCCGCCAAGGCAATCCGCGCGCGCAAAATGGCCGCTTCCTCATGGGCGCGGTGCTTGCCGATAAACCGCCCGACCGCGCGCATGCGTCCGGCGGCGGGCTGGTCGCTATGACAATCCAACCAAGCTTGTGCCAAAACCGCATGCGGGGTTTTTTGCCAAGCCTGTTTCAAAACCTTGCGCGCCTGACGCATATCCCCGGCGCGCGCCAAAAGCTGCGCTGCCAAAGCTGTGGCCGGAACCAGTTTCGGGTCCAACGCCGCGGCCTGTTCGGCTTTTTTGACCGCCGCCATTTGGGCCGCCGGGTCGTCTTCACCCAACAGGCTTTGGGCTTCGGCCAGCGCCAATATGGCGCGTCTTTGTTTGATTTCAGCGCGCGCCACACCGGAGCGGCCCCAGCGGCGCAACCATTTTTCGGCCGCCGGCCAATCGCCGATTTGCACCGCCAATGTCATCAGCCCCTCCAGCGCCCAGCTCGATTTGGTATCGACCTCAAGCACTTGCAGAGCATAAGTGCCGGCCGCATCAGCGTCATTTTCTGACCGCGCCAAATGATAAAGCCCCTCCAGCCCCAATGATATTTGTTGCGGCAGCTTGGTGTCGCCCAGCATGGCCTGATAATTAGCGGCGGCATCATCGCGGCGGCCATCCAGCAAAGCGGCTTGTGCCGCCATTAATAGCGGCAGAGGCTGATGCGGCATTTTCTTGCGCGCCAGTCTTGTCGCTTCATCAGCCGCCGATGCATCGCCGCGCGCCAAGGCCATCAGCCCGCCGGCCAACGCCGCCTCACCCTCTTTGCGATTGCGCGCCAAACGGGCGCGCCGCAAATGCACCGGTAAGTGCCACAGCCAATGCGCCGCCACCCATATCGCCAATGCGCCCAATACAAGGAATAAAACGGCGCCAAGTAAAACCGTAAGCGGCATGTCAATAATATGGCCGGGCACAGCAATCGACACCGTGCCGGGCAAATTGGCGATCAGCGCGGCGAGGCTGGTCAGCATCAAAACGGCGGTAAGCGCGAGGATAAAGCGCATCATGGCCGCACCCCAGCCATATAATCATCGCGCAACGCCGCCAGCATGGGCGACAGTTCAGCCGCCGCGCCGACATCATCATAAAGCAGTTGCAAGCCGGCCCGGTCAGGGTGGGTCAGGCTTATATCGCCATCGAGGCGACGCAGTAAAGCGCCGATGCGCCAGGCCGCTTCCTCATGGCGTCCGCGCTCCAGTGCCGCGGCGATGCGCTCAATATCCGCGCCCGCCGTAGCCAAAGGGGCTTCGCGCACTTGCACCAAACCGGTAGCGCGATGGCGCAACCAATCGAGCACAGCGGCATAAAAACCGCGCGCAGCAATCATCGGCGGGGCGCCATCGGTCGCGCCGACACGATTATCAATCCAGATTTCAAACCGCGCCAATAAGGCCGCGCGGGTCGGCACACCGCTATCGGCATAAAGCGCCAGCAGAGACCATTCCGAGCGTCGCAAGACACGGGCCAGCGGCCCACTCTCCAGCACATCATCATAAGCCGCGCCACTTTCAAGGCGCAGCAGCAAGTCACCCAATGCGGCGCGCGCAACCAGATTTTCGTCAGCCCTATCGGCAGTGGCGCGCGCCGAGCTTAGCGCGTTCAGCCGGTCTTGCATGGCCAATAGCTTGGCGCGGGTCGCGTCATGCGCGGCGCGCTCATCCGCCAATTGGGCCGCCGCAGCTTGTGCATTTATTGATCCGGGCCCGGATACAGGAGCCGAGGCTGGCGTGTTTGGCCTATCCCCTTGCTCACTATCTTGCAGAGCCGAAAGACGACGCTGCAAATCGGCCAAATCGCCGCTGGGTCGAAACCCCGCCGCATCTTCTGGGGATAATGGATTTTCTTTAGGCAATGGGGTTTCTAAAGGCAATGGGGTTTCTAAAGGCAATGGATTTGACGGCCCCTGATTAGAGAGGGCCTCATCCGATGCGCGCGACATTGGCTCATCGGTCTTTATACTGTGCCAAAAGCTATCAAATTGCGGCAATTGCATGTGCCGCGCTTGCCAAATACCAAAACCCGTTACCCCGATGGCGGTGACCAGCAACAGCGTCAAGGTCAGCCGATAAACCAGGCCGCTAATCACGCGGCGGGTAAAATCCGACACTAAATCTGCTGCGGTCGCCAGCGGCGCAGATAGCAGCGTGCGCCAATCGCGCGCTTGGTCAATAAAATGCGGCATGCGCAAATGCGCCCCCGCATTGGCTGTCGCGGAAGCGGAGACATCACCATCATTGGGCTCCGGCGGAATGATTTCCGACGGCTGCTTCGGGTCTGCTGTCATGAAAAAACTATGCGGCTATTCGCGCGCTTTTGCAATTGGACGCGACACGCAGAATAAGGGGAAAGAATCAAGTGACAGAATAATGTGACAGTGTGAAATGCGAGCGCCGTTAGACACAAATCATTGCCAGCAGAGCATTGCTATCGGGTGTGGGCGGCGCAACCGCCTCAAATCCGGCGGTCCGCATCGTTGCGGCAATCGTCTCGGATAAGCAAAATGCTTTGGGCCGCAGCAATGGCTCATTCTTGTTATCGGTCTTGTCATCGTGCAAAGCGCCCGGTAAATCCGTGAGTCCGGCATAAAGCGTGCAAAAAATATCAGCCGAGCGTTGCGAGTAAATCACCACACCCTCAACCGGCTCTCGGGCATCGCACAAAGCTGCTGCCGCCGCCGCTGAGAACCCCGGCACGGCTTCAGCGCGATATAAAACCGCGCGCGCGCAGACAATATTTTTGTGTTTAAGGCCCGCCGCCAACTCACCGCCGCGATCCCGACCGGCAATGTGCAGCAGCGGCAAGGCCGCCTGATAGCGCGCCGCAATTAAATCATCCAATGCCGATAGGTCACCATCGGCCTGATG
>JAKMDW010000043.1 GCA_022426245.1 Alphaproteobacteria bacterium | reverse complement strand
GCGGCATGCAGCACCAAATATTTTTTGCCGCTCAAAACGAGTTTGCCATTCTTACGCGTGGCAGCGGCGGTAAGATTTTCGAGATTCCAATCGGCATGGTCTTCGCACACAGCCAGACTGGCAGCAGACCCTGCAGCCAATTTCGGCAAAAATTCTTCTTTTTGCGCTTCCGATCCACCTCGCAGCAAGGCCTGCGCCGCCAAGACGGTCGGCACAAAGGGCGTGTTCATTAAACTGCGCCCCATATGTTCAACCAGCGGCACAAGCTCAGCCATACCCAAGCCAATGCCGCCATAATTTTCCGGTAGGCCAATTCCGAGCCAACCCAGCTCGACAATTTCACGCCACACAGCATCGTCAAACCCGCCTTCTTCTTCAATCAGCGCGCGCACCTTATCGACTGGCGATTTATCGCGGCAAAAACTTTCGGCAATATCCAAAAGCTGCGCCTGTTCTTCGCTGAGGCCGATGCGCGGTGCCATTCTGGCATTGTCAAGTGCGGACATTGGATGATCTCCTGTCAGGTGCGGGGTCTATCAGCTCTTTGGCAGGCCGAGCACGTGCTCGCCGATAATATTGCGCTGTATTTGCGAAGTGCCGCCGCCAATGGTGGCCGAGAAACTGTTCAAATAACCACGTTGCCAAATGCCATTATCATGGGCGCTGTCATCGCCAACATAATAAGCCGCCCGCGTGCCTTGCAGGCTGATGGCAAAGGCATTGAGTCGTTGATAAAAATCAGTGCTCGACAATTTCGAGCCAAGCGCCAGCGACATGGGTCGGTCTTGCGCCAAAGGTTGGATTTTGTCGCGGCGGCTGTTCAAGCCCAACGCCCGCGCTTCCGTCATAAGCGCGACAAGTTCTTCTTGCACAGCCGGATCTTCAATCGCCGGTCTGCCGTTCAGCTTGGCCTCGCGGGCCAACCCCAAAATATCGGTCGGGTCGGACATCATCATCACATGCCCTCCGGCTTGGCCAGAGCGCGCGCCGCGTTCATACTCCAGCGTCTGCATGGCAATCAGCCAGCCTTCGCCCTCACTGCCCATGAGGCAATTTGCCGGAATACGCGCATCGGCGAAAAAAGTTTGCGTAAAGCCATATTCGCCGGTCAGCTTTTTTATCGGCACAGTCTCGACGCCGTTATTTTTCATCGGCGCGAGAAAGAAACTCAAACCCTTATATTTATTCTCAGCGTCCGGATTGGTGCGTGCCAGCAAAATCATATAATCGGCATAATTGCCTTGTGTCGTCCAAATTTTGGAGCCGTTTATAACGTACTCATCGCCATCTTTGACGGCGCGGGTTTGGGCATTGCCCAAATCAGAGCCGTGTTCGGGCTCAGAAAAACCCTGACACCAAATCGTCTCTGCCGACAAAATGCCTTTAATATATTTCTGCTTTTCATCTTCCGAGCCGCGGTCAATCAGCAGCGGGCCGGTCCAGTTCAGGCCAATGGCATTCAGCATAATCGGCGTGCGCTCTTGCGCCATAATTTTGGTCGCAGCATCTTGGAAAGCGCGGTGACGGCCGCCGCCGCCATATTCTTTGGGCCAATGCGCGCCCAAATATCCGGCTTCATAAACCTTATTTTGCCAATCGCGCAGAAAATTAAACTGCTGGTCCGTGCCAACTTCCATAAAAGTCAGCGGCAGCATGAAACCGACATCGCGCGGCGTGTTTTCATTGAACCACGCAGCGGCGCCTTCGGTAAATTCAGTCAATTCTTGTTGATCCAAATCAGCCATTTTGCATCTCCCATTTATCATCACTATGGGATAAAGCGGCAGGCTTGCCAAGTGGCACACGCCACGGTGCGGCATTGTGGCAAAGCGGATAGGTATAGCCGATGGCGAAGTGCCGGTGGGCCGATTAAAACCAAGCCCACCGCCTTATTATTTAATGCACATCAAAGCCGTGATAGCCGGTCGCCGCAATCTGGTCGCAAATCAAGCGATAAGCCCCCACCCCACCGACATAGGCGAGGAACATGCGCGGCTTGCCCGGCACATTGGCCCCCATATACCAGCTATCGGCTTTCGGGAATAAAGTCATGCCCGCCAATTGCGCCGTGTGTTCGGCCCATTCCTTCTCGGCCTCGTCCGACGGCTCAATGGCGGTTTTGCCATTCTCATTCATCCAAGCGATGCAATCGGCTACCCAGTCAACATGTTGTTCAATCGACACCAGCATATTGGACAGCACAGATGGGCTGGACGGGCCGGTGATTGTGAACATATTGGGGAAGCCATGAATGGCAATGCCGAGATAAGATGTCGGGCCATCAATCCACGCATCGACCAGGCGCCTGCCGCCGCGCCCGCGAATATCAACCCGCAGTAGCGGGCCGGTCATTGCATCAAAGCCGGTGGCGTAAATAATGGCATCAAACGCGCGCGCGCCTTCGCTGGTCTCAATACCGTCCTCGGTAATCTTCTCAATCGGCGTGCGGCGCAAATTGACCAAAGAGACATTGTCACGGTTATAGGTCTCATAATAATCCGTATCGATGCAAGGCCGCTTGGTTGCATAAGGAAAAGCTTTCGGAGTCAAATCATCAGCCGTCTGCTTGTCTTGCACCGTATTGCGGATACGCTCGCGAATAAATTCCGACACTTCATGATTGGCCGCTTCATCAAGCTGAATGTCTGAGAAAGTTGACATCAGGCCGGTCAGCAGACCTTCATCCCATGCCGCCTCAAAACGTCTTTGGCGTTCTTCTTTCGGCACATCCATCACCCGTTCCATCTGCCGCTCCGGATTGATAATGCCGGCCGGGCTGAGAC
>JAKMDW010000108.1 GCA_022426245.1 Alphaproteobacteria bacterium | reverse complement strand
GTCGGTGAAAAAGATTTTGCAAAATGCCAAATTTGACGCGCAAATTTTGCAGCGTTACGGGCTGGTGCTGAACGGCTTTGACGACACCATGCTGATGTCTTATGCGCTTGATGCGGGCAATCACGGCCACGGCATGAACGCGCTGGCGCAAAAATATCTGGGCCATACGCCGATTCCGATTAAGGAGCTTTTGGGCAGCGGCAAGAACCAAATCACCTTCGACCAAGTGCCGATCGCGCAAGCCATTGCCTATGCGGCTGAAGATGCCGATGTGACGCTGCGGCTATATAAGCATTTGCGACCGCGCCTCGTCGCCGAGCATATGGTCGGGGTTTATGAAACCACGGAGCGGCCTTTGGTCGGCGTATTGCGTGCAATGGAGGCCGAGGGCGTGGCCGTCGATCGCACGGTCTTGTCGCGCCTGTCGGGCGAGTTCGCACAGAAAATGGCGGCGATGGAAGCCGAGATTTTTGAGACGGCGGGTGAGAGCTTTAACATTGCCAGCCCCAAGCAATTGGGCGAGATATTATTCGATAAAATGGGGTTGCCCGGCGGCAAGAAAACCAAAACCGGCGCCTGGGGCACGGGTGCCGATGTGCTGGAAGGTATTTTAGCCGAGGGCGGCTCAGCCAAGGGCGTATCTCTGGCGCGGTTGGTGCTCGATTGGCGCGGGCTGGCCAAATTAAAATCGACCTATACCGACGCGCTGCCGGAATTTATCAACCCCGATACGCAGCGTATTCACACCTCTTATTCTTTGGCCGCGACGACGACCGGCCGTTTATCGTCATCTGAGCCGAATTTGCAAAATATTCCAATACGTACCGAAGACGGGCGACGCATTCGCACGGCGTTTGTGGCGGCAGGCGGGCATCAACTGGTCAGTGCCGATTACAGCCAGATTGAATTGCGCGTCTTGGCGCATATGGCCGAAATTGCCGCGCTGAAAGATGCGTTTTTGAACGGCGATGATATTCACGCCATGACGGCGTCGGAAATGTTTGATGTGCCGATGGCCGAGATGACGCCGGAAGTACGCCGCCGTGCCAAAGCGATTAATTTCGGCATTATTTACGGCATCTCTGCTTTCGGGCTGGCCAATCAATTGGGCATATCGCGCGGGGAAGCGAGCGATTACATCAAAGCCTATTTTGAAAAATTCCCCGGCATTAAAGATTATATGGAACATGTCAAAGCCGAGGCCAAAGCGCAGGGCTACGTCTCGACCCTATTTGGCCGCAAAGTGCATGTGCCGGAAATCAACGCCAAAATACCGGCGCGCAAAGCCTTTGCCGAGCGCGCCGCGATTAACGCGCCGATTCAAGGCACAGCCGCCGATATTATTCGCCGCGCCATGATACAAATGCCCGCCGCACTCGATAAAGCCGGTTTGTCAGAGGCGAAAATGCTGCTGCAAGTGCATGATGAGTTGATTTTTGAAGCACCGCAGAAAGAGTGTGATAAATTGATTGAAACCGTTAAATCGACCATGCAAAGCGCTTGCGCGCCGCGCCTCACCCTGTCTGTACCGCTTTTGGTTGACGCCCAAGCCGCAAATAACTGGGAAGAGGCACATTAATAGTATTAATTACCTTAATTAGTAATATTATTTTATTGAAAAATGAAAAAGGCGGGCTAAAGCCCGCCCTAATTTCATGAAAATCAATTCCAGTGCGTCTCGGCGGATTGGCGAGAAGCTGTTCAGCCCTGCAACGCATTGGCTTTGACACGTCTCGGCGGTTCTACATTGCAAAATCGCCTCGCTTGGGGAAGGCTGGCGGGGGTCGCTAAAACGACCGCGCCCTTATAACCTCACTCATCGGCCACTATTCAGCAGCGAGTGCGGCGGCTTTCACATTATCATCGACATGCTCGATAAATTTGGCAAAATTATCGACAAACATGCCGACCAGCTTGGCGGCTTGCGCGTCATAAGCTGGCTTATCGGCCCAGGTGTCGCGCGGGTTGAGAATTGAACTGTCAACGCCCGGCACAGCCACCGGCACATCAAATCCGAAATTATCATCAGTGCGGAACTCGACATTATTCAGGCTGCCATCAAGCGCGGCAGAGAGCAGCGCGCGTGTTTCTTTAATCGGCATGCGATTGCCAATGCCATAAGCACCACCGGTCCAACCGGTATTGACCAACCAGCATTTGGCATCATGCTCGGCGATGAGATCGCGCAGCAAATTGCCATATTCCGATGGGTGACGCGGCATGAAAGGCGCGCCGAAACAGGTTGAGAAAGTCGCTT
>JAKMDW010000091.1 GCA_022426245.1 Alphaproteobacteria bacterium | reverse complement strand
TTTTCAGCCAATACTTTCGTAATCGCGGCTGTAAGCGTCGTCTTACCATGATCAACATGACCAATCGTGCCAATGTTGCAATGCGGCTTCGTACGCTCAAATTTCTCTTTCGACATCTTCGTTCCTCGTCATTAGCGGGTCGCAACCCGGTTAACCGTCAAAATTGCCCGACATTCACCCCTTCTGGAGCGAATTGGAGCGGGTGAAGGGAATCGAACCCTCATCTTCAGCTTGGAAGGCTGTTGCTCTACCATTGAGCTACACCCGCCTCACCCCTTCCGGGTCATTCCTCATACACGCGGCTGCTCCTTAACAGCCTAAATGGTGGAGGGAGTTGGATTCGAACCAACGTAGGCATAGCCAACGGGTTTACAGCCCGTCCCCTTTAGCCACTCGGGCATCCCTCCGCCCTAGAGTGTAAAACACAGTTTTCCGCGGAAAACTGCCGTTTTACAACTAATTGAAAGCACAAAAGGCCGTTCGCTAGCTCCATTTTCTTTCGAAAATCAGCCAAGCGACGGAACAATTGCGCTGCAACGTCTTGAGCCTTATAAGGAATTGCATGGCTAAGCGCAAGCACAAGAATTTCAATAAAGACAGAAAAACCCTAGCAGATTCGTCTGCTCCGGCACCGTCTTTATATATTTATGGACACCATGCGGTTCGCGCCGCGCTGGGCAATCCGAAACGATTGATAAATAAGGTGTTTTTGACGGCCAATGGCGCACAGGAACTGGCTGAGACACTCGCGCACCTTAAATTGCGGCCCGAAATCAAAAAACCTCAGGAACTTGCCGCGCTGTTGCCATCCGACGCCGTGCATCAGGGCATGGTGTTGGAATGTGCGCCCCTGCCAGAGCCGGATTTGGTCGATTTGGCTGCATCCGGCAAGCTATTGCTGATATTGGATCAGGTTTCAGACCCGCGCAATGTTGGGGCGATTTTGCGCGCTGCCGCCGTGTTTGGTGCCGGTGGCATTATCCTGCCGCGCCGCAACAGCCCACCGCCTGCCGGAACTTTGGCCAAAACCGCTTCCGGCGCGTTGGAAGTTGTGCCGCTCGTAACCGTCACCAATTTGGCGCGCGCATTGGAGACCCTGCACAAAGCCGGATATATGAGCGTCGGCTTAGATGAACGCGGCGAGACGCTGATTGGTGATGTCTCGAAAGACCGACCGCTGGCTGTCGTCATGGGCGCTGAAGGCCCCGGCCTCAGACGTCTGACCCGCGAAACCTGCGATATGCTGGCCCGCTTGCCGGTGGCCGATGATGCCGGTTTCGCAACATTGAATGTCGCCACGGCAACGGCGGTAACGCTTTATGCGCTAAAAGCACCCGCTTGAGCGCAGGGCAAGCCCGGTGCGCCTTGCGCCAGCGAAGGGGCGAAGCCCCAAGTCGGCTGTTACAGCTTATTATGCGACCCGTCGCATAAAGGCGATTTGGCCGTTGCCTTGCAGCCGCAGAAAAAGACATCGCCATCTTTCTCAGCCGTCCAAGCCATTGGCTCAAACTCAGTATCCTTGTGCGACCCATCGCAAAAAGGTTGGGCTTCCGATTTGCCGCACGAACACCAGAAATAGCGCTTTCCGGCTTTGACTTCGGTTTTATACGGGGCTTTTTGCGGGCATTCAGCTTGAGCCATCACATCCTCCAATGACATATCGGATTAGGATATGTCGTCTTCACGAATAAAGGCAACTCAAAAAGACAGTTCAAAAAGACAAAACCCGCCCTGTTTTCAGAGCGGGTTTTGCGTTGTTCAATCAAGCACAGGATTATTGCAAATTCTCAATAATCGTCACATTGGCCATGCCGCCACCCTCGCACATCGTCTGCAGGCCATATTTACCGCCTTTGCGTTTCAGCGCGTGAACCAATGTTGCCATCAGCTTGGTGCCGGAACCGCCCAGCGGGTGACCCAGCGCAATCGCGCCGCCATGCACATTCAAGCGGTCTTCATCAACGCCCAATTCTTTGGCGAAAGCCACCGGCACAGAACCGAAAGCTTCATTGACTTCATAGACGTCGATATCGTCGACCGACAGACCCGCTTTATCAAGCGCGCGCTGCACAGCCGGAATAGGCGCTTCCAGCATAATCACCGGATCATGACCCATCACCGACAGGTGAACGATTTTCGCCAGCGGCTTCACATTCAACTGCTTCAGGCCCTCTTCATTAACAATCATGACGCCCGATGCGCCGTCGCAAATTTGGCTGGAAGACGCAGCGGTAATAACGCCGCCTTCGGCCAACAGCTTGACGCCCTGTATGCCTTCAAGGCTGGCATCAAAGCGAATGCCTTCATCAACCTTGTGCAGTTCTTTGTCGCCATCCTCATTGGTCACTTCAATCGGCACAATCTCTTCATCAAAAGCACCGGCTTGCGTCGCCGCAATGGCGCGCTCATGGCTGCGATAGGCGTAAGAGTCGATATCGTCTTTGCTCAACTCATATTTTTTGGCGACCATTTCGGCACCGGCAAATTGGCTGAACTGCACATCAGGATAACGCTCTTGCATCGCCGGGCTGACATAAAAGCCGTGGCCTTCTTTGAATGGCAGCGAAATGTTGAGACCCATTGGCACGCGGCTCATGCTCTCAACACCGGCGGCAATAACGCAATCCATCGTGCCCGACATAACCGCTTGCGCGGCAAAATGAATAGACTGTTGGCTGGAGCCGCATTGGCGGTCAACCGATGTGGCCGGAACGCTCTCCGGCAAGCGCGATGCCAAAACCGCATTGCGGCCAATATTGGCAGCTTGCTCACCAACCTGGCTTACGCAGCCCATAATGACATCTTCAACCATTTCAGGTTTGGCACCTGCACGGTCGAGCAAATCGTCAATGACCCTGCCTGCTAAATCGGCCGGATGCCAGTCTTTCAGTTTGCCGTCACGACGCCCACCAGCGGTCCGAGCAGCAGCAACAATATATGCTTCAGCCATGTTTATCTCCCTTAAAAATCTTAGCTGGCGCAACGCTACCAAATCGCCGGCACTGCCGACAAGCGAATTTTCATTTGCGGTAAAAGCACCTGCCGACTTGTCGGCTTTGGTGCGCCTTCCGCCAGCGAAGCCAAGCCTAAGCAAAGCGAAGGCTAGCGAAGTCGGCCACGCGACAGCGTAAGCAATAATTTTCATTTGCACTCTTCGCATCGGTGCGTAACATGCGGACAACAGAAATTATGGAGAAACTAATGAAAACCCGTATCACAGAACTTTTTGGCATTGAGCATCCGGTTGTCCAAGGCGGCATGCACTATGTTGGCTTTGCCGAAATGGCAGCCGCCGTTTCCAATGCCGGTGGCCTCGGCATTATTACCGGCCTGACGCAAAAAACGCCGAAAGATTTGGCCAATGAGATTGCCCGCTGCAAAGACATGACCGATAAGCCGATTGGCGTGAACCTGACGTTTCTGCCCGGTTTTGCTGACCCTGATTACCCTGGCTATATCGAAGCGATTATCGCGCATGATGTGGGAATCGTTGAAACCGCCGGTCGCAGCCCGGAGCAATATATGCCGATGCTGAAAGATGCCGGTATCAAAGTCATTCACAAATGCACCTCGGTGCGTCACTCGCTGAAAGCGCAAAATATCGGCTGCGATGCCGTATCTGTTGACGGTTTCGAGTGCGGCGGTCACCCGGGTGAAGACGATATTCCAAACATGATTTTGCTGCCGCGCGCGGCGGAGGAATTGGACATTCCGTTTGTCGCCTCCGGTGGCATAGGTAATGCCCAGCAACTGGTCGCCGCTCTGGCGCTGGGTGCGGACGGCATTAATATGGGCACGCGCTTTATCGCCACCAAAGAAGCGCCGGTGCACCAAAATGTGAAAGACGCATTGGTTGCCGCGTCGGAGCTTGACACCACCTTGATTATGCGCCCGCTGCGCAACACTGAGCGTGTGCTGAAAAACGACGCGGTCACGCGCATTCAGGAAAAAGAGAAAGAGCTGGGCGACAATATCCAGATCAACGACATTATGGATGAGGTCGCGGGCGTCTATCCGAAAATCATGTCGGATGGCGACATGGATAGCGGTGCGTGGAGCTGCGGCATGGTCGCCGGTCTCATTCACGATATCCCGTCATGCGATGAGCTGGTCGGCAATATGGTGCGGGACGCGGAAGAGATCATCAGATCGCGGTTGCAGAACTTCGCAGCTTGATTTTATTTTGCGGCAAGCTTGGCCTGATGGCCCACGCCGCAAAACGGGACGCCACCTGCTAACGCAGATGGACGCTTGATAAAAAAGCGAGAAAGCCCCGCTCAGTGAGCGGGGTTTTTTTTAAGGAGGTCGGTTGAGATTTTACTTTTCACAGGCTTCTGCATTAACCCGCAAATACTCGTCGATGAACCTATCCACTCCCTGACCCACAGAACCCAATATGTAACTCGCATTATTATTATGAGTGTCGAGCCTGCGGGCGATTTTACCCTATGGTGTCACAATATTAAAGTCCGGGTTGAACTCGTCGAGGCGACCGAAGACTTTCATCAGCGCCAGCGGATTGCCGCCGACTTTCACATTGCCCTTAACGATTTCTTTCGGGAAACTGGTGCGCCCCAATGCCACTTCGTTGAAAATATGCCGCGTCAGGGTCAGCGTCGCATCGGGGTCGGCATCCTGCTTATTCGGGATATTGTTCAACACGCTATTGTCGAGCGACAGCACAAATTGCTCTTTCGTGTCGGTGAAATCGAGATTGATTTTAACCTCTAAATCATCCGCCCCCTCGGGGTTGAAGCGCACCGCCATGAAGTCGAGGAACATGCCGGTGGGCACGCTGCCGACCACATCGGAACTGGCGGTGCGGGCGCTGCCGCCAAGCACCACACCTTCGCGCAATTCATGCGCGCCGCTGAGATAGAAATTGCGCCACGGCCCGCTTTCCGCCTGATAGCCCATTTGCTCATAGGCATCGGCCAGAAGCGCCCGTGCTTCGGCTTTCTTCGGATGGGCGAAAACATAATGGTTCAGCAATTCAGCCGCCCAGCGATAATCGCCCTGTTTCATGGCTTGCGCGGCATGGCGCATCAGCCCGTCCGGCCCGCCCGCCAAATTCATATAATTGCGCGCGCGCCGCTCCGGCGTCTGCGGGCTGAGATTGGCCGGCACGCCGTCAAAATAACCGAGATAAAAATTATACACGGCGCGCACATTATGGCTCACCGTGCCGTAATAATCGCGGTTGTAAAATTCTTGCGCCAGCGATGGCGGCAGGTCGAGCATGTTGGAAATCTCGGTCGCTGTATAACCCATATTCATCAAGCGCACCGTCTGGTCGTGCATGAAGCGATACATATCGCGCTGCTTGGAGATATAGTCATAACCGGCATCGCGCCCCCAGCGCGGCCAGTGATGCGAGCCGAAAACCAAATCCATACGGTCGCCAAACAGTTCCAGCATATCGGTAAGATGGCGCGACCAGATGAGGGCGTCGCGGGTTTTGGCACCACGCGGCGTATAGAGATTATGCATCACGCCATTGACTTCTTCGGCCACGCAAAGCGCGTTGAATTTCGGCAGATAAAACACAAATTCGGCCGGCGCTTCGGCTCCCGGCGTCAGTTGAAACTCAATTTCCAGCCCGTCCAGCACCAGCTTCTGACCGGTCTTGGTAATCGTATCGGTCGGGGTGAGCAGCGTGACGGTGCCGAATGCTACCCCCTTGCCCAGCCCGCTATCAATCGAACCTTGCGGCGTCCGTTCCAGCAAATTGCCGAACATATAGCTGGCCCGGCGCCCCATCGCATTGCCGGCAATGACGTTTTCGCTCGACACTTCTTTGACAAAATGCTCAGGCGCGACAAAGCGAACGCGCCCGCTCGCCAAATCATCCTCATCGGCCAAAGCACGAATACCGGCGAAATGGTCAGCATGGCTATGGGTGGCGAGAATGGCTTTCACCGGCCGCTTGCCGAAATGGCTGTCGACCAGCTTCATCGCCGCATCCATCGTCTCAGTGGCGGTTAACGGGTCAACCACAATCCAACCGGTATCACCGGCGATGAACGTCACATTGGCAAGGTCATAGCCGCGCACTTGGTATATGCCCTCCGTCACCTCAAACAGACCATGAATGGCGTTGAGGCGAGCTTGCCGCCACAGGCTTGGGTTCACCGTATCGGGACGCTTGCCATCGAGATAATCAAGATTGGTCATATCCCAAACGACGCGCCCCTCAGCATCCTTAATGACCAGCGCCTCCGGCTTGGCCAAAAGACCGCGGGTCGCCAAATCAAAATCTTCTGTATTCTCAAACGGCAAGCGGTCGAGCACTTTTTCATGCGCCGCTTTGGTCGTCTCACTGGGTGCTTTATCCGTCATATCAGCCGCAAAGGCTGATGTGCTGAAAAGCACCGCGAAAAGAAATGTTATTTGCGTCTTCATGATATCCCCCAATACTTTGGCGCGATTTAAATCGATTTTTATTCTGCGGCAATCCAATTGCCGCGCAGTTCCTTTTTCAAATCGCTGACATATTTGTTGAAATCGATCTGAATTGTATGCCGCTCACTATCGTAAAAATGACCCAGATAAGCCTTCTCATCAGCAATGATTTGCTTTTCCATCGCCGCATCATCGGGCATGTCGTAATTGCCTTTCAACACATTGGCAACAAATTTCGATTGTTGCTCGGCCAAATTTACCAGCGTCGGCAAAGGTTGTGCCAGCCCGACAAAAAACAAATTGCGCCAACCCGGCTTCACCATACGGCGATAGAGCGGAAATTTATTGCTCTCTACGGCCAGTGAATTTTGCTTCAGGAACGGAAACGAGATGCGATAGCCGGTCGCCCAGATAATCACATCGATATTTTCGCGGCTGCCATCGACAAAGCGCACGCCATCCCCGTCGAGTTTTTCAAGCCCCCCCTTTACCCCCACATCACCGCAGCCAAGGCGGGTTAGAAACTCGCCCGAGACAGACGGGTGCGCGGTCAACACCTCATGGTCGGGCTTCGGCAGGCCGTAATCTTCCATATTACCGACAGCTTTTTTAATCGCCATCTGACCGAGTTTAAGGCCGATTGATTGCGGCATCCAAGCGGGCATCACCGATTTATCGGCCGGTTCGCCATTTAGATATTTGGGCAGCACCCAAACGCCGCGCCGTGCCGAAATAAAAGCCCGTTTGGCGATCGGGCGTTGCGACACCTCTGATGCGATGTCCATCGCTGAATTGCCAACGCCAACCACCAGCACATTCTTGCCACGCAAATCATGCGGCTCAAACGGCGAGTCATACTCATGGCTGTGCATTTGAACGCCGTTGAAATTATCGCCATATTCCGTTGGAATTTTGGCATCCCAATGATGGCCATTAGCCACCACCAGCGCACCATATTGGCGGGTCTCACCGCTCGACAAGGTGACGTGCCATACGCCATTCTCATCGCGGCGCGCATCATCAACCGCCGTGTTGAAGGTGATGTTTTCGCGTAGGCCGAAATGGTCAACATAGTCGTTGAAATACTGAAATAATTGCGCGTGATGCGGAAAATCCGGCCAGTCATCAGGCACCGGATAATCCTCAAACGCCAGCCGGAATTTTGACGTATCAATATGCAGGCTCTGGTAGCAAGCCGATTTACCGTTTGGGTTTTTGTGATACCAATTACCGCCAATATTGTCGGACATTTCAAATTGCTCATAAGCAATGCCGAAATCCTTCAACCGCTTGGCCGTGGTGAAGCCGGAACAACCAGCGCCAATAATGCATGCTTTCAAACCCTGAGGCAGCGCGTCTTGCGTTAGAATCGGCATCTCTATCTCCCTTATCGAGAGCGAACTTTGCCACACCTTAACGGGTTAAACCAGAGGCGGAAATTCATGTTCTTGCTTGCCATCCAACCATAGCGTGTATTTGCCCATAATGCGGGTGAAGACCGGCCAATCGAGAAAGCGCATAAGCCAGCTTTGCACATGCGGCAGCGCCATTTGTGCGTCGAACCAGTGCGGGTCGGCAATGCGGAACTGGCGCACAAAAGGCAAAATGGCGACATCGGTAAAGCCCGGTTTATCGCCCGCCAGCCAGCCATGCGGATCGGCGGCCAGACGCGGCTCAATGGCTTTCAAAATCTCGTGACAAGCGGCGCGGTGCTGCAACGCATCAGCTCCTTCATAGCGGGTGTCATATTTATAGCGGTCGAGATGATGCTTGAAGTCTCCGTCGTATAAATCGACCAGCGCGTCATCTTTATGCGCCAGCCAGCCATGCGGGTCGGCTTGCGCCAGCGCCCACTCCATCACCTCACGGCTTTCATCCAGCACGTCGCCATTGGTAAGCTGCAACACCGGCACTGTGCCCTTGGGCGACAATTCCAGCATATCGGTTGGCTTGTCGCGCAGCACAATCTCGCGTAGGCGCAATTCAATTTCAGCAGCAGCCAATGCCATGCGGGCGCGCATTGCATAGGGGCAACGGCGAAAGCTGTAAAGCAGCGGCAGGTCGTTACCCATCGCCATCAGTCGCTGCCAATATGTTTTTCGCCGCGCGCTGCCGCCAATTTGATTTGCTTTTGCCGTTCGCGGAAGCGTTTGCGGTCGGCCTCGCTGCGCGTGTCGATGCAATGCAAGCAAGAAACCCCCGGCTCGAAAGACGTCAGCAACTTTTCCTCAGACGATAGCGGCATTCGGCAGGCATGGCACATATCGTAATCGCCCTCGGCCAATCCCCCACCCGTTTTGCGACGCACCGAGACCCGCTCATCAAACACGAAACAATCGCCCTGCCATGCGCTCTCATCGGCATTGACAGTTTCGAGATATTTCAAAATCCCGCCCTCGAGGTGAAAAATATTCTCATAGCCCTGCCCGACCAAATAGGCGGTCGATTTCTCGCAGCGGATGCCGCCGGTGCAAAACATGGCGATGTTTTTCGGCTTTTCCTCAAGCTGCGCCAAATAGCCATCGACCCATTCGGGAAACCCACGAAAGCTCTCGGTCTGCGGGTCAACCGCACCGTCAAATGTGCCAATGGCCACCTCATAGGCATTGCGCGTATCGATGACCAGCGTGTCGCCACGGGCAATCAGCGCGTTCCAATCCTGCGGCTTCACATAAGTGCCGACACTGCCCTGCGGGTCAATATTAGGTTGGCCCATGGAGACGATTTCTTTTTTCAGTCGCACTTTCATGCGGTGAAAAGCCGGTTCTTCGGCAAATGAATATTTCGGTTGAATATCGGCAAACCGCGCATCTTTGCCGAAATAGGCCAGCAGCGCACTAATAGCCTCATGCGTGCCGCACACTGTGCCGTTAATCCCCTCGCGGGCCAGCAAAATCGTGCCCAGCACGCCGTGCTTTTTGCACATGGTGAGCAGCGGCGCACGCAGCGCCTCATAATCCTCCAGCGCCACGAATTTATAGAAGGCGCTGACCACGATAGGCGAGGCTCGAGGCGGTGATGGTATTTCCTCAGACATGAAGCGGTTTTAGCGAAAATGCAGCGCAATGGGAAGAACGGACGAAAAGAAGCGCTAATCGCACCCATTTGAGTTCCCCTTTTCTTGTTATTGAATCCACAGACTTTTTCGGCTGTTGATTGAGCCAAAATGTCAAGCCGCTGGTTGCGAGCCAGCATTCAATCGCCGGACCCTATGGCGGCCTATCGTCAATACCCCGCTGCCCAGTCGTCGAAGCCCCTAGACGCATCGGCTGCGCCTTCTAATGTGCCGTCCTCATGCACCAAAATCGCTTCGACGCGGCCAAGCTGCCATTTGAAATGCGGATATGGGTAAAGCCGATGCCCGCGCGCTTGCAGCCCGCGCATATTGGCGAGGCTCATCGTGCCTTTTTCCAGCATCACCACATCGGGCTGCCATTGGCTGTGGCTTTTGCGGGCATGCACGGCTTGCGCTGCGCTCATATCGAAATCGATAATATTCGAGAGCGTTTGAAACACGCTGGTGATGATGGTCGCGCCGCCCGGCGTGCCGACCACGGCTTTCAGCTTACCGTCTTTTTCGACAAGGGTCGGCGTCATGGAAGACAGCATGCGTTTGCCGGGCGCGATGGCGTTTTTATCATCGCCCAGCAGACCAAACTGATTGGCATAACCGGGCTTGATGGCGAAATCATCCATTTCATTATTGAGGAAAAAGCCTGCCCCCCGCACCACCAGCTTGGCGCCATACATGCCGTTCAGCGTGGTGGTGATGGCGACCGCATTACCGGCCGCATCGACGATAGAAAAATGAGTCGTCTCGGCGCTTTCCATCGCCGCCACATAGCCGGGCTTGACGGTGCTGCTATCGGTTTTGGCCTGCATCGATATATCCCCATTGCGCGCGGCGATATAGGCGCGGCCGGTGAGGCCCTCAATATCAACCGCGACAAAATCCGTATCGCCCAAATGGGTGGCCCGGTCGGCATAGGTGCGCCGCTCAAGCTCGGTCATCAGATGAATATGCGCCGCCGAATTATGCCCCAGCGCGGCGATGTCGTAGGTCTCCGCGCCCTGCAAAAGCTGCGCCAGCGCAACCCCACCGCTGCTCGGCGGCGGCATGGAGATAATCTCATGGCCACGATAGGAAAACCGTATGGGATCGCGCCATACCGGCACATAGGCGGCGAGGTCTTGATGGGTAATCAGCCCACCGCCGCTTTGCATTTCATCGACCAGTAAATCGGCCACCCAGCCCTCATAAAATCCGGCACGGCCCTGCCGCGATATGGTCTCTAGCGTGCGCGCCAGTTCGGGGAATTTAATCCGCTCGCCTTCGCGCCAACCGCCTTCTTTCAGCACGGGCGGGCGGTGCCGATTGACTTCGGCAAAAACCTCTTGAAAGCGGTTAAATTCGCGCGCCGCTTTCGGGGTCAGCACAAAACCTTCAGCCGCCAGTGTCACCGAAGGACGGATAAGCGCATCCCACGGCTTGGAACCAAAACGTTTGTGCAGCGCCGCCATGCCGGCCACGCTGCCGGGCACGCCAACCGCCAAATGGCCTTTCAGGCTGAGGCCCTTAATCACCTCGCCATCCTCATTCAGATACATATCGCGGCTGGCATCAAACGGCGCGCGCTCCCTAAAGTCCAACGTGCCTGTGTCGGCTTTCTTGCCATTTGTGGGAGCCAGTCGATAGACCATGAAGCCGCCGCCGCCAATATTGCCCGCCTGCTGATACACCACGGCCAGCGCAAAATTGACCGCCACTGCTGCGTCAAACGCATTGCCGCCGTCGCGCAACACCTCGCGGCCAACCTCGCTGGCCAGCCGATGCGCCGAGACGACCATTGCCGTGTCGCCATAAACACCCTTAGGCGCAAGCCGCCAATGATGGCTGATATGCAGGTATTGCACATGCAAAAACGGGCCGATGAACATCAGCGCCGACATATATAAAATCGCAAATGCAGACTGGCGCGACGTGGCAAACATAGGGGCTCCTTAAGATGCAATGAGACTAACAACATATTGTCGATGCGCAAAGTCTTCGGCTTGAAACCACTGCCTCATCGCACTAGATTCTTGGTAACAAGGGAGATCGTCATGAGCGCAGCTGAGAAAATTTTACCGGGCCATCAAAAATATGCGCGGCTGTTCGAGCCGCTGGATTTGGGCCATACGGTGATTAAAAACCGCTCGATTATGGGCTCGATGCATACCGGCCTAGAGGAATTGCCCGATGGCTTTACGCGCATGGCAGCTTATTATGCCGAACGCGCGGCGGGCGGTGTCGGCATGATAATCACCGGCGGCATTGCTCCCAATCCCGAAGGCGGCATGACGGTGAAAGATGCTGATGGCAGTGAATTATTCGCCGCGTCGAAGCTGCAAAATGACAAGGAAGTAGAGGGCCACGCCATCGTCACCAAAGCGGTGCATGACGCCGCGCCTGACTGCAAATTCGTCATGCAAATTCTGCATATGGGGCCACTGGCCTATAATGACTTGGCGGTCGCGCCCTCGCCCGTGAAGTCGCGCATTGGTGCTTTCGCGCCGGCTGAACTGGATGCCGCAGGTATTGAGAAGCAAATTGACGACCACGCAAATTGCGCCGCCATGGCCAAAAAAGCGGGGTATGACGGGGTCGAGATTATCGGCTCAGCCGGTTATTTGCTATCCACATTTCTGGTCGAGAAAACCAATCAGCGCACCGATAAATGGGGCGGCACTTATGAAAACCGCATGCGCTTTCCGCTTGAAGTGGCGAAACGTTGCCGCGCCGCAGTGGGTGATGATTTCATCATCGTGTTCCGCATCGCCGCTATGGATATGCTGCAAGGCGGCATGAGCTGGGACGAAGTGGCTGAACTGGCGCGTGAGCTTGAGGGCGTCGGCGTATCAATGATCTCCACTCATTTCACCTGGCACGAAAGCGCCGTGCCGACCATCGCGACCATGGTGCCGCGCGCGGCCTTTACCTCGGTCACCGGCCGGGTGCGCAAAGAAGTGTCGATACCGGTGATTACCTCAAACCGCATCAACACGCCGGAAGTGGCCGAGGAAGTGCTGGCCGATGGCGAAGCCGATTTGGTATCAATGGCGCGACCCATGTTGGCCGATAGCCAATTTATGGCCAAAGCGGCAGAAGACCGTGCCGACGAAATTAATACCTGCATCGCCTGCAATCAGGCCTGCCTCGACCATACATTTGGCGGCAAGACGACAAGCTGTCTGGTTAATCCTCGCGCCTGCCATGAGACACTGCTGACCTATGAGCCGACACAGGCGCCCAAACATATCGCCGTGGTCGGGGCCGGCCCGGCCGGTTTGGCCTATGCCACCACGGCGGCGGAGCGCGGCCATAAGGTTACGCTGTTTGATGCGGCGGATGAGATTGGCGGACAGTTCAACCTCGCCAAGCTGGTGCCCGGCAAGGAAGAGTTTTACGAAACGCTGCGCTATTACAGCAAAATGATTGAGAAACTGGGCATTGAGCTAAGGCTTAACACCCGCGCCGATGCGGCCATGCTGGACAGTTTTGAGCATGTGGTTGTGGCCACAGGCATCAGCCCGCGTGTGCCCGATATTGAGGGCATCAGCCATGAAAAAGTGGTCAGCTATATTGACGTGCTGAAAGGCAAAAAGCCGGTCGGCAAACGCGTGGCGATTATGGGCGCGGGCGGCATCGGCTTTGATGTCGCTGACACCATCTCGCATGATGGCCCGTCGGGCGCGCTGGATAAGCAAGTCTTCGCCAAAGAATGGGGCGTTGATTTTGAAAACCACCCGCGCGGCGGCGTGACCGGCGTTGAGCCTGAGGTCGCCAGCGCCGATCGCGAAATTTTCCTGATGCAGCGCAAGGAAACCAATGTCGGCAAGGGCCTCGGCAAAACCACCGGCTGGACGCACCGCCTGACCCTGCAACGGCGCGGTGTCAAAATGATGAACGCCGTCGATTATCGCAAAATTGACGATGCGGGCTTGCACATCACGCTGAACGGCCAGCCCGATATTCTCGATGTCGATACGGTGATTATTTGCGCCGGACAAGAGCCACTGCGCGAATTATACGATACGCTGGAGGCCAAAGGCACCTCGGTCGAACTGGTCGGCGGCGCTTATGAGGCGGCTGAACTGGACGCCAAAACGGCGATCAAGCAAGCCAGTGAATTGGCGGCTCAGGTCTGATTTTCCATTCGGGGCGACTTGTTACGCAAAAACAAGATCCGCCCCTTTTCGCTATAAGCACTTGGCCACTCGTTGCCCTAGTGCGCCTTACGCCAGCGACCGCCAATAGGCGGGGGTTGGAAAAAGGCGTTGCGAATAAAGTGAACTTTAGTTCGGCGCGAACTGGTAAGCGATGCCGAGTCCAAATGTACCGCGAATCGTAGCCCCGAAGTCGAGATATAATCCGCTTCGGTCAGTATTTGTATCGATAGGAATGCCCCAACCAATATAAAGGTCTGTTTCTCGTTTATCAGGAATGTTGGAGTCGTTATAGACGATAGTATAACTCCCAACCCCGAATTTCCAGTATCCGCTGCGAGCATTATAAGTTTTGTAAGCCAATGCCACATGGTCGGCTTCAGTAGTTGCCTCTCCTACGTGATCACACACATAGTCTTCCCCATCAACCCTAATTTCGCCGCTCTCATTAGTGCAACCGATTGTGCCTTCGCCAAAATCTCTGAACTCTACAACCATAGAGGCTTCTTCTGAGATTGGCTGCTTAACAGAGAACATCCAGCCCGTGTCGCTTTGGTCGTAGGTTACATCATCAGTTTTGGCCTCCAGTGCTCTTTGAAGTGTGTAGAAGTCTTAGCCGATAGATAAAGTTTGCGCTTTCGATGGTTGCAAGAGCAAAATGAAAAACGCGAAACAGATTGTTGCTGATTTCAGCATGGGATTTCCTCCTCTTATTATTGTTGAACAGCGCCGACCATTGGTGCCGGGCTGTGTCAATTCCAATACGAGTAAAGAAATCCCGCCTATTTCCGCGAGGGTATTTTATTTGGCGAGCACCCCGACGG
>JAKMDW010000079.1 GCA_022426245.1 Alphaproteobacteria bacterium | reverse complement strand
TCTTCCACACCGGAAATCGCCAAAATATCGTGCGGGGCCGGGTGTCCGTCAATCAGATACTCGCCCTTCTCGATAATATCACCCTCTTGCACAGACAGGTGTTTGGCTTTCGGCACCAAATACTCGACCGGCTCTTGGTCAGCGGATTCCGGCTGAATGATAATGCGACGCTTGTTTTTATAGTCACGTCCAAATTCAACTTTACCCGTAATCTCAGCAATAATCGCATGGTCTTTCGGGCGACGTGCTTCGAACAATTCCGCCACACGCGGCAGACCACCGGTAATATCACTGGTGGACGCACCCTCGGTCGGAATCCGCGCCAGAATGTCACCGGCATGAACGCTGGCACCCGGCTCAACCGATAAGATAGCGTCAGCCGCCAGAATGAAGCGGGCTTCATTGCCGTTTGACAGGGTTTTGATTTTGCCTTTTTCGTCTTTGACGACCATGGCCGGTTTCAAATCGCTGTTGCGCGTGCCGGTGGAGTTATCAATGACAACGCGCTGGCTGATGCCGGTCGCTTCGTCAGTGGTTTCCGTTACCGTCACACCCTCGACAAGATCTTCAAACCCGACCACGCCCTCAAGCTCGGTCAAAATCGGAATGGCATAGGGTTCCCATTCAGCCAAACGGTCGCCACGGGCAACCTCTTGGCCTTCTTCGACCCGCAAGCGCGCGCCATAAGCCAATTTATGGCTGGCCCGCTCAAGCCCATTATTGTCAACAATCTTGATGACCACATTACGGCTCATCACCACCGGACGGCCTGAACTATCCTTAACAATGCTGGCATTCTCAAGCTGCACAACGCCATCGGCATTGGACTCGATGAATGATTGGTCAACAACCTGCGCCGTGCCACCAATGTGGAATGTCCGCATGGTCAACTGCGTGCCCGGCTCACCGATTGATTGCGCTGCAATCACGCCGACAGCCTCGCCGATATTCACCGGCGTGCCGCGTGCCAAGTCACGACCATAACAGGTCGCGCAAACACCGGATTTGGTTTCACAGGTCAGCGGCGAACGCACTTTAATGCTCACCAAATTGGCTTCTTCAATGGCCGGAGCATGTTCTTCCGAAATCAAAGTGCCTTTCTTGATGATGATCTCATCGGTCGCCGGATTAACGATATTTTCAACCGGCACACGACCCAATACGCGTTCGGACAATGAGGTAATAACCTCGCCCGCATCGACCACGGCGGCGACAGTAATGCCGTCCTTCGTGCCACAATCGACTTCATTGACGATGCAATCTTGAGCCACATCAACCAGACGGCGCGTCAGATAACCGGAGTTCGCTGTTTTCAGCGCCGTATCGGCCAGACCCTTACGGGCACCGTGCGTCGAGTTAAAGTATTCCAGAACCGAGAGGCCCTCTTTAAAGTTGGAGATAATCGGCGTTTCAATAATCTCGCCCGACGGCTTGGCCATCAGACCGCGCATGCCGGCAAGCTGTTTCATCTGGGCGGGAGAACCACGCGCACCTGAATGAGACATCATATAGATGGAGTTGATGAAGCTATCATCGTCTGCATCACCCGCATCGACGGTTGAAATTTTGCCCATCATGGCATCGGCCACACGGTCCGTGCAGCGCGCCCAGGCATCAACAACCTTGTTATATTTCTCGCCTTGCGTAATCAGGCCATCAATATATTGCTGCTCATATTCCTTAACCAAAGCACCGGTTTCATCAATCAAACCGATTTTGTCTTCGGGGATAACCATATCGTCTTTACCAAACGAGATACCGGCTTTACACGCTTCGCGGAAGCCGACCTTCATAATATGGTCGCAGAAAATAACCGTCTCTTTTTGACCGCAATGGCGATAAACCGCATCGATAACTTTCGAAATTTCTTTCTTGGTCATCAGCTTGTTGATCGTTTCATGTGGCAGATTAATATGTTTCGGCAGTTCCTGACCCAGCATGTAACGTCCGGCCGTAGTATCGACCACACGCTGCACCAAATTACCATCGGCATCCATCTCTTCAATGCGCGCTTTGATTTTAGTGTGCAGTGTCAACGCTTTAGTATCCAGCGCCATCTCAAGCTCAGCCAAATCAGAGATAATCATCCCCTCGCCTTTTAGGCCATCGCGCTGCAGGGTCATGTAATAAAGACCCAGCACGATATCCTGTGACGGCACGATAATCGGCGCGCCATTGGCAGGGTGCAGAATATTATTGGTCGACATCATCAACACGCGCGCTTCCAACTGTGCTTCCAGTGACAGCGGCACGTGAACAGCCATTTGGTCGCCATCAAAATCGGCGTTAAAGGCAGCGCAAACCAACGGGTGAAGCTGAATGGCTTTACCCTCAATCAATGTCGGTTCAAACGCCTGAATACCCAAACGGTGCAAAGTCGGCGCGCGGTTCAGCATCACCGGATGCTCGCGGATAACCTCATCGAGAATATCCCATACCTCGGGACGTTCCTTCTCGACCATTTTTTTAGATTGTTTCACCGTGGCCGAAAGCCCCTTCGCCTCAAGGCGCGAATAGATAAACGGCTTGAACAATTCCAACGCCATCTTCTTGGGCAAACCGCATTGGTGCAGTTTCAGCTCAGGGCCAACCACAATCACTGAGCGGCCTGAATAGTCAACGCGCTTGCCAAGCAAGTTCTGACGGAAACGACCCTGCTTACCTTTCAGCATATCCGAAAGAGATTTCAGCGGGCGCTTATTACCACCGGTGATGACACGGCCACGGCGGCCATTGTCAAACAGCGCATCAACAGATTCTTGCAACATACGCTTTTCATTGCGGACGATAATATCCGGCGCGCGCAGTTCTATCAGGCGCTTCAGACGATTATTCCGGTTGATGACGCGACGATATAAATCGTTCAAATCAGAGGTCGCAAAACGACCGCCATCAAGCGGCACAAGCGGACGCAGTTCCGGCGGGATGACCGGCACAACGTTCAAAATCATCCACTCAGGACGACCGCCTGAGCGCAAGAAAGCCTCAACAACTTTCAGGCGCTTGGCCAGCTTCTTCGGCTTCAGTTCAGTTGTGGCTTCGGCAATGCCGATACGCAATTCTTCGCGCAACTCTTCGAGGTTCAACTCTTCCAGCATGACGCGCACCGCTTCGGCACCGATACCGGCAACGAAATTGTCTTCACCATGCTCGTCTTGCGCGTCGAAATATTCTTCTTCCGTCAGCAATTGCCCTTTTTCAAGCGGCGACAGCATCGGGTCGAGGACGATGAAGTTTTCAAAATAGAGCACGCGCTCCAAATCCTTCAGCGTCATATCAAGCAGCAGGCCGATGCGGCTCGGCAATGATTTCAAGAACCAAATATGTGCAACCGGTGCAGCCAGTTCGATGTGACCCATGCGCTCGCGGCGCACTTTGGTCAGCGTAACTTCGACGCCGCATTTTTCGCAGATGACGCCTTTAAACTTCATCCGCTTATATTTGCCGCACAAGCACTCATAATCCTTAATCGGGCCAAAAATACGGGCACAGAAAAGACCATCGCGTTCCGGCTTGAACGTCCGATAATTAATGGTTTCCGGCTTCTTAATCTCGCCATATGACCAGGAGAGAATTTTCTCCGGACTGGCAATCGAAATACGGATTTGATCGAAGGCCTGTTGATTGGCCTGCGGGTTGAAAATGTTCATGACCTCTTGGTTCATGCGCTCTTCTCCTGCTGAACGGCTTACGCCGCTCTATTCCTGATTTTCTTTGCGGCTCTCTGTCAATTCGACATTGAGACCCAAAGACCGGATTTCTTTCACCAACACATTAAAGCTCTCCGGAATACCGGCTTCAAATGTGTCATCACCTTTAACAATCGCTTCATAGACTTTCGTCCGACCGGCGACGTCATCTGATTTGACAGTCAGCATTTCCTGCAATGTGTATGCCGCGCCATAAGCTTCCAGCGCCCACACTTCCATTTCACCGAAACGCTGGCCACCAAACTGCGCTTTACCACCAAGCGGCTGCTGGGTAACAAGGCTGTATGGGCCGATTGAACGGGCGTGGATTTTATCGTCCACCAAATGGTGCAGTTTCAGCATATAGATGTAACCGACAGTGACTTTTCGGTCGAACGGTTCGCCTGTGCGACCGTCGTGCAATTGCACCTGACCGGAACTGTCAATGCCTGCCTTGCCGAGCATATCGACAATGTCACCCTCAACCGCGCCGTCAAATACCGGCGTTGCCACCGGCACACCGCGACGCAATGTCTGGCTCATCTCAATGACCTCGCCATCGGATAATTTGCCGACAGCGGGATCATCAGAATAAACATCTTTCAGCGTTTCTTTGACTTTCTCAACATTGCCTTCGCGCTCATAAGCGGTCAACGCATCATTGATTTGCTTGCCCAAACCGGCGCAAGCCCAGCCCAAATGAGTTTCGAGAATTTGCCCGACATTCATCCGGCTTGGCACGCCAAGCGGGTTAAGCACAATGTCAACCGGCGTTCCGTCATCATGGTAAGGCATGTCTTCAACCGGCATGATGCGGCTGATGACACCTTTGTTACCGTGACGACCGGCCATTTTATCACCGGGCTGCAGCTTACGCTTCACGGCCACATAAACCTTAATCATTTTCATGACGCCCGGCGGCAATTCATCACCACGTTGCAGCTTATCGACCTTGTCTTCAAAGCGGGCTTCGAGCTCGGCTTTGGCCTCGTCAAACTGGTTCTTCATGGCCTCGACTTCGGCCATGGCCGCGTCGTTTTTCAGGGCAATCTGCCACCATTGGCTGCTCGCCAAATCATCGAGCATGGCATTGGTGATTTTGGCATCAGCACCGATACCGGCAGGGCCTGAGGCCACTTGCTTGCCCACCAACAACCCCTCGAGGCGCTTGTAAACATTGCGCTCCAGAATGGCGAATTCGTCGTCTCGGTCTTTCGCCAAGGCTTCAATTTCTTCGCGCTCAATCGCCAGAGCGCGCTCATCCTTGTCGATGCCGTGACGGTTAAACACCCGCACTTCAACAATCGTTCCGGCAGTGCCGGGCGGCAGTTTCAGCGAGGTATCCCGCACATCAGAGGCTTTTTCACCGAAAATGGCGCGCAGAAGTTTTTCCTCCGGCGTCATCGGGCTTTCGCCTTTCGGGGTAATTTTACCAACCAGTATATCGCCCGGATTAACCTCAGCACCGATATAAACAATACCGGCCTCATCAAGATTGCTCAGCGCCTCTTCACCGACATTTGGAATATCGCGGGTAATTTCTTCCGGACCCAATTTCGTGTCACGCGCCATCACTTCAAACTCTTCAATATGAATTGAGGTGAACACGTCATCGCGCACAATGCGTTCTGAAATCAAAATCGAATCTTCAAAGTTGTAGCCATTCCACGGCATAAACGCGACCAGCACGTTACGACCAAGCGCCAATTCGCCAAGCTCCGTTGACGGGCCGTCGGCCACAACATCACCGACTTCAACCCGGTCACCGACACGCACCAGCGGGCGCTGATTAATGCAGGTGGACTGATTGGAGCGTTGGAATTTTCGCAGATTATAAATATCAACGCCCGATTTCGAGGCATCGGTTTCTTCCGTTGCCCGAATAACGATACGCGTCGCATCTACTTGGTCAACAACACCGGCGCGGCGGGCAGAAATCGCAGCCCCACTATCACGGGCCACAACCTCTTCCATGCCTGTGCCGACAAGCGGCGCTTCTGCTTGCAGCAGAGGCACGGCTTGACGTTGCATGTTTGAGCCCATCAAGGCGCGGTTGGCGTCATCATTTTCGAGGAACGGGATAAGCGCCGCAGCGACCGAAACAATCTGTTTCGGAGAGACATCAAGCAGGTCCACCATATCGGGTGGCACCATTTCAAAGTCGCCATTAATGCGGCAGTTAATCAACTCATCAGACAACTTTCCGCTGCCATCAATTTCAATATTTGCCTGCGCGACACGGAAGCGCGCTTCCTCCATCGCGGACAGATAAATCACTTCGCTGGTGACTTTACCGCCTTCAACGCGGCGGTAAGGGCTTTCGATAAAGCCATACTTATTGACACGAGCGAAAGTGGCCAGCGAGTTAATCAGGCCGATATTCGGGCCTTCCGGCGTTTCAATCGGGCAAATACGACCATAATGGGTCGGGTGCACGTCGCGCACCTCAAAGCCGGCCCGCTCACGCGTCAGACCACCCGGGCCAAGCGCCGACAAGCGGCGTTTGTGGGTAATCTCAGACAGCGGATTGGTTTGGTCCATAAATTGTGACAACTGCGAAGAACCGAAGAACTCACGCACAGAGGCCGAGACCGGCTTGGCGTTGATCAAATCTTGCGGCATCACCGTATCAATATCGATCGAGCTCATTCGCTCTTTAATCGCGCGCTCCATGCGCAGCAGACCGATGCGATATTGGTTTTCCATCAATTCACCAACCGAGCGCACGCGGCGATTGCCGAGATTGTCGATATCATCAATATCGCCACGACCATCACGCAGGCCGACCAGTGTTTTCACAACACCGACAATATCTTCTTTGCGCAGCACACGAATATCGTCAGGGCACTCCTGGTTAAGGCGGATATTCATTTTCACGCGGCCAACGGCAGACAGGTCATAGCGTTCACTATCAAAGAACAGACCGTCAAACAGGGCTTCTGCGGTTTCCGGGGTCGGCGGCTCGCCCGGACGCATGACGCGGTAAATTTCTTCCAGTGCTGACAGCTTGTCGCTTGATTTATCAGCAAACAAAGTATTGCGAATAAACGGGCCTTTATTGACCGGATCAATATCCAGCACGCTGAGCGTGTCATAGCCTTTTTCTTTTAGATCTGCGAGCAGCTCTTCGGTGACTTCTTCACCGGCTTCGGCAAAAATCTCTCCGGTTTCATAGCTGACAAGCTCATCAGACAAGAAACGACCGATAAGTTCTTCATCACCGACGAGGAGCTCTTTCAAGCCTTCTTCAGCCAGCAATTTGGCTTTGCGCGGCGAAATTTTTGAACCGGCTTCAACCGCAACTTTACCGGTTTTAGCATCAACCAAATCATAAATCGGCTTGCTGCCCCGGCGTTGCTCCGGCAAGAAATCGGTTATCCAACCTTCTTTGCCCAGCTTATAAACGACCTTGTCGTAGAACATCTCAAGAATGTTATCTGAGGCATAATCAAGCGCGTGCAGCAGAACCGTTGCCGGCAATTTGCGACGGCGGTCAATGCGAACATGCAGAATATCTTTGGCATCAAATTCAAAGTCGAGCCAGGAACCACGGTAAGGGATAACCCGCGCCGCAAACAACAGCTTGCCGGACACATGGGTTTTGCCTTTATCATGGTCAAAGAACACGCCCGGACTACGGTGCATTTGCGAGACAATCACGCGCTCCGTGCCATTGACAACAAAAGTGCCATTATCGGTCATGAATGGCAGGTCGCCCATATAGACTTCCTGCTCTTTAATATCTTTCACCGATTTTGAACCGGTTTCTTCATCAATATCGAAAACCACCAGACGGAGCGTGACCTTCAGCGGCGCGGCGTAGGTCATGCCGCGCTGTTGGCACTCTTCAACATCATATTTGGGTTTTTCAAAGTCATAGGATACGAATTCCAGCATTGAGGTGCCGGAGAAATCACTGATCGGGAAAACCGATTTGAACACAGCCTGCAAACCGTCTTCGTCTCGACCACCATCAGGTGCTTGAACCTGCAAAAACTGGTCATAGGAATATTTCTGAACTTCAATCAGATTAGGCATTTCCACTACTTGTGGAATACGGCCGAATGAACGGCGAACACGTTTGCGACCTGCGTAAGCTTGCGACATGAGCTTTCCTCACAATTTCCCAAGCGGGCCCGGAATTCCGGTGAACGAGTTTCCTCGCAATTCACACCCCCTACCCGCGATTTGGGAGCATGTGCCTAAATGGCAAGATGGGGCGGCCGAACCCTTACGGCCCGACCACCCCTTAATCGAGACGCGAACTACTTGAGTTCGACAGTCGCACCAACGCCTTCGAGCTTCTCTTTCAGCTCATTGGCTTCGGCGGTAGGAACGTCTTCTTTAAGATCGCTCGGCGCACCCTCAACGATTTCCTTAGCTTCTTTCAAGCCAAGGCCGGTGATTGCACGAACTTCTTTAATGACGTTAATTTTCTGGTCGCCTGCTGAAGCGAGAACAACGGTAAATGCGTCTTTCTCTTCAGCACCACCGGCGTCGCCGCCAGCAGCCGGAGCGGCAGCAACTGCAACAGGTGCAGCGGCAGAAACGCCCCATTTATCTTCCAGAAGTTTAGCAAGCTCAGCCGCTTCCATAACGGTCAGGCTTGAGAGGTCATCGGCAATTTTTTCAATATCAGCCATTTTCTTTCTCCAATCGGTTGTTCGGGGACCTACCGCTTACGCGG
>JAKMDW010000017.1 GCA_022426245.1 Alphaproteobacteria bacterium | reverse complement strand
GCGTCAGCCGTCACCATTTCGGTATAAAGCCGCGCGCGCTTCGACATGAGCCGCAAAAAATAGCGGTCATGCCGGTCGGTCCAATCCATCATCGGCGCGACGGAAAAGCGAATATCGGGCGCGGTTAAACTCATGCGCCTTTGTCGCCTTTTTCAGCCGATTGGGCAAGAAAAAGCCCGCGAGGTTTCCCCCGCAGGCTTTCAAAATCAATTTGGCTTGAAGATTATTTCTTGCTGCCTGCGCCGGGCAATTCATTGAACGGCACATTTTTATCGACGCGAATATCTTGCGGCAGGCCCAGCACTTGCTCGGACACAATGTTACGCAAAATCTCATCAGTGCCACCGGCGATGCGATAACCCGCAGCCCCAATCCACTGATTTTGGAAAGCACCGGCCATCGGGCTTTCTTCCGTGTCTTGCATGACACCGCCCTGACCTTGAATATCCATCGCAAAACCGGCGAGGTCTTGCATTTTTGGTCCCGATACAATTTTACCGATAGAGCTTTCCGGCCCCGGCACTTGGCCTTTTGACAAAGCGGTCAGCGTGCGGAATTTGGTATATTTCAGACCTTGCGATTGCACATACCAATCGGCCAGCTTTTCGCGGACATTGCTGTCTTTAATGGCCGGTCCGTTTTCCAATTCGGTTTCACGCGCCAGCTTCAGCAGTTCTTCATGGTCAACACCACTGCCCTGACCAATGGCCAGACGCTCATTCATCAGCGTTGTCAGCGACACTTTCCAGCCTTCTCCAACATCGCCCAGACGTTGGCTATCGGGCACGCGCACATCGTTGAAGAACACCTCATTGAAGCCGCTGCCGCCGGACATTTGTTTAATCGGGCGAATTTCAATGCCCGGTGTTTTCATGTCGAGGAAGAAAAAGGTCAGACCTTTATGCTTCGGCACGGTGGGGTCTGAGCGCGTAACGATAATGCCGTAATCGCAAAAATGTGCGCCCGACGTCCAGACTTTCTGGCCGTTAATCACCCATTCATCGCCATCTTTCTCGCATTTTGTGCGCAGACCCGCGACATCAGAACCGGCAGCCGGTTCGGAGAAAAGCTGGCACCAAATTTCTTCACCAAAAAGCGCAGGCTTCACATAGCGGTCGCACTGCTCTTTGGTGGCCCATTTCATCATGGTCGGAATGCACATGCCGAGGCCGATTTCAAAGAAACCGCCGGGCACATCAAATTTCGACTCTTCTTGGCTGTAAATCACCGACTGAATCGGTGTGCCGCCAAGCCCACCATATTCGGTCGGCCATGTGATGGCAGCATAACCAGCCTCGGCTTTTTTGGCCTGCCATTCTTTGGCGCGCACAAGACGCTCAGCCTCAGATTTTTGCGAGACACCGGCTTTAATCTTGCTCGGGTCTTTCGGTTTGGCATTTGCACTCAGCCATGCGCGCGCTTCGGCACGAAACTTTGCTTCTTCTGGGGTATCGTTAAAATCCATTTTAACTTTCCTTCCTATAGGCCCGCCTTAAGGCCGTCTCGATATTTATCTCAACATATTCCGACTGATACGAGATGTGCTGCATCACGCCACATTACTTTTCTCAAGCTCGGCAACGAGCCTGTCTTTCCATCGGCTGGCGCTCCCCAAAGCGAGTGCCAAAAGTTTTGACCGACGATAATGAAATTGCGGGTTGGCTTCCCATGTAAAGCCGATACCACCATGTACTTGAATACATTCCTGCGCTGCGAAGCGATAGGCTTCGGTCGCTGAAATGCGCGCTGACGCTGCCGCCAATTCAAGTTCTCCACCCTCTTCTGACAAAATCATCGCGCCATAATAAGCGTTGGATTTGGCCAATTCGAGCTTCACATACATATCGGCCAATCTGTGTTTAATCGCCTGATAAGAGCCGATTTGACGACCAAATGCGTAGCGGTCGAGCGCATATTCTTTGGCCATTTCCAAAGCGGCTTCCGCGCCGCCAACTTGCTCAAATGACATCAGCACAGCTGCACCGGCTTCAACGCGTTTCAGCATCGCCCAGCCATCGCCTTCATCACCGATAAGGCTGGCCTCGGCATTTTCGAAATTAATCTCCGCATGGCCGCGGGTCGGGTCAATCGTATCGACCGCGGCGCGCGTCACGCCATCTTGATTGAGGTCAACCAGCACCAGCGACAAAGCCTGCTCGCCCGCACCGCCAGTATTGGCCAGCACAACGGCAACCGACGCGGTTTCGCCGTCGGGCACTGGCAATTTACGACCGCTTAATTTGCCGACCGAAAAACTTGCTTTGACGGTGCGCGGCGACGGCGCTTGCGTGCCCTCGGCGGTGGCCAGCGTGCCGATAATGTCGCCACTGGCGATTTGCGGCAGCCAAGCTGATTTCTGGGCATCAGACGCACCCAATTTAAGCGCCTCAGCAAACATATAAATCGATGAAGAAAACGGCACCGGCGCAGCCGCGCGACCCAATTCCTCGGCAATCACGCAAAGCTCTAAGGCACCAAGCCCCAGCCCGCCAAATTCCTCCGGAATGGCGGCACCGGCAAAGCCCAATTCGCAAAGGCCGTTCCACACGCCATCATGATGGCTGTCATCGCTTTCCAGAACAGTCCGCACTTCATCATAGCTGCACTTGTCTTCGAGAAACTTGCGCGCTTGATCCTTCAACATTTTCTGGTCGTCTGAAAAATCGAAATTCATTTTACTCTCCCAAATTCGTCTGAAAGGCTATTTGATTGGCTTTTCTGGGTCAATCTTTGGCTCACTATTTTCAGCCCTTTGATAGCCGCCGCAAATGCGCCATCGTGGCATCAAAACAGGCCGCCACATGCGCCCGATGAGCTTCGATAACATGGCTTAAGCGGCTCATATCCGGCTCATTCAACGCCTCCAGCAATAGCCCGGCAATCGCAGTCGGGGGCGCCGTTTCATTATCTTCAAGGCACAGGCTGGCAATTTGTCGCAAGCTTAAAAAACACGCCGCCGCCGCTTGCAACCCGTCATGGGCGCGCCTGTCGAGGCAATCGGCATCTTTAAGTTCGCTCAGAAGTTGTGGCAAAGGTTGCGGCATCAGCAAACTCTTATGGCGCGCGCCATGCGCCAGTTGCAGGCTTTGCGCGATAAACTCAACATCAACCAAGCCGCCATCGCCACGGCGAATATCAAACGGCCCGGCTTGCGGCTGATGCGTGCGTAGGCGTTGGCGCATATCCTCGGCGTCTTGCGCCAGCTTGGCCATGTCACGCGGCGCACTCAATATGTCGCCAATCGCCGCTTCAACTTTTTGCCGTAGCTTGTCCCCACCTGCCAAAACCCGCCCGCGGGTCAGCGCCATATGCTCCCAATTCCACGCTTGATTTAATTGATAATCGACAAAGCTGCTGAATTTGGTCACCAAAGGCCCGGCATTGCCGGACGGGCGCAACCTTGTATCAACCTCATAAAGCTCACCCTCCGCCGAGGGAGCGCTCAAGCCGCTCATCAAGCGGCGCGCGGCGCGGGCAAACCAGCGATCGGCATCAAGCGGTTTGTCGCCGTCGGACAGCGCGCTAAAATCCGGGCAATCACATATCAAAATTAAGTCGAGGTCAGATTGCAGGGTCATCTCGCCACTGCCCAGCTTGCCCAAGCCCAACACCATCATATCGCCTTCAGGCAGGCGACCATATTGGCGTTCCATATCGGCCAATGCTGCGTCATGGATTGTGCTAATGGCAGTCTCGGCCAAGCGGCTATAGGCTTCGCCATAGCTTGTCGCCATGGTCGGGTCGGCCAGCGTTTTCGTGCCAACACGAAATTGCGCTTCATGCACATGGCGGCGCAACCCGTCCATCGCCGCCTCAAAGCCATCAAAAGAAACCGGCAGCTCTTGCGGCATATGCCCCGGCACCAGCGCGTCAACAAGGCGCGCATTGCCTGACAAAAGCGCGGCCAATCGCGGTGCAGAATTAATGATATCAATCAGCAGATTGAGCACATGCGGATTGGATTGAAACAGCGAGAAAATCTGCACACCGGCGGGCAGCGCCGTGAGGAATTGGTCGAAACGGATAAACCCGTCATCGGGCGCGCGCACCTCAGCCAGCTTGTTCAATATCACCGGCTGCAAGCGGGTGAGGATTTCACGCGCCCTCGCGCTGCGGGTCGCCGCCATGCGACCGGCATGCCAGCCGCGAATAATGCCGGAAATATCAGCCGGACGACGAAAACCCATATTGGATAGGGTCTCCAGCGTTTCAGGGTCGTCTTCACCACCGGTGAAAACCAGATTGCCGGCCTCGCCCGACAGGCTTTCGGCCTGCTCAAAAAGCTGGCCATATTCCGCCGTCACGCCTTTCAGATGGTCGATAAAATCATCGGCAAACGCCTCGGCGCTTTGATATCCCGCGAAGCAAGCAAATCCGGCAAAGCCGTCATCATCTTTCGGTAGGGTTTGGGTTTGCTCGTCGAGGCGCATTTGCAGGCGGTGCTCCATGCGGCGCAGATAATAATAGGAGGTGGTCAGCCGCTCTGCCGTCTCATGGCTAATCCAGTCTTTCGCAGCCAGCATGGTCAACATCTCAACCGTGCGATGACCACGCAAACCAGAGTCGCGTCCACCGGCGATGAGTTGCTGGGTCTGCACAAAAAACTCAATCTCGCGAATGCCGCCACGCCCCAATTTAAGGTTATGGCCTTGCGCGACAATTTCAGCATGACCCCGCACGGTATGCATTTGCCGCTTCATCGAATGCACATCTTCGATCGCCGCAAAGTCGAAATAGCGCCGCCAAATATAGGGCTGTAAATCGTCAATAAATTTCTGGCCGGCTTTCAGGTCACCGGCAATCGGACGCGCCTTAATATAGACGGCGCGCTCCCAGTTCTGCCCCATGCTTTCATAATAACCCAGCGCAGCATCAACCGAAATCGTCACCGGCGTCGCGCCGGGGTCTGGGCGCAGGCGCAAATCAACACGAAAGACAAAACCGTCAGCCGTCGGGTTTTGTAACAGCGCGGTTAAATCCTGCACCAGCTTTACATGAAATTTGCGCCGGTCTTGCCCCTCGGCCAGAGGCAAAGCATCGGGTGTGTAGTAAATGACGAAATCAATATCGGAGGAATAATTAAGCTCTTCCCCGCCATGTTTGCCAAGCGCCAACACCACCAAGCCATCGCGCGAAAACGCCGTGAGGCGCGCCGCGTCCACCGCCTCACGAAGCAGAAAATCAAGGCCACAGCGCACTGCCAAATCGGCCAGACGCGTTAGATATTTGGTAACGGTTTCAACATCCCACTTATCAGCCAAATCGGCCAAGGCAATGGCCAGCGCGGCGCGATTGCGCGCATGACGCAACAGCGCCATCGCGGCGTCATTATCGGCAATATCGGCCATCTGGCTATCCAAGTTTGCGTAAAGCGTATCGAGATAATCCTCCGGCGCAGCATCTTGCAAAGCCAGCAGCACATCGGGGTAACGGCGCATCAGGCGCGCCAAAAACGGACTGCCTTCAACCAGCCAGGCGAAGAAGGCCTGATGCGCGTCAATCAGCGGCACCACCGCGTCATGCGCGCGCGCATCTTGCAACAATAAGTCAGCATGCTGAGAATTGCGGGGACGATGCGGCGGCAGGTTTTCAAACAGCGATGCCATAATCGGGCTCAGCTTTTTATCGGCAGATGAATTTCTGCCTTCAGGCCGGGTTCATTATCACGCAAAACCAATGCGCCATTATGATGCGCGCAAATCGCCGCCGCCAGCGATAAGCCCAACCCGCTGCCGCCATGAGAGCGGCTTTCGTCCAATTGCACGAAACGCGCCATTGCCTGTTCGCGTTGGTCGGCGGCAATGCCCGCGCCGCCATCAGCCACCGACAAAATAAGTGTATCATTCACCCGATGCGCTGCCAGCGTCACGGCACTGCCTTTAATCGCGGCATGGGTCAGCGTGTTTTCCAGCAAATTGACCAGCGCTTGCGCCAGCAAACCGGCATCTCCCGCCACGCTGAGCGCATCAGCGCAAGCCATGCTTAAGGTCATCTTATTGTCGTCGAAAACCGGCGCGAATAAATCATGCAATTCAGCCAGCAGCGCGGCAACATCAACCGCTTGGGCGTTCAGTGTGGTAACGCCGCTATCAAGACGCGACAAAGCCAGCAGCGCGTTGAAACTTTTCAGCAGCCCATCAACATCCTCCAGCGCCGCTTCAAGTTCGGCCTCGCCGGTCTCGGCCAACAGCCCCTCCAACCGGGCCCGCAATCGCGTGAGCGGCGCGCGCAAATCATGCGCCAGATTATCACTGACCTGCCGCGTCGCGCCCATCAGCTTTTCAAGCTGCGCCAGCATGGCGTTTATTTGCGTTTCCAATGCCTGCCATTCAGCGCCGTCTCGGCGCATGTTCAGCCGCGTTGACAAATCGCCCCCCATGACGGGTTTTAACGCCGCGCCAATCGCCTCAACTTGCTTCAAACCGCGCCGTGCCAAAAACGCGCCGCCGCCCAGCCCGACCAACAGCATGGCCATTAGGGCCAGAAAAAAGGCTTGGCGAAAAGCCGCCAGCAGGTTCTCGCCATCGGCAATATTATGTCCAACCAACAGCACCAGATTTTCGTCCAGCTGCAATAGCCGCGCGCGCACCGGCACATCCGCATCGGCAAAACTCAGCCAGCCATCGGCATTGGTCGTATCAAGCGCCGGAAATTTTCTAAGATTGCCTGCAATGAAATTGCCCAAACCATCAGACAGTCGAAAATAGCTGGGGCGATAGCCGTCGTGACCACCCACCGCATCAACCGCTTGGGCGAGCGCACGCACCCCATCCCTCTGATGAATAAACGATAAAGCCGCCGCCTCGCGCCAGATAAGATTGTCTTGCGCCATGCGGGTATTTTCAGCCAACCGCCCGTAAAGCAGCCCCAGAACCAACGCCATAGCCACCAGCAAAAGCGCGGTATAGACCAGCGCGGCGCGAAATCCGGCAAGGCGCAAAAGCGTGCTCATATATCCGCCTGCAAGACAAAACCCTGCCCGCGTTTTGTGTGCAGAAGCGCGAGGTCAAAACCCTTATCGAGTTTGCCGCGCAGGCGCGAAATATGCACATCAACCACATTGGTTTGCGTGTCGAGACCGTAATTCCAAACATTTTGCAGCAGCATGTCGCGCGTCACGATTTGCCCTTGATGGCTCAACAGATAGGCCAGCAGGTCAAATTCGCGTTTGTTCAAATCGAGCTTTGTGTCGCCGCGCCGCGCCTCGCGCGCCAGCAAGTCGAGGCGCAAATCGGCCAATTGCATTTGCGTCACCTGCCCCGCCTCACTGCGCCGTGCCAAAGCGATCACCCGCGCTTGCAATTCGGCAAACGCATAAGGTTTGGTGAGATAATCGTCGCCGCCGGCCGCAAATCCGGCCACGCGATCATCAACCTCGCCCAAAGCCGAGAGAAATAAAACCGGTGTCGTGTCACCTTCGCTACGCAATGTTTCGACCAGTTGTGTGCCGCTCATATGCGGCATCATGCGGTCAACCACCAATACATCGAACACGCCCTGCCGCGCCGCATCCAGACCGGCTACCCCATCGGCCGCATGCTTAATATCAGTGCCATCAACACGAAACCGATCGCACAGTAAAGTCGCCGCTTTGCTGTCATCTTCTATCAATAAAAGGCGCAAGTTTTGTCCCATGCGCTGAGACTAGCTTTTATTGCGGAGGGGTTGAAGTGTTTTGACGCGCCGTTTTGCCGACAAGCCGCCAAGCAAAAAACCCACCGCATAATAAAATGAGCAGCGGCATGGCCCATAGCACCATGGTGTGCGGCGCAATGCGCGGACGGAATAAAGCAAACTCGCCATAGCGCTCCACCACGGCGGCACGAATATCGACATCGCTGTCACCGGCCAGCAATCGCGCACGCACAAATACACGCAAGTCTTTTGCCAAGGGCGCGTCGCTATCATCGATAGATTGGTTTTGGCACACCATGCAGCGCAATTCTTGGCTCAGTGCGCGAGCGCGGGTTTCCAATACCGGATCAACCAGCGCCTCGCCCGGGTCGAGCGCATAAGCAGGCGATGCCAACAATAAACAAAAGAGCAGCCAGCGCGCCATCATGCCCTCTTTAATCTCGTGACCAAGGCAAAGCTGCCACCCAAAGCCATCAGCAACGCACCGAGCCAGATAAAAGCGACATAGGGGTGATACCAAACGCGCAAGACCCGCTTGTCGCCGCTTGTCTCGCCGACCACGGCATAAAGATGACCGGTCAAATCGGTGGTGATGGCCGCTTCGGTTGTTTGCGCGCGTTCAGCTTCGTAAAAACGCCGCTCGGGAAAAATATGCGTGCCTTGATGGCGGCCGGTTAAATAAGTCAGTCGCGCTTGCTCGGCGCGATAATTCGGCCCGTCAATCTCGCGCAATCCGTCATAGCGCAGGGCGATACCGGCAATGTCAATTTGCTGATTGGGCGCGGCCGCGACGACGATTTCTTCGCGCCATTGCGTTGCCGCCAAAATACCCAACAGCATGACGGCCAATCCGGCATGCGCCAGCGGGGCGGAAAAAGCGCTTGCGGGTAGCCGCCAAAATTGCGTTAAGCGGCTGCGATAAGGCGCAAGCCGCTGCGCTAAATCGAGGCTTGCGCCAAACAACAACCAAAGCGCAACCGCAAACAGCGCAATAATCATCAAGGATGAGCCGCCATGCGCAACACTGCGCGTCAGCATAATGCCGCATGTCACCAAAACCGCCAGACCTGCCGCCAGTGCCAGGCTATTTTGCAAAGGCTTCAGCCTGCCCTCGCGCCAATTCAACAGCGGCCCCAAAGGCAATAATAACGCAAAAGGAATGGTGAGCGGCGCAAAGACGGCATTAAAATAAGGCGCACCGACCGAGATTTTACCCATGCCCAGCGCGTCCAGAATAAGCGGGTAAATTGTGCCGAGAAACACCGTGACCGTGGCGGTGGCCAGAAAGATATTATTGACCAATAGCAGGCCCTCGCGACTGACCGGCTGAAACGGTTTATCGGCAGCAAAACGTGGCAAGCGCAGGCCATAGAGGATAAAGCCGACCAATGAGAAACCACCTAAAATCGCCAGAATAAAGAGCCCCCGCTCCGGGTCATTGGCGAAGGCATGCACCGAGGTCAATACGCCGGAGCGCACCAAAAAAGTGCCCGATAAAGAAAGGGCGAAAGTGATGATGGCGAGCAATAAGGTCCAGCGTTTCAGCGTGTCGCGTTTTTCTGCAACCAGTGCTGAATGCAACAGCGCCGTGCCCGCCAACCAAGGCATAAGCGAGGCGTTCTCAACCGGATCCCAAAACCAGAATCCGCCCCAACCAAGTTCGTAATAGGCCCAGTAAGACCCGAGCGCGATGCCAAGTGTCAGAAAAATCCACGCCGTCAAAATCCATGGCCGCATGCGCCGCGCCCAATTGCCGCCATCATCTGCACCCGTCAGCGCGGCCAGTGCAAAAGCATAAGCCATAGAAAAGCCGACATAGCCGGCATAGAGCAAAGGCGGATGTGCGGCCAAAGCCGGGTCTTGCAAAATCGGGGTCAGTCCCTGCCCGCTAAACGGCGCAGGCAAGAGGCGCGCAAACGGATTTGAGGTAAACAGCAGAAAAGCCAAAAACGCGACACCCAGCCAGCCCTGCACAATAAGGACACGCGCCGCGAAACCGTCTTTGATGTCGGTGAAGCGCGCATAGGCCGCGCCATAAGCAGCAACAATCAGCACCCAAAGCAGCATTGAGCCTTCATGATTACCCCAGACGCCGGCAATTTTATAAATGAGCGGCTTGGCGATGTGGCTGTTGGCGAAGACCACGGCCAGCGAAAAATCAGAGCGCACAAAACCATAGGTCAGAGCGGCAAAAGCCAGCAGCACCAGTGCGAATTGAATAAATGAAGCGCGCATCGCAATGGCCAGCGCAGTATCGGGTGCGGTGCGCGCCAGATAAAGTGGCGCAATGGCCTGTAATGTGGCGACCACCAAAGCCATAACCAAAGCAAAATGACCCAGCTCAGCAATCATTGCGGGCGCTCCCCATCTTGTTCGGCGCGACCGCGATGTTGGGCGTAAGGGGCTTTGAGCTTGCCGGATTTCTCCAGCGCCTCAGCCACTTCGGGCGGCATATACGTTTCATCATGCTTGGCCAGCACCGTATCGGCAATAAAGCGGCCTGACGCATCGAACCGCCCTTCGGCCACCACACCCTGCCCTTCGCGGAACAAATCGGGCAGCATGCCCTCATATGTAACGCCAATATCATGGGCTAAATCCGTCACCTCAAAATCAGCGCGTAGCCCGTCACGCTTGACCGACCCCTCGCGCACCAGACCGCCAATGCGCATCGCCTCGCCAATCGCAGCCGGTTTAGCCGCCAATTCGCTGGGCGAGCGAAAGAAGACAATATTATCCTCCAGCGCCGTCAGCGCAATGCCCGCGGCCAACGCCAAAAACGCCAAGCCGCCGCCAATCGCCGCCAATCTGATTTGTTTCGGTGTCATGCTTGCAACCTCATGCCTGCAAGTTTAAGCCTGCAAGTTTATGCCTACATCCTTATAGCGCGCACTATACGCAAAGCCCCGCCATTATGGCCATGTCTTTTAGCGCGGCATTTAGCGCAAGCATTATTTAGCAAGACGGCTATCAAGCACGCGCGCCAGCGGCATATTATCAGGCAGTCCGGCGCGCATTTGCTGCCATAGATATTTTGCTTTTTCCGCCTCGCCCAATTGGGCATGCGCCTCAGCACGCCAAAAACGTGCGGCAAAATTATCCGGCTCACGCGCCAAAGCGGTGTCGAGTAAATCGACCGCCGCCGGGCTGACAATACCGGCATCTTGTTCGATCAACGCCTGCGCCAGCCCCACCATTGCCTCAACATTATCGCGCTCAATATTCAAAAGGCGTTGCCACGCATCGGCCGCTTTGGCGTAATCCTCAACCGTCATGCGCAGACGCGCCATCAGCAACCAGCCGGTCGCATCATCAGGCGCGGCGCGCAAACGCTGTTCCAGCTTTGCCATCACCGCACCCGGCGGCAAGTCTTCCAGCGCGCCGGAAAGGCGGGGGGCCAGCGGTGCATCAGGGGTTTGCGGATTGCCGATATTTAGATAAATGCCAAGCGATAAAAGCGGCACGATAGCCAGCACCACCACAGCAGCGCGTTTTTGGGGTGCTGCTTGCAATGGCGCGCTCAGCACATAGCCGATGGCGCAGGCCAGAAGCCCACATAAAGCCCAAAATATGGCGATCGAAACCAGTGTTTAAAAGCCCAGATAAGTGGCGACTTCACCCATTGGCGCGCGCGGGCTTTCCAAACCATTGACCGCCGCCTCAGGGTCAGCATAGCCAAGCGCCAAACCACAGAATAAAGTATGTGTGTCAGGAATATTCAAATATGCCTTAACCGTCGGCGCCCAAATGGCCCAAGCCTCTTGCGGGCAAGTGTGCAAGCCACGCTCGCGCGCCAACAGCATCATCGTCTGAATGAGCATGCCCATATCCGACCATTGGCCTTCTTGCATTTGCTTATCGAGAGAGAAAAACATGCCGACAGGGGCATTGAAGAAAGTGAAATTACTGGCCAACCAAGCCAAACGGGCCGCTTTGTCTTCGCGCGCAACACCCATAATTTCATACATGCGCTCACCGATTTCAAACCGACGGCCATTGTAAGGGTCTTTTAATTCAGGCGGGTAAATATGGTATTCTGAGCCTTCGCCCATCGGCTTCTCTTGGCCTTTTTCAGCCACCAGATTGACCAGCTTATCGCGCGCCTCGCCTTGTAAAATATGCACATTCCACGGCTGCAAATTGCCACCGGACGGCGCGCGCATTGCGGTTTCAACAATATATTTAACATCCTCTTCAGCAACCGGCTTATCCAGAAAAGCGCGGCATGAAAAACGCGACTGTATGGCATCGCTGACGGAGGGTGAATTTTCGGTAAGTCTGCTCATTTCGGTCTCCCATTTAACGGCAGAATAACCGCCGCTTGAACAGAAGACCAGAGCTATAATGTCACGATGAGGATGGCGAAATGCTTGGTAGAGGCAGACGGATATAATGAATGGCGACCGCCACGCGTCCGGCGGTGAATTTGTCATGGCCGGGGGTCAGGGTAATGGTCTCGCTCGACCAATAAACGGCAGGTGGGCTGGCCGGGCCGATAATTTGTGTGCCTTTCGCCGGCGACAATCCTTGTCCGAAACGCTTTTCGCCAGCATCAGTGCCAAGTTTCCAGTTTTTGGGGCCGGTGATTTCAGTCAATACCTGCGCCGTCACGCCCAGCAATGTGATATGCGACGGAATTTTTAATGTGCCTCTATCGGGGGCAAACTCGAAAATCGCTTGTTCGGTCTCAAAGAAGCGTGGCGGCTTGGCTTCGGAAGCCGTCGGCAAAGCGGGGGCCGCGCCGGCCTCCAGCGGTTTCCAAACCGTGCCGTCAAAGATCAGAAGCGTCTTTTCGGCAGCATCCCATAATGACCAACCGGCTTGCGGGGCGATAAACGCCCATCCCGTATCCTCATATAAGGCCAGCTTGGCATCTTGGCGCTGCCAAGCACCCGAAGCATTGGCGGCAATAAGATAGCGATCGCCATTTTGCGGATTGGCCGGAGGCGCGGTTTGGCTGCGATTGATAACGCTCAACTGCACCAGCCCATCGAGGCGGCGCAATGCGTCATTTATCGTCACATGTTTCTGCGCCTGCTCGGGCATTAAATAATCCATGCCCAAAAGCGGTGTTTTGGTTTCAGTCATCAGAAGGCCTCATTTATCGGGAGGGAAAGATGGCACGGCGCGCCGGCCTCGCCACGGTCATTTATTTGCTGAATGGCCAATTGCCAGTTTTGCGAATTGTTATGGCGATTGTGATAATTGGTGCGCTGCTGCGCAGTCAAAAGCGTTTCGCTGACCTCGCTTTGCCACTGCGCCACCACCGCATCGTCAGCCGAAAGCGTTAGCCGATAAGCCTCGCGCGCCTCACCTAGCGGAACATTGCCGGCGGCAAAATCATCGCCGCCTAACCGACTGCGCCGTGTCCATCCAATCCGCCAGTCATCAGCAAAACCACGCGGCCAATCGAGGCGGGCATTCACGGGCGACAGACAGGCTAAAGCGGTGCGGCGAATATCATAGCGCCCTTCCTGCCAGCCATAGCCGTCTTGCAGCAGGTTTGGTGGGCCAAAACGAAAGGCCAGGCTTTGCGGCAGATGGTCTAGCGCGGCAGCCAACGGCGTTTGCGCCGAGCCCAATATAATACATCTCGCTGGCGTCGGCGAAGCTGCGCCCGCATCATGTGCGTCATGTGCGTCATGTGCGTCATCACTGCCAAATTGGCCGCGCAGTAAATGGCTCAGACGATATTGCCGTTCACCGATTAACTCAGCGCGGGCAAATTGAACAACCTCCCAACCCGTATCGGTCTCAACTGCCAATCGATTGCCACCGGCCAGCACTTCGCTTTCGGGCAACGCGGCAATCGTGCCGCCATAAAGCATGATGTCGACTTCAGAATGCCTGTCCCATCGCCCAATCGGCGCGGCAGATAAAG
>JAKMDW010000062.1 GCA_022426245.1 Alphaproteobacteria bacterium | reverse complement strand
AACTGGGCTTGCGCAAGACAGCGCTATCCGGCCTGTTTTGCTTTTCAGGATGGCGCGGCTTTGTGGGCCGCTTTTCGGGTTCGCCCGACAGATTGTCAATCACAACAGTCATGGGTTTTATATAAGCGCTTTTGCCGCGTATTTATAGAGACATTGTGAAGCGTTGCGACTATCGCGCTAATGCAGCGTTTAATTCAGGCGCGGGTCGGTTTTGAAGACAATCGTCTCATCGCGCCCGACAAGGCCAAGCACCAAGCGCGCCCGCTCATCAAGAAAATCGAGGTCGAGATTATTATTGCCGAGCAATTCTACCTGCTGGCGCAATTCCGTATTCTGATTTTTAAGCGCGTCCAACTCTTCTTGCAGAAACGCTTTCTCGGTTTGCAAATCATTCCAGCCGCGCCAACCACGCTCCCCCTGCAGAGCCTGCATGGTCAACCCGGCAATCGCCAACATCAATAAGAAGCTCGGCACCAAGCGACGAAGGCGCAGCGGCTCTTGTCCAACGGTGCGGCTTGAAGGCCGTGATGTCACAAAACGAATCATGGCTGACCGAATCACGATTTGATTCGCGCGGTCAAGCACAAAGTGATTCGGTATGTTTTTTTTGAGCCAAACAGTCATCTAAACGTCGCAATTCTATTTTATTTTGCGCTGGCATAATTCTCATGTTAGCGTCCGCTCCATGTTAGGACATGGAAGAATACTGTCTGTCGGCCTGTTGGTGCTGATATTGCAAATGGGCCTCGCCCATGCGGTGCAGCATGATTTGCACGATTTCAATCCGTCCAACATCACCATCGAGCATGATGAAAGCGATTGTTTGCAGGGTGATACGCCTCAAGCCAAATCGGCATTGCCGCAGTTCGGCTTTAGCTTCGCCCGCGCCGAAAACCGGGCCTCCCAAGCCATCGTAACGCGCCACACCAAGCGTCTCTATAAAAAGGCCAGCCCACGCGCGCCCCCCTTCTCTCTCTGATTTTCAATTTATTTTAAAAATTCAGAGGGAGGTTCACATGAACCGGAAAATGCAAGTCGCCGCTTTGCTCGGCGCAACAATGCTCAGCACGTCTGTCTGGGCACAAGAAACCGACGAAATCATCGTTCTCAGTTCGCCGTTTAACAAAGCGGCCACAGATGTCATTTCAACAACTGAAATTATCAGCGCCGAGGACATTGTCGGTCAAATCAGCAAGCCGATTGGTGACGTCTTATCAGGCTTGCCGGGCGTTGACAGCGCCGGTTATGGCCCGGCCGTCGGCCAACCCGTTATTCGCGGTCTTGGCGTATATCGCGTTGATGTCATGCAAAACGGCATGAGCATTGGCGATATATCCTCGACCAGCGGCGACCACGCCAACACCTTGTCTCTGTTCGACGTCGACCGGGTCGAAGTGTTGAAAGGCCCTGCCGCGCTTCGCTATGGTGCTTATGCGGCAACAGGCGTGGTCAATAGTTTCAATCGTCATCTCAACGCCGACACGGAAGAAGGCACAGATGTTCTGTTCGGCTTTGGTGACAATGCCGATGAAACCATTACCAGCTTCTTCACCCGTCAAGGCCAATTCAGCCTTTCGGCTTTCTCTCAAGATGCCGATAACATCACCATTCCAACGCATGCAAAAACGGTTGCTGAAGCCGGAGAACATGCTGACGATTTGAAGGATGAAGAGCAGGAAGCCAAAAATACCGAAAGTGAAAGCAACGGCTTTACCGCTGCCGGTCACTTTGGTGATGGCCAAACCAACTTAGCTTTGATGCTGTCCAGCCAAGAAACAGATTATCTTGTGCCGCACGAGCATGACGATGACCAAGTTGGTGGTGGTGCAGCGGCAGACGATCATGGCGAGGAAGAAGCCGGTGCCGCTATCAGCCTTGAGCAGCAAACGGTTCATCTGCGTTTGACGCATAATGGCGCGATTGGCCCGTTTAGTGGCTTCCGTGCTGACCTAACCTCGACATCTTTTGAACAAACCGAGTCGGTGGAAGAGGAAGAAAATAACCAACCCGTTATGGTCAACACCAATTTCGATCAGGATAGCCTGCACCTTCGCACCGAGTTTACCGGCAGCTACGCTGACTGGCAAACTCTGGTCGGCCTAGAGTTCCGCGAAGCTGAACTCACAGCCATTGTTGCCCATGCTGAAGGGGACGATGACGATGACGATGACGATGACGACGCAGGAGGAGGGCACGACGACCACGGCTTTTATCTGCCGAACACTGAGCGCTCTCAATACGGCCTGTTTGCTTTCGCTGAGCGTGAACGAAATGACTGGCTGACCGAACTGGCCGTTCGTTTTGACAGCATAGAGCAGGACTCGTTCCACGAAGACGCTGCAGAAAATGCCAGCGTTTCGCACGACCTGACCAATATTTCAGCCGGATTAGCGCGTAAGCTGGACGGCGATCTGTTGGTCGGCGGTTCGGTTTCTTCAACCGAGCGCGCACCGTCACAAGTCGAATTATTTGCTGAAGGCAAACACCATGCGGTTGGCCGCACGGAAATGGGCGATCCGACACTGGATAAGGAAACATCACTGTCCACCGAGCTTTATATTCGCAAAGCTTGGGAAGGCAGCCAGTTGCGCGTTGCAGTCTTCAATAATGACTATAGCGACTTCATTTATCTGGATGAGCGCGCAAATGCAGACCACACTTTCGACTATAAGCAGCAAGACGCTGAACTGAGCGGCTATGAGTTTGAATATAAAACCATGCTCGCACTGGTTGGCCGCATGTGGGACGCTTCGCTGAGCTATAGCTCGGTGACAGGTGAATTAAACAATGGTGACAATTTACCCCTCATGCCCGCCGATAAACTCGGTTTCGGCATCGGCACTTCGATTAATGCACTTAATCTCCAATTAGATGTCGAGCAGGTTTCCGACCAAACTGACCTTGGAGAAGACGAGCGCAAAACGGACGGCCATACAAAAGTCGACGTTTCAGCCAGCTACCAGCCGCCACAATATGAGGGTCTGACTCTCAGTGCATCGGTTCGTAATCTGACGGATGAAGAAATCCGCCACCATACCAGCCCGCTGAAAGAAAAATTGCCGGAAGCCGGACAGGATATTCGCCTGACCGCGCGCTATAAATTCTAGGGTGAAAGAACCCGCTTGCCTCAAAGGCAAGCCCACAAAAAGAAAAGGCCCCGTCTCACGATGGGGCCTTTTTATTTTCTAAAGACGTAAAGCGGAATTATTTAAGAATAGCCTTACCCGGATAGACCGCATTATCGCCAAGCGCTTCCTCTATACGGATAAGCTGATTGTATTTCGCCAAGCGGTCTGAGCGCGCCAGCGAGCCGGTTTTAATCTGCCCGACATTCAACGCCACAGCCAAATCGGCAATCGTCGCGTCTTCGGTTTCGCCCGAGCGGTGCGACATGACGGCGGTATAGCCGGCCTTATGCGCCATATCGACGGCTTGCATGGTCTCGCTCAGCGTGCCGATTTGGTTGACCTTAACGAGAATGGAATTGGCCACGCCCTTCTCTATGCCATCGGCCAAACGCGCCGGATTGGTGACGAATAAATCATCACCCACCAACTGCACTTTGTCGCCAACCGCATCGGTTAATTCTTTCCAGCCATCCCAATCATTTTCGTCCATACCGTCTTCGATAGAGATGATGGGGAAGCGCGCGCATAAGTCTGCCCAGTAAGATGCCATTTCACCTGCGTCGAGCTTTTTACCCTCGCCTGCCAGATTGTAAACGCCGCCTTCGTAAAACTCGGTGGCCGCTGCATCAAGCGCGAGGTTAATATCATCGCCCGGCTTGTAACCGGCTTTTTCAATCGCCTTCATCACATAGCCCAGCGCATCATCAGTAGAGGCGAGGTTCGGCGCAAAGCCACCTTCATCGCCCACACCTGTCGCCAAGCCATCAGCGTTCAACAAACTTTTCAGCGTATGGAATACTTCCGCGCCCATACGCACCGCTTCTTTAATGTTTTCGGCAGCGACCGGCATAATCATAAACTCTTGCACATCAATCGGGTTGTCGGCATGCGCGCCGCCATTGACGATATTCATCATCGGCACAGGCAAGGTTTTGGCATTGGCCCCACCAATATAACGCCATAGCGGCATGCCTTGGCTTTCCGCCGCCGCTTTCGCCACCGCCATGGAAACGCCCAAAATCGCATTGGCGCCGAGGCGGGCTTTATTATCCGTGCCGTCCAATTCCTGCATGATGCGGTCGAGGTGTAATTGCTCGGTCGCGTCAATGCCGCATAGCGCGGCAAAAATTTCTCCATTCACCGCATCAACGGCTTTTTGCACGCCTTTGCCCAGATAACGTTTCTTGTCGCCATCGCGCAGCTCTACCGCCTCATATTGACCGGTCGAGGCACCTGAGGGAACACCGGCGCGGCCAAAGCTGCCGTCTTCCAGCAATACATCGACTTCAACCGTCGGATTGCCGCGGCTGTCGAGAATTTCACGTCCGATAATGTCAAGAATGGCAGTCATTGCGCCCTCGCTTTTGTCACTTAAGTTGCGTTTGTCTTAGCGTGTTTCCGAAGCTCGTGCAAATTCCTGCGGTTCGGTTTAAAAGAAGGCATGAGTTCACCTTCAAAAGCCCTTATTTTATTTTCCGGCGGTCAAGACAGCACTGCCTGCCTCGCCTATGCGCTGGATAAATTCGCCCATGTTGAAACGCTAGGGTTTGATTATGGCCAAACCCATAAGATTGAACTGGATTGCCGCGCCGCCCTGCGTGCCGAAATCAGCAAGCTGAATGGCTGGGGTGACAGGTTGGGCGAAGACCACACGCTGTCTCTGCCTGCTTTGGCTGAGATTGGCGGCACCGCCCTTATTGGAGACGGTGAGATTAAGATGATGGCAAATAATCTGCCCTCAACTTTTGTGCCCGGGCGCAATTTATTGTTCCTCACCTATGGCGGGGCGTTGGCATATCGGCGCGGGCTTGATGTGCTGGTGGGCGGCATGTGCGAGACCGATTATTCCGGCTATCCCGATTGCCGCCGCGACACGCTCGACGCGCTTGAGACCGCCCTCAATAAGGGCATGGAAAGCAATATCAGCATCGACACGCCGCTGATGCATATCGACAAAGCCGCGACTTGGGAATTGG
>JAKMDW010000010.1 GCA_022426245.1 Alphaproteobacteria bacterium | reverse complement strand
CTATCCGGTGTAGCCTAAATTATATTCCGGCGTGATTACTGCAAAGGGGGATGGGATGAAGAAAATAATGTTGCTGGGGTCGGGCGAATTGGGCCGCGAATTGACGATTAGCCTTAAGCGGCTCGGCTGCACGGTGATTGCCTGTGACCGCTATGAAAACGCACCCGCCATGCAAGTCGCCGATCGCTCAATGGTGTTCGATATGTTGAACGCGGCGCAGCTGCGCGCGCATATTCAATCCGTTGACCCTGATTTGGTCGTGCCGGAAATCGAGGCCATCAATACGCAAGTTCTGTTGGATGTCGAGGCCGAGCGCACCATTGTGCCATCTGCGCGCGCCGTGGATTTAACCATGAACCGCGATCGAATTCGCGACCGCGCCGCCGAGATAGGGTTGCCGACGGCGAAATATGGATATGCCGAAAACCTTGAGCAAATGCTGTCGCTTTATGAAGACATGTCGTGCAAAATAGTGGTCAAGCCGGTGATGAGCTCGTCCGGTAAAGGGCAATCGACGGTGGTTGCGGGCGATATGGCGACGGCGCAAGAGGCGTGGCATCACGCGGTTGAAAATATGCGTGGCGATCGACCCAAAGTGATTGTCGAAGAGTTCATTGCGTTTGATTATGAGATTACCCTACTGACTGTGCGGCAGGAAAATGCCGAGACGGTTTACTGCCCGGTGTTGCGGCACAAGCAGGTTGATGGCGATTTCAAAATCAGCGAGCAGGGCACATTTGCGATGGGCGCGCTGGAGGCTGAGGCGCAGGCAATGGCAAAAAAAATGACCGATGATTTAGGCGGCTTCGGCCTATTCGGGGTTGAGTTTTTCATTCGCGGCGAAGAGGTGATTTTCTCCGAGCTTAGCCCGCGCCCCCATGACACCGGCCTTTTGACCCTCTATACGCAAAACCTGTCGGAGTTTGACTTACATGCGCGCGCTATTTTGCACCTGCCGATAAGCAATATCGCGGCCCTGCGCAGCGGCGCGTGTCATACGATTAATGCAGCGCAGGCAAGCGATTATTATGCGGTTGACGGCTTGGCCGAGGTCGAAGCGATGCCCGATGTGGAGGCGATGATGTTCGGCAAACCGGACGCTTATCCCAATCGGCGGCTGGGCATGGTTTTTGCGCCCGATGTTGAGACGGCGATAGCGGCGCGGGCGAAAATTACACTCTCCTATGAGCGCTAAGGCCATGTATTTAAGTCGCGCCGCTTGCAGCGTGGCGGCAATGCTTTCTATAATCGCGCCATGAGTGAAAAAATTATTGCGATGGCATTTATGCGTATGCGCGAGGCGGGCAAGGTCTCGGAAATTCGCTGGGACGATATTGTCGCGCATGACCCCACCGGAAGGCTGGTCAGCCTGCGCGGCTTGGCGCGCAAAGAGGCGTTGGAAAGTGCGACGCGCCGTTGCGGCATTGGTCGTCGGCCGCGCACCGATATTTATGATTTTCTTGATGTGCGGACGAAACTTCGCAATCCGTCAGCCGGCAAGTAAGCCTCAGCCGCAAATCGCCCACCCAATTGAGAAGAGTATTTTATGCGAGAACCGAAATCACAAATTTTCTTCGGCTGGTGGGTGCTGATTGCCATTGGCTACGGCCTATTTGTCGGGGCGGGCATGATTTTCTATGCCATGTCGGTTTTACTCGATGGCTTTGTCGCGGCCACTGATTTTTCGGTCGCGCAAATTTCCGGCGCCAATACGGTATTTTTGATTGTCGCGGGGTTTGCCGGCATCGCGGTCGGTGAATTTATCTCACGCTTTGATGCGCGCTATTGCGTCGCCGCCGGCACTTTATTTATTGCGATTATTTATTACTTCCTGCCCGCCGCCAATTCACTGCCGGCCATTTATCTTGCCTATGCGGCACTGGGCATTGGCTATGCGATGACGGCGTTAGTGCCGGCGACGACATTGGTGGCGCGCTGGTTTGTGCGCCGCCGCGCCTTGGCGATTGCGCTCACCCAGTCGGGTTTATCGCTGGGCGGGATTATTGTGACACCAATGCTTGCGCGGGCGTTGGAGTTTGAGGGGTTGGACGGCTTGCGCGCGCCTTGGACCATGGCGATTATTCTGTTCAATATTCCGCTCGCGCTTTTGTTATTGCGCCCTGACCCCCAAAGCATGGGGTTGGCCGCAGATGGCGATGCCCGCACCGCCGATGATGCTGATGCGCCGCCAGCGGGCATGGCGGCGGCGCAGGCTTTGCGCAGTCGTTATTTCAAGCTACTGGCAACGGCCTCATTATTGGCACTGATGGCGCAGGTCGGCACGATTGCTCATGTATTCACTTGGGCATTGGAGCGCGCCGATGCCGCAACGGCGGCGATTACGCTGGCTTCGCTGGCGTTTTGTTCGCTGACGGGTCGGTTGATTTGCGGCGCGGTGCTCGACCGTCTCAATTTGTTTGTATTTGTGCTGATTATGTATGCGCTGCAAGCGCTGGTGATGTTCGGCATGGCATTTGTTGAGGGTATTGTGCCGGTGCTGGCGTTGACTGCGTTTTTCGGTTTTACCGTCGGCAATATTTTAATGTCGCAACCGCTCTTGGTTGCCGCCGCCTTTGGCTTGCGCGATTTCCCACGCATTCTCAGCATTCAGCAATTGGTGATGAATGGCGGTGTCGCCTCCGGGCCGATCGTCATCGGGCTGATTTACGACTTTGGCGGGGGGTATGCGAATGCCTTCATCTTTGTCGGCTTTTGTAGTCTGGCGGCGATGGCCAGCCTCTATGCAGCGGGCCACCCTCGCAATGCGGCGGCTTAGGTTTTGGGTCGCCACGCGCCGCCCAGCACCGCAACCATAATTATACCGGCGTAAATGGCTAAGGCGATTGTGGTGGCAATGAACACTGCGTTCAGGCCGACATTAAACTGATGGACGAGCAAAAATGCTCCGCCCACAGATATGACAAAGCGCAGAATTTGCGCGCGTATCGGCCAGGTCATTGTGCCCGCCCCTTGAGAGGCGAAATACAGCACAAGCCCAATGCCCAAAAATGCGTAAGCCGGCCCGACAATGCGAATATAGCTGCGCGCGGTTTCAAAGGCGGCCGCATCATCAGTAAAAATCGGTATCCATTGGTTTGGGAACAAGGCGAGCAAGACTCCCACCGTGCCGCATATGAGAGCGGAGCTGGCAACGCCATACCAACCGGCCTGCTCGGCGCGGTCGTAATCACCGGCGCCGACATTAGTGCCGACAATAGTGGTCAATGCGGTGCCGAATGCGAAGATAATCGGCAACATGACAAATTCGATGCGTGTGCCAATGCCGTATCCGGCTAAGGCTTGCGGCCCGAAAGAACCAACGAGTGCAGTTAGCCCCAAAATTGTGCCGACATTCATCAGCGGGTTCAGGCTCGCCGGACGCGCCACCATCAAGATGTCTGCCGCCAATTCCGGTCGCCAGCCGCGTTGCGATGGCTTCATTTGCAAGCTGCGTTTGCCGCGCCATAAGACGATAAGCAAGACAGACACCATGATTGTGCCGACGCTGACGCTGGAGATGGCGGCGCCCATAACACCCAGGGCGGGCATGCCGAATAAGCCGAAAACCAAAATGGCGGTGAGCGGCACTTGTAATATGGCTGATAAAATCATCAGTCTGGCGGGGAAACCCATATCACCCGCGCCGCGATACACCGCACCAATGGAGTTGCCCAGCCACAATACAATGCCGCCACTGAACAAGACCCAGCAATAAGAAACGGCCATTTCCAGCACGACGCCATCGCCGCCCAGCAGCATTAGTAATTGCCGCCCAAATAAGGCGAACAGCACGAAGAATACGGAGGCACCGATAATGCCGCCATATAGCGCGTGCCACACTAGCTTTTCGGCATCGTCGCGATTGCCATTGCCCAATGCGCGCGCAATAGAGGCGGTCAGCGCACCGCCGAGCGGCCCGCCGGACATGGTTTGCACCAAAATCAGCAGCGGGATAACCAGCGCAATGGCCGCCAGTGCCTCAGTGCCGAGGCGGCCAATCATGTAGATCTCGGTCAGGTTGACGATGCCTTGCAGGGTGAAAGCGAGCGTGTTTGGTGCGGTCATTTTCATCAGCAGGCGCAAAGGCGGTTCGTTCAGCAGGGCGTGGGTGCGATCGGTCATGAAAACTCTCTAAAATAGGCGGCTGCGGCTTGATAGCATGCTTTAGCCGTCCAGTCCCGGGGGTGTCCAAATGCCGTCGCCATTGGCATCGACATAAATCGGGTTGGAATAAACATACGGAAAGAAGCCCGGGTAAATCGCTTTGTAAACTGCTTGCGCTTTGCCTTCAGCCTCAATCGTCACATAGCCGTCAGCTGCAAAATCCAGCGGCAGTTCAAACCGGCCATTGGGCGCAAGCCGAAGCGTGTGCTTGGTCTTGCCATTGACCTGAACGCGCAGCGTATCGGCGCGCGCCCAGTCGGCGCTGAAAATACGCCCGCGCAAAACCGCATTTCGGCCCTTATGGGTTTCACCGATTTTGGCGGCGCCAAGTGTTAGCTCCATAAACGGGCCTGTCGTGCCGTAAAACGCGCCGGCGCGCACCGCATTGGTGAAGCGGGGCAGCGAGAAATCAGCAATGCTGTCAGGCCCGATGCGCACCATATTGCGCGGCAGCGCGACTTGCTGCCATTTATTATGGCTATCGCTATTGGCGCTGGCGGCCAGTCTAATGCCTTGCGACACCAGCGACAGCCAGTCTTGGCGGGTGGCGGTCACGCGGTCGGGTCTGTATTCCTGCGTGCCGTTCAAAACTTCCATCACGTCGAAATCAATGTCGCGCGTGCCGGTAACCGGGTCGGGGTTGATAAGGCTGTTATTCGGCGCGCTGGTAATCGGGCGATGCGGATTATAGGGATGCGCCGCAACCCCCATATGGTCGAAAAACTGTTCGTCACCAATCAGTTCGGCAAAATCATCGGGTATCTCTTTGCCCGTCAGGGCGAGCGTTTCGCGGGGATGATTAAGCTGCGCTACCGGATCATCGAAATGAAAATGCATATCGTCCAAAACGCTTCGGGTGCGGCGGTTTTCATGATTGGGCAGGCCCCGCTTATGAGCATGCGGCTTTGGCGTCAGCGGAAAGAAATTCATATGGCCGATGCTGAATGGCGCGCGCGCGGTTCTTTGTGTGCTGGTTACCTCAGAGCCGGTAATGGCAATCATCTGGTCATCAACGCCCATTTGCTTGACCAGCGGATTGAAATCAAAAATTGTATCGTGCTCTGCGGCGACCATCACCTCGCCATGTTCGGCAACAAACGTGCGGACACGTTTGACGGTCGAAAATGCGTTATCGAAACTGGGCGCGGCGTGGACATGAAAGTCGGCGGCAATGTGGTTTTGAGTGGGCACGGCGCGGGCGGGCGCGGCAATGCGCAGCGTCTGGTCGTCGCCATTGCGCACAGACAGCGCCTGCGTCGTGACCTCATATTCAGGCCCGCGTGTCGCGTAAACAGTGTAATCGCCATCGGCCAAATAAATCTGGCGCGGGTCCTTTGTTTCGCCCGTTAAATGCACATCAGAGACGCGGGGCGCGGGTATCAGCCCATCAGCGCCGGTGATGGAATAGCCGGTTAGCGTGTCTTCAAAATGCGGGTTTTGTGTGCCGTCTTGGCCGCGAAAGGCGAGCCGCATGGCCGCCCCACGCGGCAGGGTGATACGCGCAGCAGATGGCACTTTAATGGCCGCTAATTGCGTACCTTTTGCCGTCATGCTGAAGCTCTCGGTCACGGCGTCACCGGCCATGGGCTGAATGCGCAGCAGGTAATCACCCACCGGCACGCGCGCGCTAAAACGCCCCTCAGCATCGGGCGTTGTTTGCGTGAATGGCGCGCCATCAGCGCGGTCAATATGGACAAGCGCCGGACGACCATTGCTGTTTATTTGGCCGCGCAGCATCGGCGCTTCGGCAAATATCATATCTGTGAGGGCCCGGACGTCGGCGCTGGGCGCGACCAGCACTTCCTCTTCAAGGTGAATTTCATCGCCATAATCCAGCCCCATAAACGGCACTTGCAGAAGTTGAATGAGGCCCAGCTTGCTGCCATCGCCAATGGTGAAGGGTTCGCTCAGTGTTAAAAAAGCCAGCGCGCTGCTGTCAGCTAAAACGAAAGCCGGAAGTTTTTCTTGCTTATCGCCGCGCTTTAAAGTGGCCGAAAGCTGGCGCATGGCATAGCTGACCGGACGCGCCAAATCATGCGGTGACATCATCATCACCGTATCAACCGCTTGCGCGGCCTCGGTGTAGGACAGCACACCGCGACTGGCGAACTCTACCTGCGCGAAGCCATTGCTTTTGGCGAGGTCGCGGCTGTTTATCAAAAACACCGGCATCGACTCGAAATTGAGCGTGGCGGTGGTCAAAATGCCCGGCTCGGCAGCTTCCTCATCAGCGCGCCAAATGCGTTTGCTGACACCGATGCGTGTTTTCGCCCCAGGTCTGAGCGTGTAGCGTGTTTCAATCATCAAGCCGCGATAGCTGCCCAGTGTTGTCAGCCCCGCCGCTTCTGCACTCACGGAGGCGCGCACATCAACAATCTCAATCGGTTTGCCGAGGCTGCCATCGAGCAGATCTTGTTGTGAGACGAATTGGTCATCATTGCGGCCGCAAAAACCGATATCGCGCAAAGTGCCGCCACGGGGTGAGAAGTCGCCTTCATTGGCCAATCCGGCGACAATGACGCATATAGTGCCATTGGATAATATCCAATCACCAATGCCGCCAACGGCATCGGGGCCGTTTTCGATGTGGCGCGCCGCATTGGTCGGGGTGATTTGGGTTGCCAGCAAACGGTCTGCCGACACCGCCTCGGCGCTGGTCATCAAGACAAAGCAAATGATTGCGAAATAACCGCGCATATTATTATTCCCCCGTTTGACTTTGTTTGGACGTTGTATGGATTTTGTCCCATTTGCTCCTCGGTTAGCATAGCCGCGATGACCGAAATCGCATAGGCTTATCGCCATGCAACAGGGGCAAGCGGCGATTTTGGAAACCGAAAGGCTGCGGCTGGTTGATTTCACCGCCGCGCATTTGGGTGATTTTGCGGCGATGAATGCTGACCCCGATGTGATGGCATTTTTTCCGGCCAGATTAAGCCGCGAGAAGAGCGCGGTCATGCTGCACCGGCTTATTGCCCATCGAGAGCAGCATGGGTTTTCATTGTTTGCGCTTCACCTGAAAAGCGATCATCGGTTTGTCGGCTTTACCGGTCTTCTAAGGGTAGATTTTGAGGCGCATTTTACCCCTGCGGTGGAAATCGGCTGGCGGCTCCCCAAATTCGCCTGGGGGCAGGGTCTCGGGCCGGAGGCGGCGCGCGCTTGTTTGGCACATGGCTTCGGCAAAATCGGTCTGACTGACATTGTTTCTTTTACGGCGGCCATAAACCAACGCTCCATCCGCGTCATGGAGAAAATTGGCATGCAGCATGATACGGCTGATGATTTTGACCATCCAAATTTGGCTGCGGATGATCCGCTTTGCCACCATGTGCTTTATCGTTTGAGGAGTGTTGAATGAACCATGTGCAATGGCTGAAATGGGGCGGCACTGTATTTGTGCTGACCGGCATTTTATTGACCAATTTAAATATGTATCCGCTGAATATTATTGTGCATGGCACCGGCTCGCTGGGCTGGACGGCGGCCGGCATGATTACCAAAGACCGCGCGCTGACGGTGAATTTTGCTTTGCAGCTCCCACTTTTTGCGCTCGGCTATGCGCGTGTGGCGGGCGTGATTTAACGCGCTATATGATTGCACCGTTGCGCGAAATACCCCAAACTCCGCCAAGTTATTGAGGAGATTTGTCATGCGTAAAACACTTATCGCGATGATATTGGCTGTGTTGGCATTGCCTTTGGCCGCGCCGATTTTAGCCACCGAGGCCAACGCTCTGCCGAAATGCCGTAATGTTGCGGGTTATGAGCCCAAGGCGACATGCGAGGCGCGCAACAAGCGCGCGCAATGGCAGGCGGAACAAACGGCGCGCTTAACGGCGCAACTGGTGGGGCAAGAATTGGCTCAACAAGCCGCCCAAGCCGGCGCCCAAGAGGATGGCGGGTTTATGAATACGGTGCGCGGGCTGATTGCCTCAGCCATTGAGACGGTGAGCGGACTATTCTGAGCCGACTTCAGTCTTGCGCGCGCAATTCATCAGCCGCCAATTTCTCGGCCAAATCGTGACTGAGCAGCGCGTCGAAACCGGCTTTCAGGCTTTTGCGTTTCAGTAATTTCTTTAGTTTCTTGACCGGCCAAACCACCAGCACACTGCCCTGATGCGCATGCACGGTGGCGGTGGCGGGCACATTCTGGGTCAGCGATATTTCGCCGATGAGTAAATGCGCCCCAACCTCAATCGACTTGGTGTTCTTCGCCACCGTCGCGCCGCCCTCGACAATGTAATACAGCGTGTCAACCGGCTCACCTTGCCGGGTCAATTGTTGTTCGCCATCAAGCGTCTGCCAGTCGCAAAGCTGCATGAGGCGGGCGAAGTCTTTTTTGCTGAATTGCGGCATTTCTTTCGCCAATGCCTTTGCCTCCTCGGATAGCGGGATGACGTTGCGCCGCTGCATGGTCAGCCAAATGACGCCGAGATTTGTGAGAAGAAAAACCATCGCCCAAGCCAGGGCCAAAAAATTCCCCTCATTCAGGGTGAAGGCATAAACAAAAATGGCCGCACCTACGGCGAAAACGGCGCGCGATAAAATAACGTCAGCGATGAAAAAGCCGATGAAAAAAGCAGCAGCGGCAATGTTGAGGATGAAAAATTGCGACATATAAAACTCTGAAAATCCCCTAAGCGAATGCGGAATCATAGCATAGGGTATCAGCAGGTAGCAAAACAACAGGAGGTCTTCATGTCATCCGCGCCATTTGTCAAAAAATTGCCCGAGAAATTGGTCAGCCAGTATAGAAAATGGAAAACCGAGGATTTTGATGACGCGCTGTTTGGCGATCTGGCAGACGGCCAAAGCCCGATGGCCATGGTGATTTCATGCTGTGACAGCCGCGTGCAATCGACTGAAATCTTCAAAATGGCGGCGGGGTCATTTTTCATTCACCGCAATATCGCCAATCTTGTGCCGCCTTATGAAACCGGCGACACACACACCGGTACGGCCTCGGCGCTGGAATATGCGGTGAGGGCGCTGAAAGTGCCGCATCTCATCATTATGGGCCATTCGGGCTGTGGCGGGGTGCAGGCGTGTTTCGATATGTGCGAGAACGATGTCGCTACGGTTGATGCGGGTTTTGAGTTTGTCGGCCAGTGGCTGGAGAGCCTGCGTCCGGCGCATCGGCGGGTAAACGGCGATGATGATGCGGCGCGGCTTGTCTCTATGGGGCATGAGGGCGTTGTCGGCTCGCTGGATAATCTGATGAGCTATCCGTTTATCGCTGAGGCGGTGGCGGCGGGGGCGCTGAGCTTGCATGGTCTGTGGCACGATATCGGCCCGGGCGAGCTATATGCGCTCAACCCCGATAGCGGCACATTTGAGAGGATATAAAACGGCATATGAAAAAGGGCCACCCGTCGCCGCGCAGCCCTTTATCTCAATGTAATCTATTCGCCTAGAATTTGTGGCGCACACCAACCTTAATGATTTGCCCAAACGGATTATGCGTATAGGGGTCATAATTCAGGTCGAGCCGCGCGAAAGGCGGGTCTTCATCGGTCAGATTGTAAATCGACACCCAGAACGCCGAGTCTTCCAAATCGTCATTCAATGCCGCCAATGACAGGCTGTAATGCAGGTCATAGGTCATGTGATCGTCAATGTCGCGCGGGTCGGCTCCGGTAATTGGCGCGTTATCCTCATAACTGCCGGTAAAGTTGGTCACGAAGTTAACGCTATGCTGGTTGGTATTGTAGATGGCACCGAGCTTCCACTTTTCGCTGACAACAGACCTTAGATAACCGACATTGTCATTCAGCTTGTCCAACGCATCAAGTTTGTCATTCAATTGAGACGCGCCGACATCATAGCTGTTGACGATGGTGAACTCGGCACTGAGGCTCAAATCACCATTGGCCAGCGGGCGGTCATATCCAACGCGAATATCAAAACCATCGGTTTCAATATCCGGGCCGTTAATCATGTTCACGCGCACGCGCTGAATTTGCCCTGCCGTTTTATTGCTACAATCCGCCTCTGCCCCGAAGCCGCAGCTTATTTGGGTGCCAAACATACCGCCTTTATAGGTGTCGGAACTGGCGATTGAACCGTCATTATTGGCGTCATTAAACGATTGGCCGATGATATCGCCAAAGCTTTGTTTGATAATCGGGTCCTCAAAGTCAAAGGACCAATAATCAACCGAAGCGGTAAAGCTGTCGCCATCAACTAAATTTGGCATTGCTTCATAGACGACACCGAAATTGGTGGTAATGGCCGATTCCGGATCGAGGTCGGCACTGCCAAATGTATCAATGGCCTTGAACGACCCGGTCGGTGCAACAAAAGATAAGGTTGTTGAACGCCCGCCCAATTGGTTGAGGGTCGGCCCTCTAAATGTAGAAGAGGCTGAACCTCGAATGACCAAATTGTCATTGGCTTGATAGCGCACGGCCAGTTTCGGGTCGAAGCTGTCGCCAACTTTGCCGCCATAGTCCTCATAGCGGGCCGAAATTTGCAAATCGAGATTTTCAGATGGAGTCAACTGAACTTCGCCAAACAAAGCGATGATGTCTTGCTTTTCATCAAGCGGTGTTGCGCCGGCTAGAAAACCAAACTGGCCGGAGCCTTCATAATCATCCGAGGTGTCAGCTATTGTGCCACGGTCGCAAAGCGCCTGAAGATTGTTCAGCGCCCGCCAGCGTTCGTTTTCGGCGGTTGTGACACAGGGGTTTACATGCAGGTCATTGCCGTCATAAACGTCAATCTCATAGGCTTCTTCGCGATATTGAGCACCGGCGGCCCAGCCTATGCCATTGGCCAGCGCGCCACTCACCACACCATCCCATACCGTCAACTCTGATGTGATGGTGCTGCCCAAATCAAATTGCATCCATTCGCGCAATTCTTCCGAGTTCGCCAAAGCCGGGTCGTAATCCGGATTAGTATCGATTTTGCGGTGCTTGGCTTGGGGAAATTCAATCGCATTGGAGAATGGATTATAGAACTCACAACCATTTGCGCCGGGGGTATTGCCGGTGCAATCCGGCCCACCAAAGCCTTTCAATGCCAGCGACCACCGCTCGATATAGGTATCGGGCGATGTGCCTTCGCGCTCGGCTGTTGAGAAGACGATGGAGGTCGCATAGTTAATGTCATTGTCCAGCAAGCCTTCCAAACCAAACGACAATTTCATTTTCTCATAGTCGCGAAAGCCTGTATTTGGTGGCCCGCTAACACCGAAAGGGCGTCCGAAGAACATGAATGCGGCGCAAGTCGTGTCTGTGCGGCTGCTGGGTGCGCAATCTGCATCGAGGTTTTCATCGGTAAAGTAACCGCTGACCCCGTCGTTATGGTCATCCCTATATGCCGTCAGGCCCGGGTGATATGAGGGAATGATGCGCCCCGTTGTCGGGTTTGTATCAACCAGCACTTGCGGGGGAACAGATGGCGACGTATTCCAATCAGGAATTTCATTTTTGCCCCATAGGATTTCGGCAAAAAGCGTCATGTCATCATCGACTTCATGGCTCAGCGTGGCAAACAGATTTGTCCGCTCTTCTTCCTCAATCAGATTGTCAAAATAGACATAATTATAGGTGCAATTTGCAACGCCGCGCGTGCTGGCCGACACATCACCGATAAAATCAGCACAGCGGGCATCGCGCACACCTGCGAGGTTTTCGCCGCCGGCGCTCTGCGCGCGGGTGATTGTTGTGCCATCGCCAGAAACCGGGAAATAACTGCCCGGATTGGGAATACCCGTATAGGCCTTACCATTGCCCATAAAACCATATTCTTGAACGGCCCAATCGCGTTCAATGGTTCGCAATTTATTGCGTTTATTGTAGCCATAGGCAGCCATCAAATGGGTCGCGCCGCTTGACCCGCCCCAGATAACCCCGAGGTCTTGGTCGCCATCACTGCCGTCGATTTCTTTGTGCGAGAGGGCGACTTCAAAACCGTCAAAATCATCGCGGGTGATGAAATTGACCACGCCGGAAATCGCGTCCGAGCCATAAGTGGCAGCTGCGCCGTCCTTCAACAGTTCTACGCGGTCAATCGCCACGCCGGGGATCATATTAATATCAACGAAAAGCTGCTGCTGTTCAGAAATAGCACCGGCGGACCAGACATTGCGGCGTCCGTTCAACAGCACCAAGTTCCGTCCTGCGCCGACCCCGCGCAGGTTGATGTTCGCTGTGCCCTCAAGCCCGTTGGAGCCAAACTGATTGGTTTCGCCGTCCACGCCCGAACTGACGCCCAGCGTTTTGACCAATTCAACAACCGACGGATTGCCGATATTGAACAAGTCTTCACTATTGACCACATCGATTGGCACCGGCGCATCCTCCGGTGATTGCTTGATGTAAGAACCGGTGACGATTACCTCGTCGACGCTATCTTGCGCGGCGAGCGGTGACGCGGCAAGGCCGAGCGCCAGAGCCCCGTAAAGTGCAGATTTAATAAATATCGAGTTTGGCATAGCCCATGCCTTTCATTTTAATAATGTGGGTTGATTTAGTTCGCCTAATGGCGTCCGGTCTTGCCGCGCAGGTTTTACAATTGTGGTGTGCTGGTGCAGGATATGAAGCCTGCGGAGGGGAGGGTTTGTCATGGTTCGGAAATTATTGATTTTACGGGGTTCTTTAAGTGTCATCATGTTACTTTTAGCGACGCAGATTTTCTACAATGCGATACCGCGAGATACGCTAGGTAACGGTCATTTCGAGGCGCAAGATGGCACGATTCTTGTTGGCTACAAATTAGAAGTCGGCGAGGGGGCGGGCAATGCGGATCATACTATTTTGCCTAAGCAAGCTGAAAAAGTGGCCGCCGCGATAATTAATTTTGTCAGCCAAGTGAGTGTGCAATAAATCATGCGTAAATCAGCCCAATCAAAATCAGTTACGGCGCCGATGCAAGCCGTCGTGCATGCCGTTAATGCAGTGGCGGGGGACAGTGTGAGCGCCGGCCAAGAGCTTGTCATACTCGAAGCCATGAAAATGCAACACGCTCTGGCAGCGCCGGTTTCCGGCACGGTGAAAACCATCAAATATGAGGTCGGCGAGGTGGTGGAAGAGGGCGCTGTGGTGTTCTCGGTTGAGGCCGGCGAGGTTGCCGCCGATGCGGCGGCTGAAACAACGACGCAAGACCTCGATGGGGTGCGGGCTGATTTGGCCGAACTGCAATCGCGTCTGGCGCGCACGCTGGATTCCAATCGGACTGAAAAGATTGCGAAACGGCACGAAAAAGGCCATCGGTCGGCCCGCGAAAATGTTGCTGATTTATGCGATGCCGACAGCTTTGTCGAATATGGGCAGTTGACCATTGCCGCCCAACGCCAACGCCGCGCGCTTGACGACCTTATCGACAACACACCGGCCGATGGGTTGGTTGCCGGTTTCGGCGCGGTCAATGGCGATGTGTTCGACGAGGACGCCGCCCGCACCGCCGTTCTGGCTTATGATTATACCGTGCTGGCCGGCACACAGGGGCTGTTCAACCATAAAAAAACCGACCGCGTTTTGGAAATCGCCCAAGACTGGCAAGTGCCAATGGTGTTCTACACGGAAGGCGGCGGTGGACGCCCGGGCGACACGGATGCCAGCAAAATCTCCGGTGGCGGCCTCGACGTCATGACCTTTGCGACATGGGCGCAGGCCAGCGGCGTCGCGCCGCGCATCGCTATTAATAATGGCTATTGTTTTGCCGGTAATGCGGTGCTGTTTGGCTGCGCCGACATCACCATTGCGACGAAAGACAGCTATATCGGCATGGGTGGGCCGGCGATGATTGAGGGCGGCGGGCTGGGCGCTGTCGCGCCGACCGATATCGGCCCGATGGATGTGCAGGCCGAAAACGGCGTGGTTGATTTATTGGCTGAGAACGAAGCCGAGGCGACCGCTATGGCCAAACAATTATTGGGTTATTTCCAGGGCACGGTGCAAACCCATGCCTGCGCCGACCAGCGCAAGCTGCGCCACATTATTCCCGAGGACCGCAAGCGCGCTTATGATATGCGCGTGGCGATTGAAATGATTGCCGATACGGGCAGTTTTCTGGAAATGCGTCGCGCCTATGGCAAGGGCATGATTACCGGCTTTATGCGGATAGAGGGGCGGGCTTTCGGGCTGATTGCCAATAATCCGGCCCATTTGGGCGGTGCGATTGATGCCGAGGCGGCGGAAAAAGCCGGCCGTTTTGTGCAGCTCTGCGATGCCTTCGGTCTGCCCTTAGTGTCGTTTTGCGATACACCGGGCTTTATGGTCGGGCCGGAGCATGAGAAATTCGGCACAGTGCGCCGCGCCGCCAATATGCTGGTGGCCGGGGCGAGTATTTCCGTGCCGGTATTTATGGTGGTGCTGCGCAAAGGTTATGGGCTGGGCGCGCAAGCCATGGGCATGGGCTCTCTGCATGTGCCACAAATGACGATGGCATGGCCGACCGGCGAATTTGGCCCAATGGGGCTGGAAGGCGCGGTGCGGCTCGGCTATTCCAAAGAAATCGCTGCTGCCGGTGGTGAAGGCAGTGAAGCGGGCGACGCGCTTTATAACAAGCTACTCGACGCGATGATTGCCAATGGCAAGGCGCTGAACGCCGCCATGTATCATGAAATTGATGCGGTGATTGACCCAATGGATACCCGCGCCACCTTATTGCGCGCACTGAAGTCCATGCCAATTCATGCGCGGGCGGGCAGAAAAGGCGGCTCTTCATCGAATGGCGGCAAACGCCCGTTCATCCCGACATGGTAGTCGCGTAATCGTCCAAATTGGGGGTTCGCGTCATATTCCAATAATCGACCAACCGCCACGGCATGACCGAATAGACCCGCCCCTTTGAATTGCGATAATAAGTGTTCACGCCCTCATGCATCCAAATCATATCGGCGTGGCGCTCATTATAGGCTTGCATGTATTTTTCCTGCGCTGCCTGGCTCGCCGCCATTTGGTCAATGCCCTCATTCAACATGGTGACAATGCACGAGGCGATATAGTGAGCGTGACACTCGGCTATAAAAATGCCGCTGCCGCCATGTCCGAGGCCGGTGGTCGGCCCGGCCATCATAAAGAAATTGGGAAAATCAGGCGCGGAAATGCCGAGATAGGCTTGCGGGTCGTCGCCGTTCCACACATCCGATAAATTGCCTGCCGGGCCGGTAATATTCAGGCGGCTGGCCATTTTCGTCACTTCAAAACCGGTCGCCATAACAACAATATCAGGCGCGCATTGATTGCCTTTATCGCCAATTACCTGCGTTTCGCTAAACCGTGCCACGCCCTCATCATACAAGGTCACATTGTCTTTCAGCAGCGTGTCATACCAATGATTGTCGAGCAGAATACGTTTTCCGTAAGGGGGATAGCTGGGCATGGATTTGGCAATCAGGTCAGGCCGTCCGGCTAGCTTGGTCTCAATATGCGTCGCCATCTCCTCGCGGTGACGGTCGTTAATGCGGTTCATCGCGCGTTCGGGGTGCGGCCAGTTCGGGTCTTTTTTCAAAAACGGCAACAGCCCATCGCCGTAGCGCCAAAACATGGTGAAGCGAAACCACGGCGCGTAAAACGGCACATGCTCCAGCAGATATTGTGCGCCGTGCGACAGGGTTTCGTGATAGCGCGGGATGGGCCGCGCCCATTGCGGGCTGCGCTGAAAAATCGTCAGCGCGGCAACCTCATCGGCAATGCTTGGGACGATTTGCATGGCTGAAGCGCCAGTGCCGACAACCGCCACTTTTTTGCCTTTCAGGTCGAGGTCTTGCGGCCAGCGTGAGGAATGAAACAGCGGCCCGTTAAAATCCTCCAGCCCGTCAATCGGCGGCAATTTGGCGACCGAGATTTGGCCGACCGCCGAGACTAATATCGGCGCGATCAGTGTCTCCTCTCCGTCTTTTGTAGCAATTTGCAAAAGCCAGTGATTGTCATCGGCTTGCCAGTCCACCTGCATCACCTCAACGCCAAAGCGAATATGTTTGCGGACATCAAACTCATCGGCCTTGCCCGACAGATAGTCTTGGATTTCGTGCTGCGGCGAGAAATACCGACTCCAGCGATGGCTTTTGCCGAAGCTATAACTATAAGCATGGTTGGGCGTATCGACACCGGCCCCAGGATAGGTGTTTTCCCACCAAGTGCCGCCGACATCTTCGTTCTTTTCGAGGATAATATAGGGCAGCCCCAAATCATTCAGCAGCTTGCCGAGCGCAATGCCGGCCACGCCCGCGCCGACAATAATAATCGGCTGGCGTGGGAGTTTTCGCGGTTTTTCAATTTGGCTACCAAGCGGGGTAAAACCCATTTGCTCGTGCATCAACGGCGCATATTCGGGCGGCACATTCTCGGCTAAAGAATGCGTCATCATGCGGTTGAACAGTGCCTCATCGGGGCTGGCCACAATGGGCGCTTTATCCTGGCTCAAAACATCAAGTGCGGTGGCGCGAATTTCCGCCTGAATATCCTCCGGCAGACCGGCATTCTCATCGGCAATCAAGCTTGGATTGCGGCGCGGACTATAAGGTGGATTAAGCCATTTTTCGTCGCCCGTATAATGGAACAATACCATCAGCAATGGGCGCAAATCGGCATGCGGCAGCGCGGCGGCAAGTTGGGTGCGGTCTAGGGGCATAACAAGGCTCCGGCATCGGCCATTTTTTCTACCGTGTCGGTATCGAAACCCAACTCGTCCATAATTACGCGACTGTGCTGGCCAAGGTTTGGACAGGCTTCGGCCAGCGACGTAGCCCGGCCATCGAATAAAGCCGGTGGCGTCGGCGCCGTAAGGCGACCGAGATTTTCTGTCACATAAGTTTCCAACGCGCCAATGGCTTGAATTTGTGCATTGGCCGTCAGTGTGGTGCGGCGTTCGCATTTGGCGCTGGGGATATCGGCGGCTTCAAATGCGGTCATGACCTCATCGACGCTGAGGTGCAAAGCCCCGTCTTTCAGCAGAGCCATAACATCTGTGAGATTGGCCATACGGGCCGGCAAGCTCTCAAAGCGCGGGTCGGATTTTAATTCCTCGCGGTCCAGCAATTTCAAAATTGCGTCCCAATGCTGGTCGCTCAGGGCCGCGGCCGCCACCGCGCCGTCTTTGGTGTTGACGGTTTGATAAGTTTCCGACATGGGCGGCAGGTCAAGCGCGTCATCGTCCAAAAGCGTTTGGTGCATCATTCCGTCGGGCCACATAAAAGCGAGACAGGCATGGAGCATGGAAATATCAATGTGCTGGCCTTCCCCGGTGCTGGCCCGTGCCACCAAAGCGGCCGTCGCCGCTTGCGCCACCGTATAGGCTGTGAGCTTGTCGCACATGAGCTGGCGCACAAAGGCGAAATGATCTGTGCCGCCTTGCAATGCCGTAATGCCGCTAATACCCTGAATGACATGGTCGTAAGCAGGTCGGTCAGCCATCGGGCCGATAGTGCCGAAACCGGTCACCGCAACATTGATGAGTTTCGGATTGGCGGCGCGCAAAGCGGCACTGCCGAGACCCAATTTATCCATCACGCCGGGGCGGTAATTATTCAGTAAAATATCGGCGCGCCCGGCGAGACGGCGCACCGCTTCGACGCCGGTTTCGTGTTTCAGGTCAATGGCCAGCGAGCGTTTGCCGCGATTGCAATTATGAAACAGGGCCGAGACACCGTTTTTCTGGCTGCCGAGATAGCGCATCGGATCACCGATTTGCGGCGGTTCGATTTTGATGACCCTTGCCCCTTGCGCGCGCAGCATCATCGCAGATAGCGAGCAGGTGACCATGGTCGACAGCTCCAGAACTTCCAATCCGGCCAGCGGTTTTTCGGCTGTTGGTTTCTCGCTCATACCACCCTCCCAAGTTGCGCGGATAAATATGCCGTGCGGAAAAACGTTAGGAGAGAGGGCGGGGCGCGGTCAATAGGCTAGGCCGATTTATAGGCCCATCAGTCTGACGCTCAAATCGCGCATAATCTCTTCCGAGCCGCCGCCAATCGCTTGCACTTTGACTTCGCGGTAAATCCGTTCAACCGCATTGCCGCGCAAATAGCCTGCGCCGCCCATAATTTGCATCGCATCGCTGGCGTTTTTCTCAAGATTGGTGGAGCAGAAAAATTTCAGTTTGGAAATTTCGGCCAGCGCTTTCTCGCCGCGATTGATGATCTCGCCAAGCTGGTTGAGATAGGCGTCCATCGCATCAATGCGCGCCGACATATCGGCCAGCTTGTGACGGATAACTTGGTGCGCGATCAGCTTGTCGCCAAATGTTTCGCGCTCTTGTGCATAGGCGACGCAATCGTCAAATAAGCGCATGGACATGCCGGTCATTTGCGCCGCCATCAAAAAACGCTCAAAATTAAAATTATTCATAATGGCGTAAAAGCCTTTGTTTTCTGCACCCATTAAATGCGCATCTGGCACGCGGCAATCGTCAAAATAAAGTGTCGCCGTATCAGACGCCCACCAGCCCATTTTGCGGTCAATGGGTGTGCGGCTAAAGCCGGGCGTGTCGGCATCGACAAAGAATAAAGATATGCCGCCCATGCCTGATTTGCCGGTGCGCGCCGCAATAACAAAATAGCTCGCTTGCATGCCGCCGGTGATGAACATTTTTTGGCCGTTCAGCACCCATTCATCGCCGTCTTTATGCGCCACAGTTTTGATGTTGGCGACATCTGACCCACCGCCCGGTTCGGTAATGCCCAGCGCGCCGCCTTTTTTACCCGACAGCAAATCGGGCAGGGCGCGTGCTTTAATATCGTCATTGGCCAATTCGCTCAGCGGCTTCAACATGATGGAGCGCGCGCCGACACTGGCCATCACGCCACCGGCTGAGGAGCGGCCCATCTCAATGCCGACCGCTTTGCGCATATGCATATCGTCGAAACCCAGCCCGCCATATTCCTCAGGAATATCAAAACCGAAGACACCAAGCGCGCAAACTTTTTCGTTAATTTCATGCGGATAAGCTCCGGCCTCGTCCCACTCATCGACATGAGGGTTTATCTCGGTTTCCATAAATTTGCGCACATTGTCCTGAAAGGCGCGACGCTCTTCGGTTTCAAATGGATTTAACACGACGGCCTCCCAAATAAGCTCGCCGCATGGTGGCCTGTCCGGCTTTACAAAGCAAGTTTGCACGCTAACATCTGGCCGCAGGGAGATGTTATGAGTGAAACCATAAGAATTGGCGGCGCAAGCGGCTATTGGGGCGAGAGCATGATGGCGACGCCGCAGCTTTTGCAAGTCGAGGGCATGGATTATCTGGTCTATGATTTCCTCGCCGAGATTACCATGTCGATTTTGGCGCGCGCACGGGTGAAAAACCCCGATGCCGGTTTCGCGACCGACTTCATCTCCGGCGTTCTAAAACCGAACCTGATTGAGATTGCCGATAAGGGCGTTAAGATTTTGACCAATGCAGGCGGTGTCAATCCGGCGGCGTGCGGCGCGGCGGCGCGGGCGCTGATTGCCGAAGCCGGACTGGATTTGAAAGTCGCGGTCATTAGCGGCGATGATTTGCTCGACCGTGCGCCTGACTTCTCAAACGCTAAGGACATGTTCGCAGACACGGATTGCCCACCGCCGGAAACTCTGGCCAGCGTTAATGCATATCTCGGCGGCTTTCCGGTCGCTGCGGCGTTGGATGGCGGTGCGGATATTGTCATTACCGGCCGCAGCGTCGATAGCGCGGTAACATTGGGCGCGTGCATTCACGCTTTTGGGTGGCAGCCGCAAGATCTCGACAAGCTGGCGGCGGGGTCGCTGGCCGGTCATATTATTGAATGTGGGCCGCAAGCCTCGGGCGGCAATTTTACCGATTGGCAATTATCGGGCGATATATCCGATATCGGCTATCCGTTTATCGATATTGATGCGGGTGGTGTTTTCAAGGTGATGAAGCCCGACGGCACAAATGGCGTGGTTAATGTCGGCACAGTGTCGGAGCAGATGCTCTACGAAATCGGTGACCCGCAAGCCTATTTGCTGCCTGATGTGACGTGCGATTTTTCCGATGTGACGATTGAACAGGCGGGCGAGAATTGTGTCCGTGTCGCCCATGCCAAAGGCGCAACCCCGCCCGACAGCTATAAGGTCTGCGCCACCTATGCTGACGGGTTTCGGGCCGGAACCATGATGAGCTTTGTCGGTATCGAGGCGGCAGCGAAAGCGCGCCATTTTGCCGATGCCGCCCTTGCTCGGGCGCGCCGGGTTTTGCAGGCTCATAATCTGCCTGATTATAGTGAGACAAGTGTCGAAGTTTTGGGCGATGACAGCCAGTTTGGCGCGGCGACCAACGGGCCGTCGAGCCGCGAAGTGGTATTGAAAATTGCCGCCAAACACGACACGCAAGCGGGGTGCGGTGCGCTGTTGAGAGAGATTAGCGGCTTAGGTTTGGCGACCCCGGCCGGACTTTCCATCTTTGCCGGCTCGCGCGCCAAGCCGTCACCGGTGGTGCGCTTATTTTCATTCCTTCTGCCAAAGGGTGAGGTCAGCATCGCCATTGATGTTGATGGCGCGGTCAGCCATTTTGAAGAAGCCTTAGCGGTAAAGGGCGACCGGCCCGTCGCCGTGATTGAACCTGAAGCCCCGCAAGAGGCAGGCACGGTTGAGGTGCCGCTTGTCAAGCTGGCATGGGGGCGCTCGGGCGATAAGGGTAATAAGGCCAATATCGGCATTATTGCGCGCGACGCGGCCTACATGCCGTATATTTGGGCGGCGCTTGATGAAGCGGCCATTCGCCATCGGTTCGCTCACTTTATTGGCGATAATCCATCACTGGCGCGATATTATTTGCCGGGCAGCCATGCGATGAATATTTTGATTGATGATGCGTTGGGCGGCGGCGGCGTCGCCTCCTTACGCAATGACCCGCAGGGTAAAGCCTATGCGCAAATCCTGCTCGACCACCCGATACCCATTCCTCAAAAATTAGCGGAGCCCCTATAATGTCGGCGTTTGAATCGAAACTGGATAAAAAATCCGAAGCCTATACCAAAAACCGCGAAGACCAGCTTGAGAAGATAGCGCATTTGCGGATGCTGGAAGCGCGCGCCGAAGCGGCCTCAGAAAAGCGGCGTCCGCGGTTTGAAGAGCGCGGCCAACTGACCCCGCGTGACCGACTGGCGCAATTGCTCGACCCGGGCATGCCGTATTTGCCGCTGTATAATATGGCCAGCTATTGCGTCGATGACCCTGACCGCGATACGTCAATTCCCGGCGGCTCGGTGCTGGCCGGCATCGGCTATGTGTCGGGCGTGCGCAGCATGATTTGCGTCGCTGATAGCGGTATTAATGCCGGTGCGGCAACCGAAATGGGGTTTCGTAAAAACCTTGAAGCGATGCAATTGGCGCTGGCCAATAAGCTGCCTTTCATTCATTTGGTGGAAAGCGCCGGTGCCAATTTGATGCAATATAAAGTCGAGCTTTGGGCGCATGGTGGCGGTGTGTTTTGTTCCTTGGGTCAATTAAGCGCGGCAGGTATTCCGACCATGACGGTGCTGCACGGCCCGTCAACGGCTGGCGGCGCTTATATGCCCGGCATGTCAGATTATAATGTCGGCGTGAAGCATAATGGCATGGCCGCGCTGGGCGGCGCGGCTTTGGTGCAAGCGGCGACCGGTGAGATTGCCGATGAGCGCCAACTGGGCGGCAGTGAAATGCACGCCTCGGTTTCCGGTCTGATAGAATATCTGGCTGAGGATGATGCGGACGGCATTCGTCAAATTCGCGATGTGGTGGCGAATATTGGCTGGAACGAACATTGTCCACCTTTGCCGCAGCGCGCCTTTGATGAGCCGCTCTATGATGCTGAAGAGATTCTCGGTCTCGTTCCGACTGACTATAAAATCCCTTATGACAGCCGCGAATTGATTGCCCGTCTGGTTGATGGCTCGGAATTTACCGAGTTTAAATCGCGCTTTGGCCCTAATTTGGTTTGCGTGCAAACCCGTATTTTCGGCCATCCGGTCGGGCTGGTGGCCAATAATGGCCCGATGGGGCCTGATGAAGCAGCCAAGGGCGCGCATTTCTTTCAAATTGTTGACCAAGCCAATACGCCGCTCGTTTTCTTGAATAACATCACCGGCTATATGGTCGGCACGGAATATGAGCAGAAGGGCATGATTAAACATGGCTCGAAAATGATTCAGGCCGTGTCGAATATCCGTGTGCCGAAACTGTCCTTTTATGTGGGTGCGTCATACGGCGCGGGCAATTATGGCATGGCCGGTTATGGCTTCAACCCTGACTTTTTGTTCACCTGGCCGGGCGCGATGACCGGCGTGATGAGCGGTGAGAGCGCTGCCGGAACGATGGAAACCGTCGCCCTCAACGCTGCCAAACGGCGCGGCGTGGAGCCCGATATGGAGGCGTTGGCCAAACAGCGCGCCGCCATTGAAGCGGTGTTTGCGGCCCAAGAAGACGCGTTTTTTACCTCCGGTCGCTTGCTCGACCATGGGGTTGTTGACCCGCGCGACACGCGCAAGATTTTGGGCTTTACGCTGGAGACGATTTGGGAGCGCGAACATCGCACGCTGAACCCGAACGCCTTCGGTGTGGGCCGCATGTAAATAAGTATTTAGGGAGATGAAAATGCAAGCACCTGAGACCAGCGTCGTAATCCTCGAAGAAGATCGTGATTGGGCAACCGTCTGGCTGAATAGGCCGGACGCGCGCAATGCCATGTCTGACGCGCTCATGTCTGAATTGCAGGCGATTTTTGATTATCTCAAAACTCGCAATGACATTCGTGGCATCACCGTGCGCGGCAAGGGCGAGGTGTTTTGCGCCGGTGGCGATTTGAAGGGCTTCAAGAGCAATTTTCAAGAGGTGCATACAGACGAGCAGGTGATTGAAGATAATTCCAAAATGGGACGCTTCTTTCTGACCGTCCGCTCTATGCCGCAAGTGATTATTTTTGTGCTTCATGGCGCGGCGATGGCCGGTGGGCTGGGCATGGCCTCGGCGGCCGATATTGTGATTGCCGTCAAGGATACGAAAATGGCGCTGACCGAAACCGCTATCGGCATTGTGCCGGCGCAAATCGGTCGCTATATCG